>URIZ01000002.1 GCA_900548005.1 uncultured Eubacteriales bacterium | reverse complement strand
TTTGAGTCACGGAAAAACTGCAAGAAAAAAAGCACCTAAAAGGTGCTTTTTCATGGCAGGGGAGACGCGACTCGAACACGCAACCGACGGTTTTGGAGACCGTTGCTCTACCATTGAGCCACTCCCCTAAGTATTGAATGCTTGTCTATTATATCAACTCAATTTGAAATAGTCAACGATTTGACGATATTATTCGCAAGCAAAGGAAAGCAAATTGTTACTATTGGGTGTGAACATTCACGGTAAAAAACAAAAGAGACGCATAAGCGTCTCTTTTGGATTTTTCAAATCGAGTTGTTATTATTTTGCGGGGACGAAGCCTGCGACAACTGCGAATGTCATCAAAGAGCAGCAGATGAGCATGCAAACGATTTGGATGGGTTTGCTGTTCTTGATGTAGTTGACTGCTTTGTCAAACTTCTCGAAGTAGAAGTTTTGTTCAAACCAGTTCTTGCCGCCGATTTGCATGATACCGCCGAAGGTGAGGGTGCTTGCTCTGAACAAGAGCCAGAGGCCCGGGTCGGGAGCCATGCCGAATCTGCCCATGCCCACGAGCGGACCGACGAAGACGCCGATGATCGGAGCGAGCAAGAAACCAATGTGCATAAGTGCAACAGAGGAAGAGAATTCGCCGGTGACGAAGAGCCAGTTCCAGATGGTGTATGCAATCATGGTTGCGACGGTGATGGCGAGACCGACTGACGTGGTGCTTGTGACATTGCCGTGGAATTGGTTTACCAATTGTGCGATGTAACCGAAGTTGTATTCGATAGTCGTGCCAAGATTGGAGAAACCGTCAATATAGTAGATCGGAGAGTTTGCAGTTGCGGTCGTGCCCCAAGTCGAGCCGAGGAAGAGTGCAGATGCGCCGATTGCCATAAAGAGACCGGAAACACCGTTGAAGTATTGCTTGTTCTTGAAGAAGTCGGTCATGGTTGCTTCCAAAACGTTGATGATGTAAAGTCCCAAGACGACGACCACGAAGATTTGACCGGGGAGAAGTCCGAAACATGCAAACAAAACGATCGTTCTGCCAACGAGCAACGTTGTGAGTTTCAACGTCTCGAAGAAGACGGGTTTCATTGCGATCAACACGATGATGCCAAGAACGATGTTGAAGGGGATGTTTGCGTAGGCTTGGAATTTTGACGTCAAGACGGAAACTCCAAGAATCGTGACCGTAAACATGAACCATTTGAGAATGGTGTCGAGGCCGGGAGTGACTTTGTAGTCCATTGCTTCAGGGCCGGGTGCGAACATTTTTTTGAGTCTTTCGACTCGGGATGCTTTCTTTTCGCTGTCCATAATTTACTCCTGTTTTTTATTTGTCGATTTTTCAATCGATAAATTTTATAATAAAATGATACATATTCTACCTATATTTGTAAACAGCAGTCACGGGACATAAAGCCGTTAAAGTTTCATAATGGGACGAAAAACGGAAAAAGTGTCAAATTAATTGATAAATGTTTACCAATATGGTATTATCATATAAATGATAAATTTGCAAACGTAGCGACCATTGCTTGTTTGCCGCGGTGAAGGAATGTCGAAGGATATAACCAAACAGCACATAACCGACAGTTTCAACGTCTTGTCAAGAAAATATCAGCTTGACAAGATCACGGTCAATATGATCGTTGAAACGGCGGGCATATCCAAATCCACTTTCTATCGCCACTTTTTCGACAAGTACGACGTGATGAACTACAACTACAAAAGAGTGCTTGACGACATATTCACGCGCAACGCTTGCAAGAGCTGGAACGAATTGTTTTTGAGCATTCTTGCATTTCTTGAAAAGGATATAAACAGAGTCAAGCACGCGTTCTCGTATCTCGGAGAGAACTCGTATGAGCAGTACGTTTTCGAGTATTCCTTCAACCGCATGAACGAAAAGTGCATAGAAAAGCGTGGTTGTAGTCTTAGCATAGATGAGATATACACGGCAAAGCTGATTATCTACGGCTGCGTGTATGCCGTCAAAGATTGGGTGTTCAGCGACAAGCGAATATCGAGGCAAGAACTTGCTCTTCAAATCGACAACGCAATCCCCGACAAATACAAAGCCTTGCTTTGAGAATAAAACTCATGCGCGGACATAATTATATGCGCAATGCGTGCATACGCGTACGAGCGATAGGCGAGTATGCAAAACCGAGAACTGTATCTCGGCAACAAATCGGTATCAACAAAAAATAAAAACATTTCAAAAGAGGTAATTTTATGGCTATGAGAAAAAGTATTCTTCATTTGGTCAAAGTTATGGGCGGCATTGCCGGTATGATGACCAAGATCACTGAAGAATCCCCTGAGTACTACGCGCTCAATTGCTTGACTGACGAAGAGGCAGACGTTGCCGCAAGTCTTGGTCTTAGAAAACCGAGAACTCTCGAATACGTCGCAAACAAGTGCGGAAAATCGCTTGACGAAACCAAGAAGATTCTCGACAGACTGGGATATCTCGGCGTGTTGAAGATTTACACCGAGAACGGTCAAACTCTGTATTTCATGCAGATTTTCGCCCCCGGTACGTTGGAAATGATGGTCGGTTGCACTGAAAACGTCAAAGAACACCCCGAAATCGCAAAAGCGTTTGAGGCTTACACACGCGGACTTATGGAGTCTATGGGCACGATGTTGCCCTACGGCGCAAGCATGATGAGAGTTATCCCCATCGAATCCGCAATCGCAAGCGATACGCAAGCCGTTCCTTATGAGAAAATCTCATATTATCTCGACAAATACGACACGTTCTCCGTGTCTCCGTGCTCCTGTCGCCGTTCAAGAAGATTGATTGGCGAAGGTTGCGGACACCTTGAAGACGATATGTGCGTCCAAATGGGTACGGGCGCGGAATACTTCATCAAGACCGGCAAAGCAAGACAAATCACCAGAGAAGAGGCGGAAGCCATCTTCAAGAAAGCGGAAGAGAACGGTCTTATGCACCAAATGCCCAACCTCGAAGGTCCGGGCGAATCCGCCGCAATCTGCAACTGCTGCGCATGCTCGTGCTTTGCAATTCGTATCTCCACGATGTTCAAATGCCCGGACGCCGAAAGAAGCAACTACCACGCTGAAATCAATCAAGAAAACTGCGTCGCTTGCGGTCAATGCGTCGAAAACTGCCCGACCAACGCTGTCAAACTCGGTCAAAAGCTCTGCACCAAGACGCCTATCGAGACCAAGAAATACGACACCGTTCGCAACACCGTTTGGGGCAAGGACAAATGGAACGTCAACTACCGTGAAAACAGAGAAGACACTCTTGAAACCGGCACTGCGCCGTGCAAGACCGCATGTCCTGCTCACATCGCCGTCCAAGGCTACATCAGACTTGCGTCTTTGGGAAGATACAAAGATGCTTTGGAATTGATCAAGAAGGAAAACCCGTTCCCGGCAATCTGCGGCCGTATCTGCCCGCACAAGTGCGAAGACGCTTGCACGCGCGGTCAAATCGACAAGGGCGTTGCAATCGACGAAATCAAGAAATTCATCGCCGACAAGGACAAGAACAGCAGCGAAAGATTTATCCCCACCAAGAAACACGACTATTCTATGAAGAATATCGCGGTCATCGGCTCGGGCCCTGCGGGACTTTCTTGCGCATACTATCTTGCAGTTGACGGCTACAACGTCACCGTCTTTGAAAAAGAAAACAAACTCGGCGGCATGATGACGCTCGGCATCCCCGCGTTCAGACTTGAAAAGGACGTTGTGGAAGCGGAAATCGACATCTTGCGCGAGCTTGGCGTCAAATTTGTCACCGGCGTCGAAGTCGGCAAAGACAAGACCATCGACGAGTTGAAGAAAGAAGGCTTTGACGGATTCTATCTTGCAATCGGCGCAAGCGCAGGCAGAAAGCTCGGCATCGAAGGCGAAGACGCAAAAGGCGTTATCCTCGGCGTTGACTTCCTCAAAGACGTTGCTCTCGAAAAAGGCGAGAAACTCCACGGCAACGTGGTTGTCATCGGTGGCGGCAACGTCGCAATCGACGTGGCAAGAACCGCTGTCAGAACAGGCGCGGCAACCGTCAATATGTATTCGCTCGAACAAAGAGCGGAAATGCCTGCTCTCGATGAAGAAATCGAAGAGGCAGAAAGCGAAAACATCGTCATCAACAACGGTTTCGGACCAAAACGCATCGTTGTGGAAGACGGCAAAGTTGTCGGTGTCGAATTCAAGAAGTGTGTTTCCGTGTTCAACGAAGAAGGCAAATTCGCACCCAAGTACGATGAAAACGACACAATCGTCGTTCCTGCCGACTACGTTCTCGTCTCAATCGGTCAAAGAATCGAGTGGGGCAACTTGCTTGACGGCACCAACGTCAAACTCAATAGAAACAACACCGTTGCGGTTGACGAATTCTTTGTCACGGGCGACAAGAACATCGTTGCAGGCGGCGACTGCGTGACAGGACCCAAGTTTGCAATCAACGCCATTGCAGGCGGTAAGGAAGGCGCGATTTCGTTGCATAGAGCAGTGTGGCCGGGACAAACTCAAAAGTACGGCAGAGACAGAAGAGTCTATGTCGAACTCGACAAGAGCAATCTCGAACTCGGCGGCTATGACACAGTCAAACGTCAACGTCCTTTGCACATCAAAGAAAACGACGGCACGTTCAAGGATACGAGAGCAACGTTCACCGAAGAGCAAATGAAAGCGGAAACCGCTCGTTGCCTCGGTTGCGGCGCGGCAAAAGTGGACACCTATATGTGCGTCGGTTGCGGTCAATGCACCACCAAGTGTAAGTTTGACGCGATCAAACTCGTCAGAAACGACAAGACCGTTGTGGCAAAAGTGTATGAAAAATTGCCGCTCGAAATGGCAAAACACGCAATCAAGCGCGTTGGCAGAATCATCACCAAGCCGATCTCCAAGGATAAGGACTGATTTATGCACGAACTCGGTATAGTTTTTGAAGTCGTAAAAGTGGTGGAACAAGTGGCGGTGGAGCAAAATCTCCCCGCTGTTGACACCATAGTTTTGCAGGTCGGTGAATTGTGTGGTGTTATCCCCGTGTACCTTGACGAATGTTGGCCTGCCGCTATCGACAAAAAGCCGTATTTCAAAAACACGAAGTTGAAACTCGACGTCGTGCCTGGTATGGCAAAATGTCGCAACTGCGGCGAAGTGTTCAACGTCATCGCCAATGAAGGATATTGCCCCAAGTGCAACTCTTTCGACAAGGATTTGTTGTCGGGCAGAGAGTTTTTGATCAAAGAAATTCTCGTCCCTGAAGACGGAAACGTCGAAGAAGAATCTGCCCAATCCGCAACAACGGACAGTGCGGACTCCACCCAAAGCAAAGACGAATAATCACTCGTCACATCAACACAAAAAGAACGGCATCCGCTGTTCTTTTTTATAATTTACTCCATATTGTCATGTTGAGCCTGCCGAAACATCCAGCCGTCAGGCGCATTGCAAAAAAACTCTGTCATTGCGAGCTTGCGTGGCAATCTCGTGGAAACGAAACGACAAACAATTGCGCCCGATAAGTTTTTATTAGTTCACGGCTCTACAAAAGTTGAGCGTTTGAAACTCTAAACAGAAATGCCCTATCTTTCCGGTCCGTGCCGGTATTTCTTCCACCACTCTACAAAAGTTTTGCGTTTAACGCCCTAAATGCAACTTTCCCCTTTCCTCAGGTGTTTGGACTGCGGCGTTTGCGTGGCAATCCGCCTTGTTCGCTTTGGCTACAATCCGTCCACTGGACGAATTGCTTTACGCGTCGCGCCCATATCACCGTTCCTCTAAAAGGGAACCCACGGTGACCGCGTAGCGGGGGACAACACTCGGTCGAGACATAACTTGCGCCATTTCTCTTATTATGCCACTTCGCCTGCGTGGCAGCTACGCAACAGAACGCCACGCATTCTCGTACTTCACATCAAGTCCGACGCTCGATTTGCTCGCCGCCGTTGCGGCTCGTATTACGTCTTCGAAGTTACACATTCCGTTTATAAGTACGCTTAGAATTGATGATGTGTTATTCAAATTCTCGGCGCGGTTAGTAGAGCAAAAATCTAGCAAATAAAAGGACACCGCACAAACTGTGCGGTGTCCGTAAACATGCGCCGATTATATATAAACGCGAGCGTAGCGAGCCACCAAGCCGATAATTTGGCGAAACTGCGACATGAACATTTATCCGTGCTTGAACTGATAGCGCAAATTCTCGGCGCGGTTAGCAGAGCAAAAATATAGCAAGTAAAAGGACGGTGCATACTTGCACCGTCCGTAAGATTGCGCCGATTTTTGCTCACGCGGTATGATATTTCCTCGTCCTGTACAACAGCCAATAGATAAGAGAACTGAGCGGCAGGTTGGTGAGCAGCACCATGGGCAGAACGATCGATTGAAGAATAAGGTCTATATCGTTGACGTTTGCACCGAGCCCGAAGAACCCGATGAGTATGCACACAACCGTCAGCTCGATGAACATCATTCCGCGATTGAGCAGTGACATTTTGAAGTTGAAATTGGCACGTTTTCGTCTTGTCGGATTGGTTAGATACACGATTGTGGGGATAAGGCACAATGCGCAACCGACAATGAGAATAGGCAGGAAGTATTTGTAGCTTATTCTCGTGCCGAGCGACGCCCACATGATTGCCACTTCAGCTGCGAAGAATGCAAGGATGATAAGGAAGGTGTCGCGGTTGATGCGATTGGATTGTATAAAGTTGAAAGTGTAGTACTCGCTCGTGTTGCCGCGATCGTACGGGCGGATTTTGTAGCCCTTTGCATACAATCTTGTCTTTATATCGCTGTCGGCATAGTCCGCTTGTTGTGGCTTGACTTCTTCCTGCTCTTTTTGTTTGTTATCGGCAAGCGAAACGAAGAACTCGCGATAATTCACGTCGTCTTTTTCATATTCGAAGCCGCCTTCTTGACGATTTACAACCGCCGAAGTGACAAACTGACCTTTGTCGGCAGGAGCGGAGTAGTTTTGATTTGCGCCTTCTATTTCGGCAGGCATATACTCGCGCGCGTATGTATTTTGATTTTGAACAGGTTGTGCGGGTTGAAAGGGTTGTACAGGCTCAACGTTTTGCGGAGCGGCGGGGGCGTATTCACGCACAGGCTCTTGCTCGGACTCATCTTGCTTGTTCTGAGCGTCGATTTGAGCCTCTCGCTCGTCAAGTTGCTTGAATATGTCTTTGAGCGTCGATTGAGAGTGCGCCGTTTCGATAGGTTGAGAAGAATATGCGTTCACGTACGTATGTTCGACAGGTTGAGCGTTTTCGGGGGCGTAGAACACTTGCGTCTCGGCTTTTTGGCGATTATATTCGCTCTCTTGGTCGAGTTTTGCAAACATTTCTTCAATGGTCATGGCAGGTTTTGCCTGCATTTGATGTTTTCTTTCCGCCTCTTCCTGACGCAATTTTTCTTCTTGTGCAAGACGCTCTTTTTCACGCTCTTCGGCAAGGCGACGTTCTTCTTCGGCGCGGAGTTTTTCTTCTTCCATTTTGCGAAGCATGCCCTTGACAAATTGTCTGTCTTCTTCGCTGCGTCTTAGTTGTTCTTCGGTTTGGCGGAGTTGCTCGTCCTTTTTAAAAGATTCTTCTTCGCTTTGGCGGAGTTTTTCCGCGCTGCGAGCGGCAGTCTCTTCCGATTGTTTCAAAAGCTCGTCTTTGCGGCGGATATCGTCTTCTGATTGGCGCAGTTGTTCTTCATAGAGTTTGAGCTGTTCTTCGGTCTGACGAAGTTGCGCGTCTTCTTGCTCGGCTTGAAGCCTGAGCTGCTCGGCATCTTGCTCGCCGATCTCGTTGCCATAGCGGTCAAAGAACACCTTTTTCTCAACGATTTTGTCTTTGTAGACCACTTTGGGCTTTTCTTCCGCGCTCTTTGAGTAGGGGCGCAGTTCGCTGGCGTCAAAGGGGATGGGGTTGGTGAAGTCGTACTCGTCGTTGGAAACGAGCTTGTCGAGAATGGTGCGCGAATACTCGTATTCGCCGCGTTCTTTTGCAAGGAAAGCGCGCCCTTCTTTTGTCAGGGCGTAGTATCTACGCTTGCCGCCACCGGTGTCGTCGGGATCTCCTTCATACGACGAAACCAGCCCTTGCTTTTCCAATCTTTTGAGCTGATTGTAGAGCGTGGCTTGTTTCAAGACGTAGTGAGAGTTGCTTTTGTCTTCGATCTCTTTGAGAATTTCGTAACCGTATTTGTCGGTGTCCCACAAGCATCCGAGAATGATCGTGGTGACGTTGCCGCGGATAAGGTCACTATTGACGGAAGAAATGTCCATAAATCATCTCCGCAATTTGATATATACAATTTTAGCAAACTATTATAAAATAGTCAATATTAGATAATAGTTTATACGTGATTTCTTGCAACATTTTGCCGTATTTTTTCGATTTGGCGGATTTTGCAAGATTTGATTGGTTTATTCTTGGTCGCTCGGAGTTCTGCCGGGGCGGAGTTTCACCACTTGCGCGGCGAGTTTTCTGTGGTCTTCTTCAATTGCGGCGTAGTGCTTTTTGGTGGTGTTGACGTCCCTATGTCCCAAAACGTCCGCAACGAGATATATGTCACCCGTTGCTCGATACAAGTTTGTGCCGAAGGTGCTACGCAGCTTGTGCGGCGAGATTTTTTTGAGCGGAGCGGCGGCTTGCGCATACTTTTTGATGATGTTTTCAACCGCGCGCACGGACAGTCTGCTCACTTGCAAGGACAAAAACAGCGCGTCGCGTTCTATGCCTTTCACCTTTTCGTTGCGTTCGATAAGGTTTTTGCGCTCGTGATCGATATAGTCTTTCAGCGCGCTCGCCACTTCGTCACCGAAGTAGAGAATGGCTTGATTGCCGCCTTTTCTCGTGATAGTGAAGGCGTTTGTTTCAAAATCCACGTCGTTTAGGTTCAGTCCCACGCACTCGCTGACACGAATACCCGTGCCGAGCAACAGCGAAATCAGCGCAAAATCGCGCGCATTTGTGTTGCGTTGGAATTTCTTTTGATGATCCGTCATGCCGTCACCGGTTTCAGCGATGTCCAAAATGCGCTCGACTTCGCGTTTTTCAAGGCGGATAATGTCTTTGTCGTGCTGTTTTGGCATAGTGAGCTTTGCAGAAACGTTGCTCGGGATGCGGTCGTGGTTGAAATAGTATTTGAAAAACGAGCGAACGGTGGAAATTTTTCTCGATTTGCCTTTTTCGCCGTTGACGTGTTCTTTGCCGCCAAACTCGAAAAACGAGAGATATTCCATGTACGCTTCAAGGTTGCCGAGCGTGATCTTGTTCAAGTCTTCGCACACAAACTCATGCACGTCGGTGTAGTCCTTGAATGCGCGCACGTTTTTGAGCAAATAGTCAAAAAAGATGTTCAAATCATAGGCGTAGTTGAGCCTTGAAAGTATGCTTGTTTGCGGCTCGATACCTACAAAAAAGTCCTCGCAAAAAGCGGGGAGTTGCTCTCGCATGGCATAAAGCCGTTTGGTCATGATTTTTTCACGTTCGGTGAAATAGTTTGCCATAATGAAAAAACTCCTTGTATAAAGTATTTTTCAAAAAGTATTGTAGCAATCTGTTCGCAAAATGTCAATATTTATATACGTCATGCCCAACATAAGATTGATTTTCTTAATATAGTATGATATCATCATCGCATGAGCAATCAAATGAAACTGATCAAGAATAACCAAATCGACAGAGCTTGCGCCGTCTTCACGGAGATGTTTGAAGACTATCCGCTTTATTCCACGCTTTTGGGCACGGAAGGGGACTTGAAAAAGAAGATTTACTATCTTTTCAAGGTGGAAGTGTCGCTTGGCAAGAGATACACCTATGCCAACGAAGATTTCACGGCAATATGCTCGATCATTCGCCCCGACGACAAGGGCAAGGAGAGAAGTTTGGCGGCACTGTTTGCCAATCCGTTTTTTGCTATACCGTTTTTCAAAGCGGTCAGCCGCAAAGAAGCCAAGATAGCTATGGACTACGTTTCAGTCGCCGAGCAAGTGTCCGAGCCGTTCTACAATCCCGAAACCGATTGTTATATCAAAAACATCGGCGTTGCAAAAGCGAGCAGGGGACGCGGACTGTTGCGCGCCATGCTTGACGAGATATGCGGCGATATGCCGATTTGCCTTGAAACGCACGATGAAACCAACGTTGCGATATACCAAAAACTCGGATTTATATTGCTTGCGACAACAAATATCCACGGAATCAACCACTATTTTATGAAACGCCCGGCAAAAACCGAAGATACCGAGATATAATCGCAAGCAATGTTCAAGCGGTTTTGATACCAACCGACAGAAAAAAAACAAGAGTTCGTATGCGCGGACTCTTTTTTATCGTACGATTTTCAGCTCGATTGTGTGTTCGACTTTTGCTCGATTTTGCGATTGATTTTGTTGCGTGGTTTTGTTGCGTGGTTTTGCGCATTCGTGATTTTGTATATCGACAAAGCGTTTGGAGAAGTGACGGTTTTGTCACTAAAACCTTATTTGACAGACAATTTAACAGATAAATAAAATAATTGCGGCGATGTAGGCTTATTGCGCCGCCTTTATAGGCTGAAACCGATGATAAGCCCTATGCCGGCGGTGAGCAGGGCAAGACCGATGAGAGAGCGGGCGGTGAATTTCTCTTTCATCACGAGCCAAGACAGCAGCATTGTCAGAAGTATTGACAGCTTGCCTATGCAGTTGACCGCAACGGGATTTGCGCCGTCAAAGTTGAGTGCGGCATATTCAAGAAGCCATGCGCCGCCCGTGGCTATGCCCGATAGAGTGAGAAAGATCCAAGACTTTGCGGTGATCTCTTTTGCGCCTTTGTAGTCTTTTTTTGCAAGCACGATCGCCATTGCAAACACAAACACGACAAGCGTGCGATAAAACGTTCCGACATCGGACGGTATGCCTTTCAAGCCGAGCTTTACAAACAGCGACACAAGCGATGCAAACACCGCGCTCAAAATGGCAAAAATCAGCCATCTTTTGCTTTTTGGTTGCTCGATTTCGGTTTTGTCGAGCTTTGGAATCATCAAAAACGTGCCTACAAGCATCAAAACCATTGTCAGACACAGCATACCGATTGTCAGCGGATCGCCGCCTTTTGTGGTGTCGTCAAAGAAGAATATGAGAAAAAGTATTGTTGTCAGCACAAAACTTGACTTGTCTATGGGCGCGACTTTGTTGACGTCGCCTTCTTTTAGCGCGCCGAAATAGAACAGCCACGACACGCCCGTCGCAAGCCCCGAAAGCACAAGAAAAAGCCAATTGTATGCGGTTAGATTGGCGAATTTTGCAATATCGCCCGTGATTGCGCACATCGCAAGCGAGCATACGATGACAATGCCCGTCCTGTATGCCGTTGCAAAATTTGAATTGACGTCTTTTATCCCGATTTTTGCAAGTATGGTGGTCAGCGAAGTGCAAATCGCTCCGCCGAGAGCCAAAAGAACCCAAACCATATTTCTCGTCCTTTCGACATTGTTTTCTCTCGATTTTGCGGCTTGCCATATCCGATGCCGAACATCATCATTTTTTTGTGCCGCTCCACCGTGAATCGCGCTCATTATGCGCCTTGTCTGTCCACAAGTCAATCGTTTGCCATATTTTGAGTGTTTCTATTGTCATTAACAAACCGTAAACCAAAATTCACTCTCTTTAACCACGAAAAAAGCACATCTCCGCTTGGATAGCAAGCAGACAATCTGCGGAATTGTCAGAGCAGAGAAGACAATCGTCTACGACGGCGTTTTGATTGTTTGCACAATCGTTTGCTATGCAAATAGCACGCGGTGCGTGCAACCGCCGTCTATGTCCGCTGCGCACGAAATCTGCAAATGCAAGCGCTTGCATCTTTCTTTGCTTGCGGTCAGCACCGAAAGGTGGTTCGGCACGCAAAGCGTGCGGCTGTTTTCTCAAAAAACAGCCATAATCCACACCCTTGGAACACGAAAAAAGCACATCTCCGCTTGGGTAGCAAGCAGACAATCTGCGGAATTGTGGCAGGAGTTTTTGTCCGTGTATGAACTGATAGCAAAGATTTTCTGCGCGGTAGAGCCACGAAAATACTGCTGAAAGGCAAAGGATTGTCTTGAAAAAGAAAATCCGTGCCAAACAGCACGGATTTTCGTGGTGGAGAGGGGTGGATTCGAACCACCGAAGTCACTGACAACAGATTTACAGTCTGCTCCCTTTGGCCACTCGGGAACCTCTCCATTGGAGCTGGTGATCGGAATCGAACCAACAACCTACTGATTACAAATCAGTTGCTCTGCCTGTTGAGCTACACCAGCGTATTCAGTTGTTGGTGCCTCGGGGCGGACTCGAACCACCGACACAGGGATTTTCAGTCCCTTGCTCTACCACCTGAGCTACCGAGGCATATATAGCGGATTGTGTTTTGGTTGGTGCGGACATAAAGTCCGCTTTCTTAAATATATGGCAGTGACGGTTGTCACTGCCACATATTCGATTGGCGACCCGGAGGGGGCTCGAACCCCTGACCTCCAGCGTGACAGGCTGGCGTACTAACCAACTGTACTACCGGGCCAAAATATTTTTGGTGGGCCTTCACGGACTCGAACCGCGGACCGATCGGTTATGAGCCGACTGCTCTAACCAACTGAGCTAAAGGCCCGAATCAATATCGGTGAAGTTTTCTTTGGTTGGTCGGGGTGAAGAGATTCGAACTCCCGACCTTCTGAACCCAAATCAGACGCGCTAGCCAAACTGCGCTACACCCCGAAAGATTTTCGCGTCGTTCATTTGCGACTTTCACACTATACAATAAATCCGAGCCGATGTCAACGATTTTTTGAAGATAATTTGAGAATTTTTTGACAAAATTTTTCCGCAATTGCTTTTTTGCGCCAAAAACCGCAGTTTTACGCCGCCAAAATGCATTTATCCTATTGGTATGAAAACTATAGACCGTCGGCGAGACGAAAATATCGTGTTGAAAATCACGGGTGATATCGACGAATGCAGCGCAAAGGGCTTGCGAGCTGACGTTGACGCAATCATAGAATCGAGCGCGCGCATACGCACGCTCACTCTCGATATGCAGGGCGTTACGTTTGTGGACAGCACGGGGCTCGGATTTGTGTTTGGAAGATACAAAAAGCTCAAAGCGATAGGTGCGGAGCTGTTGCTCAAAAACGTGCCAAAGCAAGTGGACAAAGTCTTTCAGACAAGCGGTGTGTACCGCATAATACCCGTGGTGGAATAAGGAGTGAGTATGAACAGATTTGATATGAGATTGGCGGCAAAAAGCCACAACGAAGCGTTTGCAAGAAACGTGGTTGCGTCCTTTGCGGTGGAGATATCACCCACGCTTGAAGAGATCAACGACATAAAAACCGCCGTCAGCGAGGCGGTGACCAACTGCGTTGTGCATGCCTACAAAGACGGCGATGAGAGAGCAATTGTCGAGATAGAGTGCGTGGTGGACGAAATAGAACGCTCCATAGAGATTGTCGTGAAAGACTTCGGGCAAGGCATAGCGGACGTAAAACAGGCGATAGAGCCGTTTTTCACCACGTCGGCGGATGACGAGCGCAGCGGCATGGGGTTTACCATAATAGAAACGTTTATGGACGAAATGAGCGTTGAATCCACGCTTGGCAAAGGCACTAGCGTGCGCATGAAAAAGGTGATGAGCAAATGTTAGACCACGAAACGACGCTCGCGCTCATCAAAAGGGCGCAAGACGGCGACGACGGCGCAAAAGAGCAACTTGTCAAAGAAAATATTCCGCTTGTCAAATCGGTGGTGAAACGTTTTAAGGGCAGGGGCGAATACGATGATTTGATGCAGCTTGGCGCAATCGGATTTCTCAAAGCCATACAAAACTTCGATTCCGCATACAACGTGCGCTTTTCCACCTACGCCGTGCCGATGATAAGCGGCGAGATCAAACGCTTTTTGCGTGATGACGGCATGGTGAAAATCTCGCGTTGGGCAAAGACTTTGGCAACCAAAATCAATGTTTTTGTGGACGAAAAGCTCAAAAACGGCGAAAAAGAGCCGTCCGTTGACGAAATTGCGCTCAATTTCGGCGTGGATAGAGAACAAATTGTCTTTGCAATGGACACGGGGCATTATCTGTTGTCGCTCTCATCCACGGTGGGCGATGACGACGTCACGCTTGAAGACAAAATCGTTGGAGACCGCTCACCCGATGAAGATCTTGACAAAATCATGCTAAAAGACTGCATAGACGATTTGCCCGAAAGAGAAAAGAAAGTCATTATTTTGCGCTATTTCAGGGATAAAACTCAAAGCGAAATCGCCGCCGAGCTCGGAGTGTCACAAGTGCAAGTGAGCCGTATAGAGTGCAAAGTCCTTCAAAAGCTCAAAGAAAAGCTCGTCGAAGAATGATTTTGAGAAAAACAATGCAACGTGCCGCGGACAGTCAATAGACCGTCCGTTTTTTATGCATTGCGCGGCTTTTTGTTTAAGTTTTTGAAGGTTTGTCAATGATAGGAACGTATGGACGGGCTTTTTGTGAAAAATCAAAACGAAAAAGAAGTGTATTTCAAAAGGAACGACAACCAAGAAGGAGTGCGTGGCAAAATCGCAGACGTTGCTGAAAATGTCATAGTTAGCCGTGTCGTTGAGAAAAACCAAAATGAATCGGTTGTGGAAAAAAGTGAGTGAAATATGCCTAAAAACCTTTTATAGCACTTGATATAAAACGAAAAACCGCATATTTTTTATTGAAAAGCCGTCAAAACAACAAAAAGCAATGAATAAGGAAAATTGAAAAATTATGATAGATCGCAAAGAATATCAACAATACGTCAAGAAAAATTCGCCAAAGTCACCGATGTTTCGGACACTGTTTTGGGCTTTTGTGGTTGGCGGTGTGATTTGCTGCATAGGCGAAGGCTTCGGGGATATGTATCGGCATGTCGTTGTCAACATCGATGAGAAAACGGTTGCGATATACGAGAGTTGCACGATGATTTTTCTCGGCAGTTTGCTCACCGCGCTCGGATTGTACGACAAAATCGGCAGATTTGCAGGTGGCGGATCGATAATTCCGATCACGGGATTTGCAAACTCGGTGGTTTCGCCGGCAATGGAATACAATCGAGAAGGCGTGTTTTTCGGCGTATGCGCAAAGATGTTTGTCATCGCAGGTCCTATCATTGTTTTCGGAGTGGTTGCAAGTTTTCTTGTGGGACTTGTCGGCTATTTTGTCGGTCTTTAAGCTCAAAGTGGCTATATTTGTTCGATTTTTGTGAGATTTGAATATGAGAACGGTCAAATTCGATAAAAACGTGTATATCAAAAGCGGCTTTACGATCGTCGGACCAAAGGAAGACGACGGCAATTTTTCGGGATGTTTCGACATCGTGTTGAAAAACGATTTGTGGTGCGAAAAGTCGTTTGAGAAGTGTGAAAGCAAGATGCAACGTGACGCAATTAGCGGCGCAATATGCAAAGCGTGGCTCAAAAGAGAAGACGTGGACATGCTTGTCGGCGGCGATTTGCTCAACGAACTGTCCGCAACAAGCCTTGCCGCGCGCAATTTTCCTTGCGGATTTTTGGGGCTTTACAATGCTTGTTCAACTTTTAGCGAGAGCATGCTTGTCGGGGCAATGGCGATTTCGGGCGGTCACGTAAATGCGGTTGCTTGCTCAACGTCAAGCCATTTTGCAACGGCAGAGCGTCAATATCGCTTTCCGCTTGAACTTGGCAATCAGCGTATGCCCACGGCGCAATGGACGATTACGGGCGCAGGATGCACGATTTTGAGCGGAGATATGCCAAAAAAATATAACAACAGAGTGTACGAAGACGACATAATCGCAATCGACGAGAATATGAATATCGACGAGAAAACGCTTGAAAAATACAAAAAATCCATAGAAAAACAGAAGAAAATCATAGACAAACAACGCTCCAACATCATTCAAGACAATTTTGCAAGAGTGAACAACGACTATATGCGTGAAAACTCGCATTTTGTGCGTGTGACGGGCGGAACTATCGGCAGAGTCGTGGATTTGGGCATCGATGATGAAGGCAATATGGGCGGAGCAATGGCTCCCGCCGCCTGCGACACGATATTGACGCATTTCAAGGATACGGGGCGTGATCCCGACTATTATGACGGCATTTTCACGGGTGATTTGGGCAGATTCGGCAAAGAAACGCTCAAATATCTGCTGAAAAAGGAAGGAGTACAACTGCCGCCGTATTACATGGACTGCGGCGCAAGCTTTTTCAAGCCCGAACAAAAGACTTTTCAGGGCGGATCGGGCGCAGGGTGCGTCAACGTGACGTTCAACGGTTATATTCTCAAACGCATGCAACGCGGAGAGCTAAAAAGGGTGCTTGTCGTGCCGACAGGCGCACTGCTCAACAAGGATACGCCGCTGCAAAAAGAAACTATCCCCGGCATAGCGCACGCTTTCACGCTCGAAAGCGAACAATTTTGATGCAAAACTCCGCTAATAGCGGAGATGTGGTGAAAAATGGAAGTGTTTTTGGATTATCTCAAAACGTTCGCCGTGGGCGGACTTGTGTGTATGATAGGTCAAATTCTCATCAACAAGACGAGAATGTCGTCCGCGCGCATACTTGTGACGTATATGCTTGTGGGTGTGGTGTTGGAAGTGTGCGGCGCGTTTGAGCCGATAAAAGAGTTTGCGGGTTCGGGCATAACTATACCCATAATCGGATTCGGTTCGAATTTGGCAAAAGGCGCGCTGGAAGGCGTGAAGAAGGACGGATTTCTCGGCGCGATAACTGGCGGTATGAGCGCGGTTGCGGCAGGACTGACCACCGTGATTGTGTGCGGCTTTGTCTTCGGACTTATATCTCGCTCTCGTTCAAAAAAGATGTGACGGCAAATAAAATGATTTAGATGCACGGTTTTAATCAATATCAATCATTCTTTGCCAATGCGATTGACACCGAGCAATTCTTATTGAATATAATCGCTCCAAAACATTGACTTATACAATCGCTCAATCGTTCGGTATATCGATGTTGTTTGTGCTTTTGCGGATTGCTGTTTGCCGCTTTATGCGCTCAGGTTTAACATCTCCGAGTTGGTTTTCACGTTCAAGAAAGTGTCGGGGACTGCTCCCACGATGAGATTTTCGCACACAAGCACTTCGGCTTTTACGCTTATGGTGGGTTGGTCGATAGGTGTGACTATGCTTACGTCCGCATACACGTCGATGTAGATCTTGTGCAATGTCTGATTGATGCCTGCCGACTGAAAATATGACACGAAATCGCAGTTGGCAGTGCCGATCGGCGATATTTTTATGGTTACGTCCGGTCCGAAACCCATAAGGAGCGCAAGCCCCGTGAACGTGCCGGCGGAGATTTGGATCTCTTGCGTGCCGAGCGAGTCGAGATTGGCTTGGGCGAGATTGGCGATTTGGCGCGCGATTTTGTTGATTTCAGGCGAATTTGCCTTGATCATGGTCACTTTTCCGTCTTTATCCTTGACGATTTCAAAGAGTTGTTCATAGGTAAGTCCGTCAGATAGCACGCTTGTTGCCGCCACGTTGACGGCGTTTGTGGTGATTGCTCGCATTTGCGCAACCGAGCTGTCCATGACCGTTGGCACGATGTTTGCACGAAAATATACGGTGCAAAATATGAAAATCGCTATCACGAGCGACAGCGCAATGACAACGCGGAACAGTTTCGGATGTGCGGTTTTTCTTTTTCTTTGCGAGTTTTGCACGATATATTGTATGAGAATTGCCGCTATTTCTTTACAAACGCGCGCACGATTGGTATAATCAAGGCATGGATTTGTTCGATCTTCAAAATAACGTAGAAAAAATGGCTCCGCTTGCCGAGCGTATGCGTCCTCGCACGCTTGACGAGTTTTTGGGGCAAGGCAGGATAGTGGGCGAAGGCTCGCTGCTTCGTCGCGCCATATCGGCGGACAAATTGGGCAGTTGCATATTCTACGGCCCGCCCGGCACGGGCAAAACCACCCTTGCCAACATAATTGCAGAAAACACCAACGCAAATTTCGTCAAACTCAACGCGGTCACGAGCGGCGTTGCCGATGCAAAGAAAGTGATTGACGAAGCGCGCGATTTGTTGCGTATGTACGGCAAACGCACCTATTTGCTTCTTGACGAGTGTCACCGCTGGAACAAGGCTCAAAGCGACAGCGTTTTGCAAGCAATCGAGCAAGGCTACATCATTTTTATCGGCTCTACAACCGAAAATCCTTACGTGTCCATGACGCGCGCAATCGTGTCGAGATGCCGCATTTTCAATTTCTCTCGGCTCACCGAACAGGATATTCTCAAAGGTTTAGAAAGAGCAGTGAAAGACAAGGATCGCGGGCTTGGCAATATGAATCTTGTCGTGTCGGATGATGCTTTGCATCATATCGCATGGGCAAGCGGCGGCGATATGCGCACGGCTCTCAATGCGCTTGAACTTGCGGCACTGACAACGCACGCCGGAGAAGACGGAGTTATCAGAGTGGGCAAGGAAGAGGCTGAGCAATCCATACAACAAAAGGCTTTGAGCATGACCGAAGATATGTATTACGACATGATCTCGGCGTTTATAAAGAGCATGCGCGGCTCGGACAGCAACGCGGCTTTGTATTGGGCGGAAAGACTCATCGAGGCAGGTTGCGATCCCATGCTCATCGCGCGCAGGATTATGATTCACGCTTGCGAAGACGTTGGCTTGGCTGATCCCAACGCAATCGTGGTGGCGACTTCTTGCGTGCAGGCTTTTGAGCGTATCGGTTTGCCCGAAGGCAGAATTCCGCTTGCCGAAGGCATAATTTACGTTTCCGAAGCGCCGAAATCGAACAAAGTCGTCGAAGCGCTCAGCGGTGCGGATAATGCGGTGAAAATGATAAAGCACGAAACCGTTCCGCTGTATCTTAGAGATCCCAACTACAAGGGCAACGAAGAAAAAGTGAGCGGTTACAAATATCCGCACGATTACGGCGGATGGGTGAAACAACAATATTTGCCCGACGAGATCAAGGACGCCAAGTTCTATGAGCCGACCGAAAACGGCTTTGAAAAGGTGATAAAAGAAAGACAAGACAAGAGAAAGTGAAAATTCGCTCTTTTCAAAACGGACTGCAAAAAACACTGCAATCCGTTTTTTATTTTCAGGGCGATATATTTAATATATCGAAATTTGTTGAAAATTGAAAGTCGGTCTTGACATATTGCGGAAATCGGCATATAATATCAATTGATATAAAATAAAAAGCGGGTGAATTATGCCAAGAAAAGTGTCCGTGACAAAACAAATGATAGAGAACGTGTCCATCGATATGATAAAGAACGGTGAAACGCTCAACGCGCGCGCAATCGCAAAACATCTCGATTGCTCAATACAGCCGATCTTCTACAACTTCGCCACTATGGACGATCTGAAAGAGGCGGTGAACAAGCGTATTCTCAAGATTTTTGAAAAGTATATAGACGATCACGCAAACAGCGACAAATATCCGCCGTTCAAAGCCATAGGCTTTGCGTATATCGGATTTGCAAAGGATTATCCCGAATATTTCAAATTGCTTTTTATGGACGAAAAAGGCGCGTCCGTCATGTCTATGGCAGGATCGACGCAACGCATGATGACGGATCTTCTTGTCAAAATGCTCGGTTGCAACAAGCAAACGGCAATGCTCATTCAGACGGAAATGTGGGTTTTCGTGCATGGATTTGCCACTATGATTGCGACAAAATACATCCAATGGGACGAGCAAAGCGTCAGCGAGATGCTCACCGACGTTTTTGAAGGGCTGAAACTCAAATTGCACTTGAAATAAGCGGCGAAAACGTTTTTAACACGGGAGATTGAAAACTTTATGCTTGAAATAAACAACCTTACAAAAACTTACGGCGCAAACGCAAAACCGTCCGTTGACAATCTGTCGCTTAAAGTAAACGACGGCGAGATTTTCGGTTTTATCGGTCCGAACGGAGCAGGAAAGTCAACAACCATAAAGTGCATAACCGGCATAGTGGATTTTGCAGGCGGCAACGTGCTTGTTGACGGAATCGACATCAAGCAAAACCCCATAGAAGCAAAAAAACATATAGGTTACGTCAGTGACGATCACGTCATGTACGAAGGGTTGACGGGCGTTGAGTATATCAATTTCATTTGCGACGTTTTTGACATTCCGCAAGGGGAAAGAAAGGAGCGGCTTGACAAGTATGCCGAGCTTTTCTCGCTCACGGACGCTGTCAAAAAACAAATTTCCACCTATTCGCACGGTATGAAACAGAAGTTGAACATCATATCCGCGCTCATTCACGAGCCGAAAGTGTGGATTCTTGACGAGCCTATGACGGGACTCGATCCCAGATCCGCTTTCAATCTCAAAAAACTTATGAGAGAGCATGTCGACAAGGGCAATTGCGTGTTTTTCTCATCGCACGTGCTCGAAGTCGTGGAAAAAGTGTGCGACAAAGTGGGCATAATAGATGACGGAAAACTGATAACTTGTTGCAAAATCGACGAGCTTAAAGAGCGCAATCAGGACAAGTCGCTTGAAGAATTGTTCCTTAAACTCACCGACGATTTGCAAAATCAGGCGACATTTGGCGAAAAAGCGGAGTGAGTATGACAAAATCCTTGTTGCTTTTCAAAACGCTGTATAGGGACGCAACCGCCGATCAAAGAAGGGAAAAGGGGCAAAAGCGCGCAAGAGATGGATCTTACGGCATAGCGGTCGCGCTTGTGCCGATTGCGATTTTCGTTGCGGTATTGGCAGGGTATGTGGCAAGCACCGTAAAAGACGATTTGTCGCTTGCATATCTTGTCTGTCTTGCGGTTGTCGGTGTGCAAATTTGCGCGCTGTTTTTGTCGCTCGGCACGGTGTTTTCCACACTCTACGGCACAAAAGATATGCCGCTTTTGCAGTCTTTGCCGCTAAAACCCGTTGACGTGTTTTTTGCAAAATTCTCGCTTGTGTTCGTCACCATGCTCAAAATGATTGCGTGCGCTCTGACGCCTATCCTGTATTGCATGATTGTCGGGTTCAACATCGCAAACGGCAGGGTATTTTACGGCGCATACGCAACTATGTTGCTTGTAGTTGCGGTATCTCCCGTGCTTCCGCTGTTTGTGTTGACGCTGTTTTCTTTGCCGATAAACTACATCGGCTCG
Organism: uncultured Eubacteriales bacterium; assembly: GCA_900548005.1. Lineage (GTDB taxonomy): Bacteria > Bacillota > Clostridia > Christensenellales > CAG-917 > CAG-475. The sequence continues at coordinate 170,478 of URIZ01000002.1, read as the reverse complement.
TTCATAAAAGGCAAACCCACGCTCAAAAGCGTGCTGACGATCCTTGCGTACTTGCTTGTGATGTGCTTGTATATGGTGCTTGTCTATTTTATGAACACCAAAGGGTTCGGTCAGCAAGGGGAAGTTGTCACCAATCAAACGCTTGCCGCGCTGTCCACACTCGCAACGGTGTTCTATCCCGACAAAACGCTCGCTTTCTTTGCAATGGGCATAGACGCAGGCAAGAATTTCGGCATATCTGCCGCCATAATCGTTGGCATGGTGGTGATTGCGATATTGCTTTCAGGGCTGTTCTATCGCAGAATAATGTCCAAAAAGGGCGAAAACTCCGCTCGTGACGTCAACAAGACGGAAAGTTTCAAACAACAAAACATCGTCAAATCTCTTGTTAAGCGTGATTTTACAATGATTGTGCGCAACAGCACGCTTGCGATGAACTCGTTTGCCAATTTGTTTATGGCACCCATATTCATCGTGGTGTCCTATTTTATAAGCGGATTCAAAGAAGGCGCGCAAGACGGACAAATGACCGCGCTTATGAGCGAGATGCTCAACATCGGCTACGTCGTGATGTATTCCATGATATTCCTTGCCGGCGCGAATATGCTTGCAAATCAATCCTACACGCGTGAGGGCAAATCTTTTTTTGCATACAAAACATTGCCAATAAGACCGTCCGACAGCATAAAATCCAAACTTTTGCTTGCGTGCGCCGCACCTATGGTTTTTCTTGTGCCGATCATGCTTATTGCGATATTACTCTACAAAATCGACATCGTATCTTCGTTTTTTGCCGCGCTTGACACCATGCTTATGGTTGTGGGCGTGTGCAGTCTGAGCATACTTTTTGATATGAAGAAAGGCAATCAGCATTGGGAGACTTCCGCAGAGTTGCGTATGGCAAGCAAGGGCAATCTGTATCAAATCGTCACCGTATTTATATCCATAGTTCCTGCAGTGGTGCTGTTTGCGCTGGGTATGGTGCTTGCGGGCTTTGCCGAAACTCTCGGTGAAATCACCGTCAAAGCAATATTTTGGAGCGTGGGGACGATATTGTCCGCAATCGTTTGCATAGCGGGCGTTTGCGTGCTAAAATCAAATGGCGTGAAATGGTATGCCGTGATCGGAGAGAACAATCCCGATCTCAATGCCGCGCGCAAAACGAGAAATATAAAGAATAAAGGACTTTTGAGATGATACAAAAACACAAAATCGCGCTTGACGTTGGGGACGTTCGCATAGGAGTTGCGGTGAGCGACCTTTTGGGAATAACCGCAAATCCGCGTGAAACCTACGTGAGAAAGAAAGGCGACACTGCCGCCGACATAGCGTATTTTTGCGAATATTCAAAGAAAGAAGACGCGGACGCATTTGTTCTCGGTCTGCCCAAAAACATGGACGGCACGGAAGGAGACAGAGCGGTGGTCACGCGTGAGTTTGGCGATATGCTTGAAAAGGCGAGCGGAATCCCCGTGTATTATCAGGACGAAAGGCTCACGACGGTGTCTGCAGAACGCATGCTCATAGATGCGGACGTAAGACGAGAAAAACGCAAAAAAGTGATCGACAAGGTTGCCGCAACCATAATTTTGCAAGCGTATCTTGATTCGCACTCGTCATTCAAGATGTAAATTGCATCCGTTGGCAATTTTTGCAACAAAGCCACTAAACAGTGAAGATTTGTGATAAAAATTGATTTTATATCGCTTGATATAAAATAAAATCGTCTTAATTTTCTTTGCGATTTTAATAATATGGTTGCAAATTGCAAAAAATATGTTACTATCAAGATAACAAACGGGCATAGCCCAAGGAGAATAAAAAAATGGCTGATTTTTTTGACGACCAAAACAACATGGCAGAAGACGACGATATCATCACGTTGTACAACCAAGAGACCGACAAGGACGAAAACTTCTATCACCTTGCAACTCTTGACGTTGACAAGAGATGGTTTGTCGTTATGAAACCCGTCGAAAAGCTCGACGACATAGATGAAGACGAAGTGCTTATCTACGAAATCGTTGAAAACGAAGACGGCAACGACGTGTTCTGCGCAATCGAAGACGAAGACCTTTTGCAAAGAGTTTTCGACGAGTTTATGGCAGAAGTGGAAAAGATGGAAGATGCAGGCTGCTCTTGCGGCAGCGATTGCTCTTGCTGCAATCACGATTGCCACTAAGAACAATTTGCTTGAAGGCGCGCGATTTTGTCGCGCGTTTTCTTTTTGTCTTTGATTGTAGCGGCAATGCAAATCGGAGTTTTTGCGACTTGAATATTGCTCGTATATTGCTCTAAATAACAAAAAATGAAGATTTTTGAAAATTTTCTGAAAAATTTGCGATTTTCTTTGATTTTTGTTTGCAAAATTATTTTATATATAATATAATCCAAATCGACCACACACCGTGGCGGAGTGATTTTTGTTCCGAAAGGAGATTTTCACGGCGAAACCACGGAAGGTACAAACAATTTTAGGAGGACCACAACAATGGCCGTAACAACAATGAAAGCCCTGCTCGAAGCAGGCGTGCACTTCGGACACCAAACAAAGCGTTGGAACCCGAAGATGAGCAAGTACATCTACGCAACGAGAAACGATATTCACATCATCGACCTTCAAATCTCCGTTGACCACGTAGAAGCAGCGTATCAATTCGTCAAGAGCGTCGTTCAAGAAGGCAAGTCTGTTCTTTTTGTCGGCACGAAGAAACAAGCACAAGACGCTATCAAGCAAGAGGCAGAACGTTGCGATATGTTCTACATCAACCAAAGATGGCTCGGCGGTACGCTCACCAACTTCAAGACTATCCGCACCAGAATCGACAGACTCAACAAAATCAACCAAATGGAACTCATCGGTGAGTTCGAGCTTCTCCCCAAGAAAGAAGTCGCACATCTCAAGAAAGAGCGTGACGATCTCGAAAAGAACCTTGGCGGTATCAAGAACATGCGCACTCTTCCGGGTTGCTTGTTCGTGGTTGACCTTAAGAAAGAAGAAAACGCAGTGCGCGAAGCACGCAAACTCAACATTCCTATCGTTGCAGTCGTAGACACCAACTGCGATCCCGATCTCGTTGACTACGTTATCCCGGGCAACGACGACGCTATCCGCGCAATCCAACTCTTTGCATCCATCATCGCAGACGCGGTTATCGAAGCAAAACAAGGCGAATCTTTCCATGCGCCCCAAGCAACCGAAGAAGTGAAGGCTGAAGAAGTTGCTGCTCCCGTCGAAGAAGTGAAAGAAGAAAAGGCTCTCACTCCCGAAGAAGCTCTTGAAAAAGCTATCGCAGAAAAAGAAGCACAAGAATAATCGTCAACAATCCCGCACGCAACTTTTTTGCGTGCGGTTTCAAACCAACAAATAGGAGAAAATATATGGCATTCACAAGCAAAGATGTTATGGAACTTCGTCAACGCACCGGCGTTGGTATGATGGACTGCAAAAAGGCACTCGTCGCAACCGACGGCGATATGGAGGCTGCAATCGACTTTTTGAGAGAAAAGGGCATGGCAACCGCAGCAAAGAAAGAAGCTCGTATCGCAGCGGAAGGCATCGTTTTTGCAGCAAGCAAGAATGGCAAATCCGTCCTTTTGGAAGTCAACTGCGAGTCCGACTTCGTGGCAGGCGGCCCGATCTTCAAAGAGTATGTCGCACAAGTTGCCGATTACATCCTTGACAACACCACCGCAACCGTTGCAGACGTCATCGCAGCAATGCAACCCGTGACCAACGAATACGTCATGAAGATGGGTGAGAAACTCTCCATCCGTCGTTTCACCGTGTACGAGGCAAACGACACAGTCGTTGACACCTACATCCACATGGGCGGCAAGATCGGCGTTATGGTCGAGGCAACAAGCGGCACGAGCGCAGAAGTCATCCACGACGTTGCTCTTCAAATCGCAGCTGCAAACGCACAATACGTCACAAGAGACGAAGTGCCCCAAGCTGAAGTCGATCACGAAAGAGAAGTTCTCAAAGCGCAAGCAATGAACGAAGACAGCAACAAGCCCGAAGCAATCATCGAAAAGATGCTCGTTGGCAGAATCAACAAGTTCTACAAAGAAGTTTGCCTCACCGAACAAGTTTTCGTCAAGAACGGCGACCTTACCGTTGCTCAATACTTGAAACAAAACGGCGATGCAAAAATCATCCGTTTCACCCGTTACGCAATGGGCGAAGGTCTCCAAAAGAGAGAAGACGATTTCGCAGCGGAAGTCATGGCGCAAGCTCATCTCAACTAATAAACGCAATTTAGAAAAAAGGAATGGTTTCCATTCCTTTTTTTCAAACCTTGCAATCTGTCGATTGCTCAAAATATCGTGAAAATTGTTGATTGGACGTGTTAGAACACCGAAAATCTTAAAGGAGCATTATGGAAGCAGAAAGAATTGTCGATCCGCGCGCAAAGTATAAACGCGTTGTCATCAAACTCTCCGGAGAGGCTCTCGCAAGAGAAAACGGCACGGGCATCGATCCCGAAAAATTGGAATACGTTTGCAAAGAGATCCGTGACGTGAAGGATCTGGGCATTGACGTAGGTGTGGTCATCGGCGGTGGCAACTTCTGGCGCGGCATTCAGGCAGGCGACAAAATGAACCGCTCCACAGCCGACCACATGGGCATGCTTGCAACCGTTATGAACGCGCTTGCTCTTCAAGACAAGCTCGAACAACTCGGCGTTGCGGTCAGAGTGCAGACGGCTTTGACAATCACAAAGGTTGCAGAACCGTACATTCTTCGCAAAGCAATTCGCCATTTCGAGAAAGGCAGAGTGGTCATCTTTGCTTGCGGCACGGGCAATCCCTATTTTTCAACGGATACCGGCGCGGCGTTGAGAGCGTGCGAAATCGGCGCGGACGCGCTCCTTCTTGCAAAGAACGTGGACGGCGTGTACGATTCCGATCCAAAGAAAAACCCCGACGCAAAGAAATTTGAAGTCATCACCTATATGGACGTAATTTCCAAGGGGCTCAAAGCCATGGATACGACCGCAATCACGATGTGTATGGACAACCAAGTGCCCGTCATCGTGTTCTCGCTCATGGAAAAAGACAGCATCAAGCGCGCGATTATGGGTGAAAACGTCGGCACTTGCATCGTGAAATAACAAGCAAAACAAAAATATGCAAACTATTGAGAAAATCGGCCCTATCGGTCGATTTTTTCTTCTTGCAATAAGATATAATATTTGATATAATATATTTACATTTCCAAATAAGGAGAACAAATTATGTCATACGGTATTGACGAAGTCGATCTTATCTTCGACGAGTTGAATGAAAAAATCGATAAAACGTTGCAAAACTACGTTACCGAGCTGCGCGCAATCCGCGCCGGCAGAGCAAATCCGCACATTCTCGACAAAGTGGTTGTCGACTATTACGGCACGCCCACGCCCGTTCACAATATGGCGAACATTTCCGTGCCCGAGGCGCGTCTTCTCGTGATTTCCGCTTGGGACAAATCTCAGCTCAAAAACATCGAACGCGCAATTCTCGCAGCCAATGTCGGCCTTACGCCCAACAACGACGGTCAAGTGATTCGTCTTGTTTTCCCCGAGCTTACCGAAGAGCGCAGACGTTCCACCGTCAAAGACGCGAAAAACCTTGTCGAAGAGGCAAAAATCGTCATGCGCAACGCTCGCCGTGACGCAATCGACGATCTCAAGAAAATTCAAAAATCTTCCGTTATCACCGAAGACGATTTGAAAAACTACACCGAAGTCGTGGACAAGACTCTTGCAAAGAACACCGACGAAGTGGACAGACTCTTCAAAGAAAAAGAACAGGAGATTCTCTCTATCTGATGAAACCACAACATATCGGTTTTATTATGGACGGAAACGGCAGGTGGGCATCTGCTCACGGCATGTCGCGCGCCGAAGGTTATGCGTACGGGCTTTGCGCCTTACGTAGAGTGCTCAAACGTCTTGGCGAATGCGGCGTGGACGCTGTTTCCGTTTACGCTTTTTCAACGGAAAACTGGCAACGCCCCGAAAACGAAGTCAAGGCGATATCGGACGTGGTGAAGAAGTTCAATCTCACCTATGACGGCGATATGCGCATCACGTATATGGGGGATATTGCAGCCCTTGACGACAAACTTGCCGATTCTATCGAGAATATCGAAGAAAACACGCGTGAGAACAAGGGCATTGCGCTCAACATCGCTTTCAATTACGGCGCAAGGTCAGACATCATCCACGCAGCCAAGATTTGCTACGATCACGGCGAATTTGTGGAAGACACGTTTGAAAAGCATTTGTCAAGCGCAAATTTGCCGCCGCTTGACCTTGTTGTCAGAACGGGCGGTGAGATGCGGCTTTCCAATTTTATGTTGTACGAATCCGCTTATGCCGAGCTTATGTTTTTGGACAAGCTCTGGCCGGATATGGAAGAGAACGACGTAGATTTCATCCTTGACGAGTTTGAAAAACGTCAACGAAAATTCGGGAAATAATCCCGATTTTCATCGTTTGCAGGTTTTTTGCAGACATAGGGCAGGCAAAACGGCATAGATTTTGCTTGCCAATCACAATTTTGTATATACAAGTATATACAAGGGAGTCGTTATGCTCAAAAGAACTTTGACCGCAATCGTGCTTCTTGTCATTGTCGCCGGGTTTATGGTGGCAGGCTATTTTGTCAGCCCGATATTTATCGATATGCTGATTTTGCTTTTCCTTGCAGGCTCGGTGTACGAGATGTTCAAGTGTTTCAAAGGCGCAGGCTACAAGATGTTTGTCGCGCCCGTGGTGACGATGCTCGTTGCGTCCTATCCCACGTATTATCTCATGCAACACTTTATCGGACAAGGCAGTGTGCAAACAAGCGCAGGCGTTCAAGGTCTGCTTATTGTGTTGCTCGTATGCTCCATGATGGCACTCACCATATTCACGTTCAAGCCCGCAAAACACACGCAAAAAGAAGTGGATGACGCAAAAGAGGCGGGCATTGAGCTTACGCTTGACGATCCCAAGGCATGCGAAGTCAAAGATTTGTTTGCCAACGTGTTTATCCTTGTATATCCCATGCTGTTCCTTGCGTCCGCGTGGGTGATAAGCTACAAATACAGCGCATTGTTTGCCATTTTGTACGCAATTCTCGTGCCCATTCTCGGCAGTGACTCGTTTGCGTATTGGTTCGGCTCTATGATCGGCGGAAAGAAACTTTGCCCCAAAATCAGCCCCAAAAAGACGGTGGCAGGCGGCATAGGCGGCTTGTTTGGCGGCATGGTGTTGTCCATGCTGTTCTGGGTTGTGTTCGAGATGTGCGCAAAGTATTATCCCGCATTCATAGAAGGCGCGCATTACACCTTCCTTATTCCGCACACGGTTGTCGGTTGGGAGTGGAAGAGCGCGCTCATCTATCTTGCAATAGGTCTTGTTTGCGGAGTTTTGTCCGAGCTTGGCGACCTTGCGGCATCACGCATCAAGCGCGCGATCGGCATAAAGGACTACGGCAAGATCTTCCCGGGGCACGGCGGCTTTATGGACAGAATCGACAGCGTTATGTACTGCCTTGTGGTTTTGCTCATAGCATTCTCGTGCTGCTACGGCTATTGATTGCCGTTTTTGTCAAAATCAAGCATCTAACACGCTCTGTTGTTATTGTTGATTGGAAATCGACATTCGCAAACGATAAGATTTGAGAGCGTAGACAATCAAAATCTATGCAACTGCCGTTAAATCGGCAATCCGAATGGATGCGATTGCAAAAATATTCAATCGAAATCGATAAAATTTGAAAAATCGCGGCGATATTTTCAATATGGCGTCGTTTCATACACGTTTAATATTGCCGTCATAACATAAGAATATATGGGCTTGCAAAAGACTTGAAATCTCTGCCTATGCGGCGCGCATGCCTATAAGGATACAATGAAAACAGTTACGATACTTGGCAGCACAGGCTCTGTCGGCAGACAGGTGCTTGCTACTATTTCTCAACATCCCGACGCTTTCAAGGTGGTCGGGCTTTCAGCTTATACCAACGAGTCGCTTTTGCGTGAACAGATTGAAAAATACAATCCCACGCATTATTATTTTCCGAGCGGCGCGGTGGAAGTGCAAAGTTCGCTTTTTGACTTTCTCGAAGACGAAAAAACGTCAAAATGCCTAAATTCGCTCGAAGAGCTTGCCACGATTCCGTCCGACATCGTCGTTTTGGCGGTTACGGGCATTGCGGGGCTTTGGGCGGCTGTCGCCACTTTGAAAAGGGGCGGTACGCTTGCAATCGCAAACAAAGAAACCATAGTTTGTGCCGGCAGACACCTGAAAATGCTTGAAAAGAAGTACGGCGGCAAAATTCTTCCGCTTGACACCGAACATTCGGCGATTTTCTCGTGCTTGCGCGGTGAAAACAAGAAGTTTGTCAAGAGTCTTGTCTTGACGGCGAGCGGCGGAGCGTTGCGAGATATGCCCGCAAGCGCGCTTGCGAAAGTCAAGGCGGAAGATTGCTTGAAACATCCCGTGTGGAGCATGGGCAAGAAAGTCACGATAGACTCGGCAACGCTTTTCAACAAAGGTTTGGAAGTTATCGAGGCAATGCGCCTATTTGAAGTGAGCGCAAAGGACGTGAAAGTGGTGATGCACCGTCAAAGCGTCGTACATTCGCTTGTGGAATACACGGACGGCGGCATGAAAGCTCTTTTGTCCACGCCCGATATGCGCCTTTCAATCGATACGGCGTTGTTCTATCCCGATCACGCTCAATTTTCGGTTGAGCCGCTCGATCTTGCAAAACTCGGCTCGATAACCTTTTCCGAGCCCGATTTTGACAGATATCGCTGCTTGAAGATCGCAATCGACGCCGCAAACGCAGGCGAAGGCGCGTGTATAGCAATTTCCGCTTGCGACGAAGTGCTTGTGGAAGAGTTCTTGAAAGGCAAAATCAAGTACAACGACATCGCAAACACGCTTGCAAAAGTGTATACCAAGTTCAAGAAGGTGGGCGATGTCGAGCTTGAAGATATTCTTGGCATAGACGAGCAAGCAAGAAAATACACTTATTCTGTGATAGGTATCAAATGTTGAACATATTGTCCGCAACGGTCGGCGAAGTTTTCGCCTATATAGGTTACGTCCTGCTCGCCTTGCTCGCGCTTATGGTGATGATTGTCGTTCACGAGCTCGGTCACTACACGGCAGGCAAACTTCTCGGCTTCAAAATAGACGAATTTGCAATCGGATTCGGCCCGAAAATCTTCAAACGCAAGAACAAGAAGACGGGCGAGCTGTTTTCTATCCGTCCGTTCCCGATAGGCGGTTTTTGCGCCTTCCACGGCGAAGACGCAGACGGTGCGTTGTTGGATGAAAACGGCAATCAAGTCAAGGACGCAAACGGCAACATCATCAAAGATCCGGACGCTTTCAACAATCAAAAGCCGTGGAAACGTTTGATCGTGCTGTTTTCGGGCGCGTTTATGAACTTTTTGAGCGCGATTTTGATCATCACGATCTATTTTTCCGCTTACGGTCAACCCCTTCCGTACGTGGTGGGGACGTATGACGTTCCGAGCTATCAAAACGTGTTCGAGCAAGGCGACGTTCTGCTTTCGGTCAACGGAAAACAGATCAATCTCATGGCGCAGGAAGACCTTGACAACGTCTTCAAAAAAGTGGGCGACAATGCAGAATTTAGAGTGCTCAGAAACGGAAAACGTATCAAAATCACCGCAAGCAAATTCTTCTACGATCCGTTTGAAGACGGCGACTATATCTATGCCGTTGACGGCAAAAAATTGGATACGCCCGTTGCGTATGCGGACTATCTTGCCACCGTTGAGTCTAACGACGCCTTTATTGTGACCGTTGTCCACTATGATGAAAAAGGCGAGATCTGCGAGCAAAGCACAATGAAAGTGCAAAAAGGCACAAATCCCGAAGATGCGAACGGCTTTTACAGCTACGGCTTTGGCATAACTCGCACGATCGCAAGGGCGAAACTTCCGTTTTTCCTTGCTTTTGGTAGGGCATGGAGTTTCTGTTTCTTTATCGTGTTCAAGATCTTGGCGTCGTTCGGCGCATTGATCACGGGCAAAATGGGCATCGAAGGAGCAGGCGGCACAATCACCACAATCATCACCATGGCAAAGGTGTCCGCGCTTGGTTTTGACTCGTTTATGTACGTTGTGGCAATCATCTCGGCAAACCTTGCGGTGATGAACTTGTTACCGTTCCCGGCTCTTGACGGCAGTAGAATGTTGTTTACGCTCATAGAAATGATATTCAAAAAGCCTGTCCCGAGAAAAGTCGAGGCGGTGATACACACGGTCGGGCTGGTGCTGTTGCTGGTGCTTGCGGTGTTCCTTGACGTGTTCCACTTGGTCAAGCGATAGATTTTGAATAAGCCGCAAGACAAATCGGCAATTGCAATAAGCAATTGACAATCACAACAAACAATATAAATACAACAAACAATAGACAATCACAATATAAACGATAATTGCGGACGACAAAGGCTTGCCGCATTGTCGCAAAACACAACTATGCAAAGAAGAAATACACGCAAAGTCTTCGTCGGTGACGTGGCTATCGGCGGCGACGCACCCATAACGGTGCAGTCCATGCTCAACACAAAGACCGTTGACGTTGAAGGCTCGCTCAATCAAATCCATGATTTACAAAAGGTCGGATGCGACCTTATTCGTCTTGCCGTGCCGGACGAGGCATCGGCGTACGCTTTCGGTGAAATCTCAAAAAGATGCGGATTGCCGCTGATTGCGGACATACATTACAGCTACAAGCTCGCTCATCTTGCACTTGACAACGGCGCAAAGAAAATCCGCATGAATCCCGGCAATATGCGTGATTTTTCAGAGATAAAAGACCTTGCAAAGCGACTTGTCGATATGCGAGTGCCTGTGCGCGTGGGCGTAAACGGAGGTTCGCTCGATCCCAAATTCAAGGGTATGGACGAGGCGCGTGCGCTGTGCGAAAGTGCGTTGGAGTGCGCAAACGTGTTTGAAAGTCAAGGTATGCGTGACATCGTGGTGGCGATCAAAGCGTCAAACACGCTTGTCAATATCGAGGCAAACCGCATGCTCGCAAAAGAGTGCGACTATCCCTTGCACATCGGCGTGACCGAGGCAGGCACTTTGCGTACGGGGCTTATAAAATCGGCAATCGGTATAGGAACGCTGCTAAACGAAGGAATTGGCGACACCATCAGAGTTTCGCTCTCAACGGACGTAAGAGAAGAAGTGCTTGCGGGACGCAAGATTTTGCAAACGCTCGGCATACGCAAAAACGCCGTGGAAGTGGTGTCTTGTCCCACTTGCGCTCGCACGGAAATTGACGTGGAAGGGCTTGCAAACAGGGTTGAGATGCTCACGGCGGCAGTCAACAAGCCTTTGACAATCTCGGTGCTCGGCTGTCCGCTCAACGGCATAGGCGAAGGCGAGAACAGCGACCTTGGCATCGCAGGCGGCAAAGAGAAATCCGTTATTCTAAAAGACGGCAAGATTTTTAAGACCGTCGATAGCAAAGATTTGCTTGTCGAGTTTGAAAAACTGCTCAACGAAGCCATAAAAGACTGAAAACCGTAAAAGCGACACAAAACGGTATAAAAACACAAAAAAACGACTGAACAGTGGATAAAATGCATTTTATATCATTTGATATAAAATGCAAAAGGTGATAAATGACCAAGTTTTTTGAAGAATTTACGATGAGAAGCAAGGGAGAGTTTCCCATGCTCAAACTCAACAGCGCGACTTATTATAAAGATAAGCGCGAACTTGTCGTGCGCTTTATCATTTCCGCTTTTGAAGTTAGAGATTTCGATGACGAGAGCAAAAAGAAGGTGCAAAGTATCATCGAAGAGATGTTCTCGGGCGTCAAGGTGAGCGTGCAATATATCCGCACATACGCCGACAACAACGTTGTCAAAAACAAGATTCTCGAATTTTTCAACAGATACAATCAGCTTATTTTCCGCCGTATAAACGACGATACGCTCAACATCGAAGTGGGCGACAACGACATTGACGTCAAGTTTTTGTTCGATACGCCGACTTACAAGATGCTCATTGCAGGCGATACGCTTGAAAAACTCAATGATTTTCTCGATTGCTCCTTCAATCAGTACATCGACATCGTTGCGGAAGAAGAAATCGTGGATTTGAGCAAGCTCAAAGACGAAGATTTGCACATCGACACCACCGTGCAACACGACAGCTCCGTGCGACTTGTTGACGCGCGTGTGGGCGAAAAGGTGTATTCGCGCGGAAAAGTTGAGAGTATTGCGCAGCTGCCAAACTACATAATTGACGTCAAATCCGCATGCGACAACATCGTGCTTTGCGGCAAAATCTTTGCGATTGAGAAGAAAACCTACAAAAACAAACGCTACAAACCCGACGATCCCAAGACGGGCAGAGAAACGTTGCCGTTTGTCAAGTTTATGCTGGATGACACCACGGGCAAGATAGAAGGCGTATGTTTTTGCCAAAACGACGAGGCGGCAGACAAAATCGTGGAGCTGAAAGACCAAACCCAAGTCATCTGCATGGGCAAGGTGAGCTGGTCGCAATATTCGAACTCGTGGTCGTTTATGATCAACGCGATGTTCGAGGCGGACATCGATTTTGACAGCATACACCTGACTTCCGTCAAGCCCGTACCCGACAAATACACTTCAGTTTTTCCGCAAAAATACGTGGACAACACGGTGAAGAGCTTGTTAGATATTGGAAAAGTGGAAGAAATCTCGCCATACTTCAAGGGCAAAACCTTTGTTGTGTTTGACCTTGAAACCACAGATTTGAAGACGGAGCTTGCCGAAATCATCGAGCTTTCCGCACTCAAAGTGGTGGACGGTGTGCCAACGGAAACTTTTTCTACGCTTGTCAAACCAACCGCAAGCATACCCGAAAGAATCACCGAGATCACGCACATCAACAACGCAATGGTGCTTGACGCGCCGAGCATAGAAAACGTGATGCCCGACTTTTTCAAGTTTGCGCACGGTAGCATACTTTGCGGACACAACATCGCCGGCTACGATTTTCCCATTGTCGCTCGCATTGCCGAAAAGCAGGGTTACGTCTTTGACAACGAGCTTTGCGACACGCTCCTTCTTGCTCGCCGCTATCTAAGCGAATTGCCAAACTGCAAGTTGGAAACAATCTCCAAAGCCTTTGACATCACGCACGAGAACGCACACCGCGCTATGAGCGACGTGTTTGCCACGTTCGGCGCATTGAAAGTGATTGCGTCAAGAATGTAATCAAAGTCGTTTTTTGTTGTGTGTTGGCGATTGCCGATCTAAATCGACCTAAATCGACATCCGAAACTGAAAATGCGGCTTTATAAGCTATAAATAAACTAATATTTATAAATAATATACTATATTTGCTTGCAATCGGCGAAAAAATGTGGTAAGGTATAAATACGATAGTAAGATTTACTAGAGTGAGCGATGGCTCACTCTTTGTTTTAGATAAGGCAAAGGAGTGCTTATGGCAAACGAACTCGTGTCGGCAGAACTTGCCGAAAAAGTGAAGAATCTTGCGTTGGCTGCCGTCCAAAGTGCAGGCGACGGCATCGAGCTTGTGGACGTGTCCTTCTACAAGCAATACGGAAAACTCACCGTTGAGGCGTATCTGTGGAAGAAGGAAGGCATCGGGCTTGACGATTGCGAGAAGGTGCACAACTTGTTTTCGGCGTCGCTTGACGCGCTCGAAGACGATTTTGCGGACGATTATGTGCTGAACGTTTCGTCATCGGGGCTTGACAGAAAGATTGTCACGGACGATGATTTCCGCAGAGCTCTTGACACCGAGATCGAGTGCATAGACGCTCAAAAGAACAAAACTCACGGCTTGCTTGTTGCCTATGACGATGAAAACGTCGTCGTCAAGACGTACGGCAAAAAGCCGAAAGAAATAACACTCAAAAGAAATTTATTGACCAAAGTACAACCGTACGTAAGGTTTTAGGAGGAAACTACCATGATTAACAAAGAGTTCTTTCAGGCACTTGACGATCTTGAAAGAGAACAACGTATTCCCAAAGAATCGATGATCGAATCCATCGAGGCGGGACTCGTGTCTGCATACAAGAAAGAATACGGTTTTGCGAGCCAAATCTCCGTTCGCCTCAACGAAGAGAAGATGACCTACAAAGTGTACGCTCACAAGTTGGTTGTCGAAGAAGTGGAAGACGAAGAATCGCAAATCTCTCTTGAAGACGCTCGCGACATCGACAAGAAATACAATCTCGGCGACGTTGTGATCGAAGACATCACACCCAAGGATTTCTCTCGTATCGCTGCTCAAACCGCAAAACAAGTCATCTTGCAACGCATCAACGACTACAAGAAGAATCTTGTTTTGGACGAAATGAGCCAACGCACGGGCGAAATTCTCAGCGCAATCGTTCGCCGCAAGGAAGGCAACACCGTCTACGTTGAAATCACCGGCACACAAATGGAAGGCGTGATGATGCAACAAGATCAAGTGCCCACCGAAACGTACAACGTCAACGACGTGATCAAAGTTTACGTCAAGAAAATCCGCGACGGCGCGCACGGAGCGCAAGTGATCGTGTCAAGAAGTTCGGCAGGTTTTGTGCGCAGACTCTTTGAAATGGAAGTTCCCGAAATCAAGGCAGGGCTTGTGAAGATCAACAGCATCGTACGCGAGGCGGGATTCAGAACGAAACTTGCAGTCAGCAGCGAAGATCCCAACGTTGACGCAGTGGGCAGCTGCATCGGCAACAAGGGCGTGCGTGTCAACGCAGTGGTTGCAGAGCTTGGCGGTGAGAAGATTGACGTCATCGAATATTGCGAAGATCCCATCGAATATATCGCTCGCGCGCTCAGCCCGGCTCAAGTGCTTATGGTTTCCATCAACGAAGAAGAGAAGAACGCAAAGGTCATCGTTCCCGACGAGAAGCTCTCTCTTGCAATCGGCAGAAGCGGACAAAACGCCCGTCTTGCCGCAAAACTTACCGGCTGGAAGATAGACGTCAAGCCTTATTCCACGCTCAATCAAGACGTAGAGGAGCAAAAGGAAGACTAATATGTCCAATCCCAAGAACACTCGCAAGTGCATAGTGTGTCACGCGCACGCCGACAAGTCCGAGATGATACGTTTTGTCAAGGACAAGGATGGCAAAGTGGTTGTCGATCGCACCAAAAAGGCGGACGGCAGGGGCGTTTGGGTGCACGACACCGGCGAGTGCAAGGCGAAACTTATCAAGAAAAAGATGCTCAATGCGGCGTTCAAGCAAAACGTCGGCGATGAGATTTACGGAGAAATAGATGACTGACAAGCTCAAATCGTATATAGGTCTTGCCCAACGCGCCGGCTGTGTGCTGTACGGCGAAGATATTATATGCGAAAAGAAAAAACAGGCGAAAGTCGTTCTCTTATCCGCCGATGCGAGCGATAAGTATAAGGAAAGGATGTTGACGAAATTGTCCGACCGTCCCGTGTATGTCGTTGACGGTCTTTGCGAGGCCTTGCATCGCGACGGTGTAAACGCCGTTGCCGTGTCAAATGACGGCTTGGCAAACGCAATTATCAGTTTATTGAGGTGAATATGCCCGAAATCAAAAAAGAAACAACAGTTGATCCCGTGAAAAAACTCGGTGAGTACAAATCCGCTCTTGCGGATCTTGCAAACGCTATCTCTCGTGAAAAATCGAGAGCAAGCGTCCTTATGGCTTCTCTCAAGTCCAAGCGTGACGCGCTCGTGACCAAAGCCAAGGAAGAAAAACTCAAAGCCGAGCAACAAACGGTGGAAACGAAACCTATAGACGCACAAGCGGAAGAAGTCAAAAAGCCTGTCGAAAAGGTTGAGATCAAAGCCGAAGTCGCGCCCGAAAATGAAACCGCAAAAGCCACTTCGGACACCAAAAAGGTTGAGCCTGTCAAGGCGGAAGAAGTGAAAGAGCCTGTAAACAATGACTCTGTCAAGTCTGAAAAACCCGCTCAAAAGCCAGCGAAGACCTCCGAAGAAAAGCCCAAAAAGGAACAAAAGGCAAAACAAGAGCAAAAACCTGCTCGCGACGCCAACAAGCCCGTCAACGAAATGGTGCAAGAAACGTCTGAGATTTTGCCCAACGGCGAAGTGCGCAGAATTTACGTTCCGCCAACGCCGAAGCCGAAGGTTCAGACTCGCGTTTTCGGACAAGGCGGCTATCAACAACCGCGTCCAAACAGACAAGATAGACCCCAACAAGGCGGATATCAAGGTCAAAGAAACGGACAACAAGGCTCTCCGACAGGTCTTCGCCGTCCGAGTGTGGGACAAAATCTTGCAAACGTTGCGCAACAATTTCCTCCAAAACCGGCGCAACAAAAGGGCAAGAACAACGGCAAGAACGGCGGCAATTCCAACAGCAACAAATTTGACGATCGCACGATGAACAAACGCGCCTTGCTCAAAAAAGGCTATATCGTGGACGATAGAATTTCCTATGACGAAGACGGTGAAGTGGTTGTGCGCAACTACAAGGTCAACAAAAACCGCGGCGGTGGCAACTCTGCAACAGTCATCATCGAAAACGCCGTTATCACCACAGATCCCGTTTCAATCAAAACTTTGAGTGAGAAGATCGGCAAGTCTGCGGCGGAAATCGTCAAGACGCTTTTTGTGCTTGGCATCATGAAGACCATCAACGACAGCATCGATTTTGCCACGGCAGAGCTTGTTGCCGACGAGTTCGGAATCACGCTCGAATACAAACCCGACGTCACCTTTGAAGACACGCTCACCGCGCAGCTCGAAGTGGACGAAGTGGAAGACCTTGAAAATCTCGTTCCGCGTCCGCCGATCGTCACGATCATGGGACACGTTGACCACGGCAAAACGTCTCTTCTCGACTACATCAGAAAGACCAACGTTACGGGCGGCGAAGCAGGCGGCATCACGCAACATATCGGCGCATACACGGTTACTCTCAAAGGCGCGCCTATCACGTTCCTTGACACTCCCGGTCACGAGGCGTTCACGTCCATGCGTGCTCGCGGTGCTCAAGTCACGGATATCGCAGTGCTTGTCGTGGCGGCAGATGACGGTATCATGCCTCAAACAATCGAGGCTATCAGCCACGCAAAACAAGCAAACGTTCCTATCATCGTTGCTCTCAACAAGATGGACAGAGCGGGCGCAAACCCCGACAGAGTGCTTTCGCAGCTCGCAGAAAACGGCGTAACTCCCGAAGAATGGGGCGGTGATACTCCCGTTGTCAGAGTGTCTGCAAAGACGGGTATGGGCGTTGAAGAATTGCTTGAACAAATTCTCGTCCGCGCCGAAGTTGAAGAGCTCCGAGCCAATCCCGACAGAGCTGCTCGCGGCACTATCATCGAGGCAAAACTCGACAAAGGCTTGGGCAAAATCGCAACCATTCTCGTTCAAACGGGTACGTTGCACGTCGGAGACAACGTTGTCGCAGGCGTATGCACCGGCAAGATCCGCGCAATGATTGACGACAAGGGCAGAAAGGTGAAGAAGGCAGGTCCGTCAACACCTGTTTCGGTCACGGGCTGGGATGATGTTCCCGAGGCAGGCGACCGTCTTGACGTCGTTGCAGACGAGAAGTTTGCAAGAGAGCTTGCAGAAGAGAGAAAACTCAAACTCGCCGCAAGCCAAAACGAAAACACCGCCGTGTCGCTCAACGATTTGTTTGACAAGATCTCTAAAGGCGAGCTCAAATCCGTCAAACTCATCATCAAAGCGGACGTTCAAGGCTCTGTTGAAGCGGTCAAGCAATCGCTCTCCAAACTCGGCAACGAAGAAGTCAACATCGACATCATTCACTCCGCAGTCGGCGGCATCAAAGAAAGCGACGTGTTGCTTGCCGAAACTTCGGGCGCAATTATCATCGGATTCAACGTGCGTCCCGACACCAATGCGAAACAACTTGCCGCGCAAAAACATATCGACATCAGATTCTACAACATCATATACAATGCCATCGAAGACATCGAAAAGGCAGTCAAAGGTATGCTCGATCCCAAGTTCCAAGAAGTCGTGCTCGGCTCTGCGGAAATTCGCGAGCTGTTCAAGATCAGCGGCGTCGGTACGATTGCAGGCTGCCACGTTGTGGACGGCAAGATCGTGCGCGGAGCAAAAGCAAGACTTATCCGCAACGGAAAGGTGGAATACACCGGCGAAATCGCATCATTGCGCCACGGCAAAGACGACGTCAAGGAAATGGCAAAGAACTTCGATTGCGGCATAATGCTTCAAAACTATCAAGACGTGAAGGTTGACGACATCATCGAAGCTTTCACAATGGAGCAAACCAATGAAGATTAAAATGGAGCGAGTCAATGCTGAACTCGCAAAACAAATCACCAAGGTCATCGCCGAAGACATCAAAGATCCGCGTCTGAAAGACGCGATCGTCGGCGTGACCAAGGTTTATACAACGCCCGATCTCAAATATGCCAAAGTGTATTTGTCAATCTATGCAAAGAACAAAGACGACGTGCAAGAGGCGTATTACACGATTTGCAGATCCAAGTCTTTTATCCGCAATATGCTCAAGGACGCGGTGCAAATCAGGCTTTTGCCCGAGCTCAATTTTATCATTGACGACAGCGTCGATTACAGCATAAAGATTGACGGCATACTTGCTCAAATCAAACGCGAAGAGAGCGAGCGCGCAATGCAAAATTGCGAAAACACCGCATTAGATGCTCAAAACGATGCGGATGACCAAGAATGATGCACAACAACACCATATCTGAAATCGCAAAACAAATCTCACGTGCAAGCGATATTGCCTTATACGCGCACACAAATCCCGACGGGGATGCGCTCGGCAGTATGCTTGCGCTTTACGTTTTGCTCAAAAACAAGGGCAAAAATGTCGTTTGCTATTGCGATACGCCCGTGCCGGACAAGTACAAGTGCATGTATATGAGCGATTGCATCACTTTCCCCGAAAAACGCGTTCACGAGCTTGCCGTCAGTGTCGATTCGGGCGATTTGGACAGGCTCGGTCAATGTATGAAATCGTTTTTGGCTGCAAAATCGACAATCGCCATAGACCATCACGCGTCTTTTAGACGTTTTGCGGGGCTTTGCTATGTCGATTCGTCTGCAAGCGCATGCGCAGAGATAGTTTTTGAGCTTGCAAAAGAGCTTAAAGGCATTGACGATCACGTTGCCGAGTTTCTTTTCTCGGGCATTGTCACCGACAGTTGCTGCTTTACGTTGCCCAACACGACAAAGCGCACGCACGAGATTGCATGCGAGCTTATGTCCTACAATTTCGATGCGCAAAAGACAATTTGCGACGTGTTCAGATCGTCCACTTTGCCGCATTTCAAGCTGAAAGCTATTGCGATGTCAAAGGCGCAGTTCTTCAATGACAACAGAATCGGCGTTATCGCCATAACTCTGCAAGACTTTGAAAAAGCCTCCGCATCACAGCTTGACAGCGAAGGCATTGTCAACGAACTTCTTGACGTCAACAGCGTTCAAGTCGCTTTTTGCCTTTCCCAAGTTGCCAAACACAACTTCAAGATGAGTATTCGCACAAAAGGTGACGCAAATGCTATTGAGATTGCGAGCGAATTTGGCGGTGGCGGTCACAAAAACGCCGCAGGATGCAGAGCAAACGGTTATATGGAAGACGTCATAGAAAAACTTGTTCGTCTTGCCTCGAATCAGCTGTATTGAGAAAAAAGACGGTTTTACAAAATTGAAAAATACGGACAATCTCAATGATTTGGATTTGTCCGAAGAGATAGTCTATATGAAAGGTTTCGTCAACATAAACAAGCCGCTTGGCATGACGTCAAGTGACGTGGTTGTCAAAGTGCGTGGCATTTTGCGCCGAGCAAGCGGTGAAAAGCAAAAGGTAGGGCATCTCGGCACTCTCGATCCGCAAGGCTCGGGCGTTTTGCCGATTGCCGTTGGCACTGCGACGAGACTTTTTGATTTTATGCAAGAGAAGAGAAAAGTCTATCAAGCGACTTTTGTTTTCGGCAAGGAAACCGACACTCTTGACGGAGTCGGCAAGATTGTCGCAACAAGCGATATTTTGCCCGCAAAAGAGCAAATTGAGCCGTTTGTAGCGACATATCACGGCAAAATAGATCAAGTTCCGCCGCAGTACAGCGCAAAATCGGTGGACGGAAGACGCGCCTACGACTTGGCAAGACAAGGCGTTGCGGTTGAGCTTGCGCCAAAGCGTGTGAATATCGAGTACGTCAAGTTGCTTGACTCATCAAACGGCGTTGCGCATCTCAAAAAAGGCGATTATACTTTGCAAGACAACGAGTATGCGTTTGAGATTGCATGTTCGAGCGGAACGTACATAAGATCCATTGCTCGTGACGTTGCCTATGCGCTCAAAACTGTCGGATATATGAGCTCGATAGATCGTGTGCAAAGCGGCAATTTTTGCCTTGACGATGCCGTCACGCTTGAAGAATTTGAAAAAGAGCCGCTTAGATACTTGAAAAGTGTTGACAGCGTGCTATGTGACAACGAGTGCTACGATTTGCAGGAAGAGTGCGCCGCAAGGGTTTTGAATGGTGTTAAATTGCCGTTTGACGATATGCCTGCAGGCGATTTTCTTGTAAAATATCAAGGCGAAATCATCGCCATTGGCGAGAATCAAGACGGATTGTTGCGTCTAAAAACGAGATTGTAAGGCGGATATGAACGTGAAAGTGCTATCATTTGAAAATAAATATGACCAACCGATCGCTGTTGCGCTCGGATTTTTCGATTGTATTCACACGGGGCACGCAATGCTCGTCGAAAATGCAAAGCGTTTTGCAAATGACAACGGCATTGAAAGCGCGCTTTTGACGTTCACAAACGATCCGAACCTTCCGTTTGGCAAGGATAAACAGATTTGTACGTTTCAAGATAGGCTTTTTATCCTTGACAAACTCGGGCTTGATGACGTCATCGGTGCAACGTTCAACGAAAATTTTATTTCAACAGAGCCAACGGCTTTTCTTGACAAACTCACAAGCAATTTTGACGTTAGATGTATTGTTGTCGGCGCGGATTACACGTTCGGCAAAGGTGCGCATGGCAATGTCGAAATGCTTGGCTCATATTGCAAAAATAAGGGAATATCCCTTGTTGTCGTGCCATTTGAGACAGTTTCGGGTAAAAAACTGTCCACAACTTATCTCAAAACGCTTGTAAAGGACGGTGAAGTTGCGGCTCTCGATTCGCATCTCGCCATTCCCTATTTTATGAGCGGTGTCGTTCAACACGCGCGCCACAAGGGCACGGGGATCGGATTTCCCACCGTCAATATTGCGCCCGATTGCGATCGACTTATGCTCAAAGACGGAATATACGCCACTTTTTGCGTGATTGACGGGCAAGTGTTCAAGTCTATGACAAACGTTGGCAAGAAACCCACGTTCAATGACGACAGCGTGTCTGTTGAGACGTTCATATTCGATTTCAACTTGGACGTGTACGACAAAAATATCGTTGTCTACTTCATTGATCGCACGCGCGAAGTGACAAAATTCAACTCCGTTGAGGAGTTGAAGTCGCAGCTTGAAAAAGACGAACAACAAATAAGACAAATCTTGCAAAATTATCCCGATTTTGCAAAAATACAAGGCTAAATACGCCGCTTTGGTGACAAAATGAACTACGACAGAGCAACTTTCGGCCCGTCAGGGCATGACGAAACTTTTATGCAAGAAGGCTATTCGGCAACGCTGCAAATGCCCGAATGGCTCAAAAACAAAGGGCTTGACCTTTTTGAATATTCCTTTGGCAAGGGGGTGCGCATAAGCGATGCGACCGCCGAGGCAATCGGAGCAAAAGCGGACGAGTTTGGCATCGAAATGAGCGTTCATGCGCCGTATTTTATCAATTTTGCGTCCGTCGAGCAAGAAAAAGCGGACAATTCCATCGGATATTTGACGCAATCCTTGAAAGCTCTTAGGCATTTTCACGGCTCAAGATGCGTGTTTCACCCGGGAGCAGAAGGCAAACAACCAAGAAACGAAGCGTTTGCTCGCACCAAAGACAATTTTGCGCGCGCACTTTATGTCATCAAGCAAAACGGCGATGACGATCTCATCGTTTGCCCCGAGACTATGGGCAAACAAGCGCAAATCGGGACGGTGAAGGAAGTCATCGAGCTTTGCACACTCGCGCCAAACGTTTATCCTTGCGTGGACTTTGGACACGTCAACAGCCTTTTGGGCGGCGCACTCAAAACCGCAGACGATTTTCAACGAATCATCGACGATATGTTTGACGGTATCGGTGAAGAGAAAACCAAAAATATGCACGTGCATTTCAGCAAAATCATGTTCGGTGCAAAAGGCGAAATCAAGCATTTGACTTTTGAAGACACCATTTATGGCCCGCAATTCGAGCCTTTGTGCGAAGTCATCGTCAAAAACGGACTTACGCCGCATATTCTCAGCGAGTCGGCAGGCACTCAAATGATAGATTCGCTTTATATGAAAAACTGCTATATGCAATCTATCGCAAATCAAATATAAGTGAATACAATCAGCCCGATCGCATTGTAATCGCATTTTGAATTTTGACAAATCAATCGAGTAAAATCGGTTTCACAAATTCAGTAGATTTATCAGTCTTTAATCATAAATCAATATAAAAATCACTGCAGAGTTGCAGTGATTTTTACATACAGTGGCTATTTTTTTGCGAAAATTTGGTAGAGTAGTATATCTTTTTCAATGTTTTAACTATTCGCAAAACACGAGCTTTACGAAATGATAGTGATAAAAACGGCAGTTAATTGTGGTGTTTATTTTAATATCAACTGATATAATATTATTGTCAAATTTTGTGATAATTCGCAAAATTGACTTTGTCATTCGGTTTTTGTCAATCATCCGATTGTTCGACTTGCGCAAATTGACTTTTTCTTTGTTGATTTGCAAGTTCAAACTTTGATTTGTACGCTTATTTTACTTTATTGATGTTTCAAATCGTTTTAAAACGGATTTTTACCGATACTCTATATTTTTCGTTTAGATTGCCGTCGATCCTCCATCTTTTTTTTCGATTAGATTTCCGCCGATAATCTTATCTTTTTTTACCGCTTATAAAAGCCAAAAAATCTTGGCTTTGTCGGTTGAGATTTCGGCTTTTAATTCGGATTTTATTGAAAAATCGGCGATTTTTTCGGCGATTTTAGTCAAAATTCAAGGTTTCGAGCGTGTGCAAAACCGCCAAATATGCGTGTTCGTACGTAAGTCCGCCTTGAACGTAGACAATATACGGTTCTTTGATCGGCGAATCTGCGCTCAATTCGATTGACGAGCCTTGCACAAATGCGCCGGCAGCCATGATGACTTGGTCTTGATAACCGGGCATATCCCATGGCATCGGCTTGACGTTGCTGTCGATTGGCGAAATCTCTTGGATTGCGCCGCAAAAATCGATCAATTTGTCGGCTGAGCCGAGTTTTATGCTGGTTACGATGTCAAAAGGCGGCATATCATCGCGCGGGAGCGTCTCAAAACCGAGTTTTGTGTATGTTTTTGCAAACAAAAGCGAGCCTTTCAGCGCATTTTTGACCGCCGAAGGCGCAAGGAAAAGACCTTGATAATACGGCAAATAACCATAGGTATACGAGCCTTCTTCCATGCCGAGCGATGGCGCGGTCAAACGATAGGATACAAGCTCGACAAGATCGGCGCGTCCTGCGACGTATCCGCCTGTGGGAGCGATGCCACCGCCGATATTTTTGATGAGCGAGCCTGCAATCAAATCGGCTCCGACATCTGTCGGTTCGATTTTTTCGACAAATTCGCCATAGCAGTTGTCAACCAAAACAAGCGTTTTGGGGCTGATTTTTTTGACAAAAGATATGATTTCGCCCACTTTTTCCACGCTGATTGCTTGTCTTAGGCTGTAACCGCGGCTTCTTGCGAGAAAGACCGCTTTTATAGCCTCGGATTCGAGCGCGGTTTTGATGGCTTCTTTGTCGAACTCGGGAGTCAAATCGGGATTGGTTTTTAGGTCAATTTTGTCAAATTTGACGCCGAAATCACGCAAAGAGCCTTTGTTTTTTGCCATAATCACGTCGTTGAGCGTGTCGTACGGCATGCCGGAAATTGCCAACAATTTGTCGCCGGGACGCAAAACGCCGAAAAGCATAAGCGTCAAAGCGTGCGTGCCGGATACGATATTTGGCGATACGATTGCGCTTTGCGCGTGAAAAATGTCCGCATAAAGTCTGCAAAGCGTGTCACGGCCGATGTCATCGTAGCCGTAGCCGGTTGTGCCAAACATGTGGCGCGCCTGAATTGCTTGATTTTTGTATGCGTCAAGCACTTTTTTTTGATTGTAAAGCGCGATGTCGTCAAGACGAGCGAATTGATTTTTGAGTTCGATTTCGCATTGTTGAATGAGTTTGAGTGCGTTGTTTTTGTCCATTTTTATGCCTGTTTGGTCGCATTTTCGCGACAAATTGTGTTGTTTATTTGATTTTGTATGTATTCGATTGCGCCGTCTTGGTCATTGACGTCAAACCATTTGACGAAGTCGTATTTTCTGAACCAAGTTAGCTGACGTTTTGCATAATTGCGTGTATGTTGCTTGATTTTGTCCTTGATTTCGGCGATTTGTTGCTCGGAAAGCACGTAATGACCGTCTATAAACTCGGGTTTGTACGGCGCAAATTCTTTGTAGCCGATTGCTTGCATGGATTGATATGAAAAATCGCCAACAGAATAGACTTCATCCACAAGTCCCATATTGAACATCACATCCACGCGCGCGTTGATACGGTCGTAGAGCTTTTGTCTGTCGGTGTCGAGCCCAACCATGATCACGTTGGGCGTTTCCTTTTTGTCAGATGATTGCGCAAGCGTTTTGCCTGTTGTCAGAATGATTTCAAGCGCGCGAACGACTCGTTTTTCATCGTTTTCGTGCAATCTTTGCGCAGTTTCGGGATCTAATTCATAAAGTCTGTCATGCATGGCTTTTGCGCCGAGCGTTTCAAAGTCCGACTGCAATTTTTCACGCAGTTCGGGATTTTTGATGACGTTTGCAAAGCTCATCGGATAAAGTAAGGACTCAAAATACAGCCCCGTTCCGCCCACGACAATGGGCAATTTGCCGTCTTCTTGCGCTTTTGCAATCTCCGCTTTTGCCATTTGCGCAAATTCGGCAACGGAAAACTCTTGATCGGCATCCACAACGTCAATGAGTTTGTGCGGAATCCTTTCTCGCACGGACAAATCTTCTTTTGCCGTGCCGACGTCGAGCGTGCGATAAATTTGCATGCTGTCCGCCGAAATCACCACGCTGTCAAAACGCTCGGCGAGTTTTATCGCGAGCGCGGATTTGCCCGATGCTGTCGGACCTGCTATGAAGATTGGCGGATAAATTGTTTTCATACGCGTATGCGCGCGTGCGCGCGACAATATATAAGTTGTGATGTTTCGATAGGTCGCAAATTCGGTTTGTTATCGCACACGGAAAACTTGCGACATAATTTGCGTTCGACTTATTCTGTGCTTGCAAAAAAGTTTGATATGTCCTATATAACCATATATATAGCGTTCAAAAATCAAACTATGCGCTTGAACATCTTTTCGACGTCGGTTTTGGTAAAGGCGATGACTGCAGGTCTTCCGTGCGGACATTTTGTCGGCAAATTGCCGTTTTCGTCCACATAATTTTTCAAAACACGCTCGATTTGCGCTCTTGAAAGCGAATCTCCGCCTTTTATCGCCGCTTTACACGCTTGTTGGCAAAGCTTGTCTTTGAGAAGGTTTTCAAGTGTAAGCTCGCTCTCGCTTTGCATGTTGGCAAACAAATCGGCAAAGAATTTTGCAAAATTGATTTTTGACACAGGTTCGGGAACGGCTTTTATAAGATATGTTTTGCCGTCATGCTCGATGTCGAAACCGAGTTTTTCAAGATTCGGAAAGATTTTGTCAAAATACTCTTCTTCTTCGCCCGTCATCGTGAGTTTGTACGGTATCAAAAGCGGCTGTTTGAACTCAACGTTGAATTTTTTGAGTATCGAATCGTACAAAATACGCTCATGAGCTGCGTGCTGATCGATTAGATATACGAAATCGCCACGTTCGCAAACGATGTACGTATCAAAGATTTGACCGACGATTTTTCCGTCAAAAACACCGATTGAATCGTCCGTATCGGTTGTCAATGCCGAGTTTTCGTTGAAATTCCAATACGGTCCTGAATTCTCGTTTGCAGAATCACGTTCTTTATTGCTGCAAATATCCTTAGCACAACTGTTCGCAAAATCTATATCGTTAAGTGCCGACAACGGCGAATCTTTCAAGACGCTTTTGTTCGACACGCCCGAAAAACCGCCGAAATCATTGAACGACGTATAGTTTTTTGGCGTGGTTTTGCCCGAAAACAGTTTTGAGGTGTCGATGTGCGTTTGCACGATATTTTCGGCTTTTTTGTTTGAATTTTGCAAAAAATCAGCCTGATTTGACGAGTTTTGAGTCAAAATCCTGTCCGAATCGTCGTTTTTTGCGATGTCAAAGCCGTACGCAACGCCGGAAATGCTGTCGTTGATCGTGTCAAGAGCCGCGTGGTATACTGCAGAAAACACCGCTTGTTTGTCAACGAATCTGATCTCGGTTTTGGACGGATGAACATTGACGTCCACGTCATCAAACGGCATCACTACGTCAAGCACAAACACCGGATATGTGCGTTTCATCAAAAACTCCGCATACGCTTTTTCGACTGCCGTCTGCACCGTAACGTCTTGAACGGCGCGTCCGTTGACGATAATCGTTTGATACGTTCTATTCGGTTTTGTGAAATCGACTTTGGATATATACCCTGTGATTTTGATTGATCCTTGCTGATTTTGCTTGATTTCAAGCAAATTGTCGGCAATTTTTGCGCCGTAAACGGAATATATCGCGTCAATAAGATCTCCGCCGTCATTGCGCAAGATCTCACCGTCTTCGTTTGAAAGCGATATGCGAATTGACGGATTGGCAAGAATGAGCATGCGCACCACGTCTTCGACATAATGCAACTCGCTTGACGCTTTTTTCATAAACTTTAAGCGTGCAGGCGTGTTGAAAAAGAGATTTTCAACGGTGATTATCGTACCTTGCGCTCTCGAATCTTCGCTTTCGAGCGTAACTTTGCCGCCCGAAAGGCAGATTTTTGACGAATTGCCCTTGTATGACGAAACAAGCGTGACTTCACTCACCGAAGATATGCTCGCAAGAGCCTCGCCTCTGAAACCGAGAGTGGCAAGCGAGTCCCAATCGGTGATATTTTTCAGTTTGCTCGTTGCGTGCGGCAAGAATGCGCTGCGCATATCGTCTTTTTCGATGCCGATGCCGTTGTCGCTGACTTGAATTTTCAAAAGTCCGCCTTGCTCGACAAAAATATCGACGGACGTTGCGCCTGCATCGATTGAGTTTTCAACAAGTTCTTTCACGACGGAAGACGGTCTTTCAACCACTTCGCCTGCCGAAATCATATTGAAAACGTTTGGTTGCAATATATTTATCTTGCTCATAGTTTTCTCCAAAATTGAGCGATTTTCTTATGTTTTCGTTTTATATCAAATGATATATAACGGTTTTTTATGCGTATTTAGTCGTTTTCAAGCTGCTTTTTCAAGTCCGAGAGTATCGTCAATGCTTGCAGCGGCGTGAGATTGTCAACGTCTGTATCTCTGATTTGCTGTTCAATTTTGCTCTCTCCCGCGTCAAACAAACTCACTTGCGCCGTGACGTTTTTCTTTGCGGATGAAAGCAACATTTCGTTGGTATCTCTGTTTTTGGAATCTTCTTCGAGCGAGCGCATAATGCTCTTTGCATGGTCAATCACTTGCTTGTTCACTCCTGCCAAAGACGCTACTTCGATGCCGAAACTTTGCGATGCGCCGCCGCGCACGATCTTGTGCAAGAAGACTATGGAATCGCCCACTTGACTGACAAGCACTCGGTAGTTTTTGACTCCGTCAAGGTCTTCAAGCTCGGTCAATTCATGGAAATGCGTGGCAAAAAGCGTCTTTGCCTTGATGTTTTTGGTGATATATTCAAGCACCGCCCACGCAATCGAAAGCCCGTCAAACGTTGACGTGCCGCGCCCGATTTCGTCAAGAATGAGTAGGCTTGACGATGTGGCATAGTTTAAAATTGTTGCGACTTCTATCATCTCCACCATGAACGTACTTTGACCGCCACTCAAATCGTCGCTTGCGCCGATACGGGTGAAAATCCTATCCGTCAATGCGATTTGCGCGGACTTTGCCGGGACAAAACATCCGATATGCGCCATGAGAGTGATGATTGCAACCTGTCGCATATACGTGCTTTTGCCCGCCATGTTCGGACCTGTGATGATCATCGTTCTGTCATCCGAATCGTTGAGCAAAGTGTCGTTTGGCACATACGCCCCTTTGTCGAGCAGCGTTTCCACAACCGGATGACGTCCGCCTTCGATGTCGATGCACTTCACTTTCTTGTTGATTGTCGGCTTGACATAATTGTTGGCAACGGACACGTTTGCAAAGGACAACAGGCAATCTAACGCACTCAATGCGTTTGCGTTGGATTGCAATTTTGCAAGGTTGTCATAGCAAAGCGTTTTCAGCTCGGTGAAAATCTTCTCTTCGAGCGCTGACGCGGTCGCCTCGGCGGTCAAGATCTTCTCTTCGATTTGTTTCAATTCTTGAGTTATGTATCTTTCGCCGTTGACAAGCGTTTGCTTTCTCTCATAGCGATACGGCACTTTGTCCGTGAAGGATTTTGACACTTCGATGTAGTAGCCGAACACTTTGTTGAATCCGACTTTGAGCGTACGTATGCCCGTTTCGTCTCTTTCTTTGGCTTCGAGCTCCGCCAGCCAAACTTTTGCGCTGAGATTGATATCACGCATTTGGTCGAGTTGATCGTCGTATCCTTTTTTGACGTATCCGCCGTTTTTGTAGCTGTTTACACCATCTCTGTCAAGCGCACTGTCAAGCACCATCTGAATTTTTTCAAGCGGATGCAATGACGTATTGATCTTTTTGAGCAATACCGATTGAGCGCCGTCAAGAGCCGCTTTTATCTCGGGAATGACTTGCAAAGTGTCGCTTATAGACAACAAATCTTTGGGCGTTGCGTTTCCGTAAGCAAGCCTACCATTGAGTCTTTCAAGGTCGCGTGCGCGCGAAAGCGCGTCAGACAAGCGTTCTCTGCCCGCTTTTGACGTGCAAAGCGTTTCCACGGCATCGAGGCGTTTGTTGATCATATCCGCGTCTTGAAGGGGCTGTTCTATCCATCTTTTCATGGTCCTTGCGCCCATAGCCGTGCACGTCTTGTCAAGCACGCTGAGCAAAGAGCCTACCCTTTTACCGTCTCTTGCACGCTCGGTAAGTTCAAGATTTCGTCTTGTGGCGGTGTCGAGCATCATAAACGACTTATCACGCAAGAACGTGATTTTGCCAAGCTGTCCAAGCGAACGCTTTTGAGTTTGAGCAAGGTATTCCAAAAGCCCGCCCGCCGCGCATACGGCATTGTTTTTGTCGTCAAGCTCGAACACCGTCAGCGACGATATTTTGAATGACGAGCAAATGCGCTTTGTCGCCGCCGAGAGCGAATACGCAAAATCGTGATAGCATCTTGCGCGCTTGTCGGACAAAATGAAATATTGCACTTTTTGATATTTCGACACAAAGTCTTCGTTACAAATGATCTCGCTCGGAGATATGCTTCCGAGCAAGTTGGATAGCCTGTCAAGAGAGTTTTCTCCCGTGTATTCGTACACGTTGAATTCGCCCGTTGAGATGTCCGCCCACGCTATACCGAACCCTTGCGAGTTTGAAAAAACCGAGCAAAGATAGTTGGAAGACTTCTCGTCAAGGATGTCTTCTTCCATAATCGTGCCGCTTGACACAACTCTGACCACGTCCCTATCCACAAGCCCTTTGCTTGTCGCTGGATCGCTCAGCTGCTCGCAAATTGCGACTCTAAAACCGTTTTCTATGAGTTTTCGTATATAATTGTCGACAGCGTGATACGGAACGCCGCACATAGGCGCGCGCTCTTCAAGCCCGCAATCTCTGCCCGTGAGCGTCAAATCGAGCACTCGTGAAGCAGTGACGGCATCGTCGAAAAACATCTCGTAGAAGTCGCCAAGACGGAAAAACAAGAGACAATCCTTGTAGTTTTCTTTGATTTCAAAATACCTTCTCATCATGGGAGAAAGTTTTTCTCTGTCGATAATCATTTTCACTCCTTATGCCCGAAAAGCGATGCCGATCTTGACACGTCAATGCGCACGTTGAAGAATTTGCCGATGTCTTCTTTCGTGCCGTCAAAGGTGACAAGTCTGCCGCTTTGAGTCCTTCCGCACACCATACCGTCGTGTTTTGGCGCAACGTCTTCGCACAGCACTTCGTACACGTTGCCGATGTAGGTATCGGAAATTTCCTTGGTGATTTTGTTTTGCAGCTTGATAAGGCGCGCGATTCTGTCTTGCTTGACAGAGTACGGAATTTGCGTCATTTTTGCCGCCGGCGTACCTTTTCTTGGCGAATATATGAAGGTAAATGCGTTGGAATAGCGCACTTTTTCCACCAAATCGAGCGTGTCTTGGAAGTCTTCTTCTGTTTCCGTCGGGAATCCTACCATAATGTCCGTCGTGATGCCGATGTCGGGCATAGCGGCGCGCAGTTTGTCGATGACAGAGAGATATTTTGCCCTGTCGTAGCGGCGATTCATGTTTTGCAGCACCTTGTCCGAGCCTGCTTGCACCGGCAAGTGCAGATTGCAGCAAATCTTGTCCGACTTTGCCATGGCGTCGATGATGTCATCGCTCAAATCCTTTGGATGCGATGTCATAAATCTCACGCGGAACTTGCCTTCTATCTTGTCGATTGCACGCAGCAAGGACGCAAAATTGACGTTGTCATCGTCAACGTCATTGCCGTAAGAATTGACGTTCTGACCAAGCAAAGTGATCTCTTTGTAGCCTTTTTCAACGCAATCTTTCACTTCGTCAAGCACGCTTTGCATATCCCTTGACACTTCTCTACCACGCACGTAGGGCACTATGCAATAGGTGCAAAAATTGTTGCAACCGTAGATGATGTTTATCCATGCGTTTGGAAAACTCGTGCGGATTTGCGGCGTATTTTCATCGATTTCGAGATAGTTTTCGGGTTGAACAACGTCAAAACAGCGGTATTTTTTGTCGCCGCGCTTTTTGATTTTTGCGCGGGATTGCTTCACTTTGGCGATCTCGGCCTCAAGCTCGGCGATGTTTCTCGTGCCCAGAACGATGTCAACGTACGGATATTTTTCCTTTATGCTGTCTGCAACTCCGTCTTGCTGCGGCATGCAACCGACAACTGCGAGTATAAGATCGGGATTGCGTTTTTTCTCCGCTTTTGTCACGCCGATGTTGCCGAGCGCGCGGCGTTCTGCAGTGTCGCGGATGCAGCAAGTGTTGAACACGATTACGTCCGCGTTTTCCCCTTCGGGACAGTCGGTATAGCCCATTTTTTCGAGTATACCGGCGATTTTTTCGCTTTCGTGAACGTTCATTTGACAGCCGTAAGTGTTGATTTTATAGAACATATTTTTTCCTTTTGCAAATAAAATTCGATTTATCGTGTATGCGCGCATGCGAGCGTGCGCAGTTATATCCTTGAATAACTATTATACATAAAAATTGCGGATAAAACAATAATAATTTGGATGAAAAAGCCTCAAAACACAAAAAATGTATCCGCTCCGTCCCAAAAGAAGACAAAACGCAAGAAGATTGTGCTTGCGTGTCTTATTTCTCTCGTGCTTGTTCCCGTCTTTTCGGTAGCAATCGGCATAACTGCGTTCGAGATTTGGGCAAGCGGCGCAAAACTTGACGAAACTCTTATGCCAACGCAAAGCGCACTGCCCACATTCTTTGACTCTCGCGGCGAGAAAATCGACGTTGCCGGCGACAATTATTTGCCCCCTGCCGAAATCCCCGACAACTTAAAAAATGCGTTCGTTGCACTTGAAGACAAGCGGTTTTATTCTCACAAAGGCTACGATCCTGTGAGAATGGTTGGCGCAATGCTAAGCAATGCAAAATCCAAATCACTCAAAGAAGGCGCGTCCACGATCACGCAACAACTTGTCAAAAACACGCATCTAACCCAACAAAAGACGCTAAAACGCAAGCTCAACGAGATTGCAATCTCAAAGAAAGCGGAAAAACGATACTCAAAAGACGAGATCCTTGCTATGTATTTGTCCGTGATATATTTCGGACACGGCGCATACGGCGTGAAAGACGCGAGCAAACTGTATTTTTCAAAGGAAGTTGCAGATTTGTCACTGTCGGAATGCGCAACGCTTGCAGGCATCGTGAAAAATCCGAAGAAATATTCGCCGATTGAAAATCTACCCGAATGTACAAAAAGACGAGATCTTGTGCTGTCCGTCATGCAAAAAGAAGGATATTTGACAGCAGATGTGTGCAAAAAGGCGCAAAACGAGCCTATTTGCACGGACGTGACGAGAAAAAACAGAAATTTTTTGTCCGCATACGTCAAGAAAGCAAGTCTTGAAGCGTGCAAAAAGCTCAATATCACCCAATATCAACTCAACAATTCGGGATACAAGATCTACACCAATCTTGACGTTGAATTGCAAAACGCCGTTGCAAACGTTGCTCGTGACGGGATTTTCAGACAAAGCGATGACGTTGACGTTGCAATCGTTGTCATTGACAACTTATCGCACGAGATTGTCGCAGGATATTCTTCTTTGCCCTATGAAATACGCGCGCAAGCAGGCTCTGTGCTAAAACCGCTTGCCGTGTACGCGCCCGCAATCAACGAAAATCTTTTGACGCTCGCAACACCCGTTGTCGATGAAAAAGTGGATTTTTCTGGGTATTCGCCACGCAACTTCAACAACAAATACTATGGCGAAACAACCGTTGAAGAAGGCATCAAAAAGTCTATGAACAGTGTGGCTTTGAAGACCTTATCATACGTTGGATTGGACAAAAGTGCGCAATACATTTCCAATTTTGGAATAAATATAGAATACTCTGATAAAAATATGACTCTTGCACTCGGCGCAACCGCAAACGGAGTCTCCCCTGTCGATATTGCAAAAGCATACTCCGTGTTTGCTTGCGGCGGCAAAAAATACGATGACGGCTTGATAAAGTTTATATCCGCCAATGATAGAAAGATTTATGTCAACGATGACACGTCCCATCCTGTCTTGCGCAAGTCAACCGCCGATATAATGACTTATGCGCTCAAAAATACTGCCGCCGATGGCACGGCAAAGACTTTATCTGCGCTCCCTTTTCAAGTTGCCGCCAAGACGGGAACGGCTCAAAGAGCCGACGGCAACAACAGCGACGCGTGGTGCGCAAGCTACAATCAAGAATATACGGTCGTTGTTTGGCACGGCTCGTCAAAAGGCATGAGTGAAAAAGGCGGTGGCTTGCCCACAAAACAGTGTCTTGCCGTGTGGAAAGAGATCGAAAAACTGCACACACTCTCTCAAAACTTTAAATATAGTGACGACGTTGGCAAATGCGATATTGACACTTATGCCACTCAAAAGAACAAACAAGTTATGCTTGCAAGCCCAAATACCCCAATAGAATATCGAAAAACAAGTGTTTTTGACAAAAATAATCTTCCTTGTGTTTCAAGCGAATTTGACAAAATCGACTCGTTCGATTTTGACGTCAACGTCACGGGCGGCAAGGTGGAAATCGTCTTAAAAACCGAACCTATATACGAATACAAGTTGTATCGCACGCAATTCGGCACTGAAACGCTCGTTTTGACGATTGACGGCAACGGCGATGAAATGCGATTTGTCGACACTCTACTCTTTCCCGCTCCTTGCGTATACAAGGTGCAATGCACGATAAAATGCAATCAATCGGCAAGTGCGCAAGTTGAAAAAACCATATATCCTATTCAAAGTGATTTTTGGCAATAGTTTTTCAAATGAAAGCAAAAAAATCAATTATACGACATCAAAAGCCCGCTGTTTGCGGGCTTTTGAAGATAAATTATTATATAAAATCAGTATTTGGTTGAAGATAAATTCTTTTTTTCTTGAAGAAAAATTCTTTTATTTGAAGTTATCAAACCTTGTTTGGTTATCAGACATCAAACGATATTATCGAAACGTCAAACTATCTCGATGCCGTCAATCGCGCGTTGCACGAGAGCGTCGATATCCATTGCTTTTTCCGCTTCTCTGACTTTGTCGAGTTTCGGATGAATGGACGGATTTTTTGGCAAGAAAACCGTGCAGCAATCTTCAAACGGCTCGATTGACGTTTCATACGTGCCGATTTTGCGGGCAAGATTCATTGTTTCTTCTTTGTCGAACGCAACGAGCGGTCTGAATATCGGAAGTCCTGCGCAATCTTCGGTGGAAGTCATGCTCTCAACGGTTTGCGATGCGACTTGACCAAGACTTTCGCCCGTAATGATTGCTTTGCACTCGGTGTTGTGAGCGACAATCGTTGCGATTCGCATCATAAATCTGCGCATAATGGTGATCATAAACTCTGCGGGGCAAAGTTTGTGTATCTCCATTTGTATCTCTGTGAACGGCACGACGTACAGCTTGATGTCCGTGGCGTATTTTTCCACTATGTCGCGAAGTTCGATGACTTTTTCTTTTGCGCGTTCGCTCGTGTACGGCGGCGAGCAAAAATGGATTGCGCAAAGTTTCATGCCGCGTTTTGCCATCATATATGCCGCAACCGGCGAGTCGATGCCGCCCGAAAGGAGCAACATGCCTTTGCTTGAACAACCAACGGGAAGTCCGCCTGCGCCCATGATCACGTCAAGGAAGACGTATGAATAGCCACTTTCGCGAATATCCACGGAAAAATCATAATCAAAATGCGTCAAATCAACCTTGAAATGCGTGTATTTGAGCACGACTCCGCCAAGCTCTCCTGCGATTTGGTATGACGCTTTGGGGATTCTCTTGTCCGCGCGTTTGACAGTCACTCTGAATTTTGCGTCTTTGAGATTGCAATCTTCTTCGGCGCGAACTGCAAGCTCTTTCAAGCTCTCTTTGATGTCGCAAAAATCTTCGTCCGCTTTGGTTTGCACTTTGTACGCAACCGAGAGCGAGTATATGCCAAACACCTTTTTGAGTCTGTCGACAATCTCGTCTTCGTCGTCTATGTCGTAGTTTTCAACAAAATACCTGCCTTGCGAACGCTTGAATTCATATCGCAAATCGCCGAGCGCGTGCTTGATATTCTTGATGAGAAGGCTCTCGAAGTAATCTCTGTTTTTGCCTTTGAGAAAGATCTCTCCGTATCTGATGATGATGACTTTTTCCATTATCTATCCTTTTGTTTTGCTTATTTTGATTGTTTATGCGCTATTATATACGCTTGTAGTTTGTCAGTTTTTGAAGGCTTGATTTGATTGTTTGGACTATGAAGTCGATATCGCTTTTATCGTTTTCATAGGATATGCTGAATCGGATTATGCCGTCTTTGTGGCTCTCGTCAAGTCCCAAAAGCGACTTGAATCTCGACTCGTGGTGCGATGAGCATGCCGAGCCTATGCCTACAAGTATGCCGTCGTCTTCGATGTCGTGAAGGAGCACTTCGCCCCTTACGTCCTTGAATGCGACCGTCAAGATGTTGGGCGCAAAGTTTTCATCGCCCGATATGAGAGCAACGTCTTGGATCTCGGCCGTCAATTTGTCTTTGAGCATAGCTTTGAAAGCGGATTTCTTTGCAAAATCGCCGTCAAAGTTTTTCATGCAAATCTCAACCGCTTTTGCAAAGCCGAGTATGCTCGGCGCATTTTCCGTGCCTGAACGGAAACCTTTTTCCTGTCCGCCACCGTAGATGAGCGGTTTTATCGGCGTGCCTTTCTTGACGTATAGTGCGCCGATGCCTTTCGGACCGTGTATTTTGTGCGCTGAGATCGTGTACAAATCAACGCCCAAAGCACGCAAATTCACCTTGATTTTGCCAAACGCTTGCACGCCGTCACTGTGGAATATCGCATTTGGAGCGACCTTTTTTGTGAGCTTGCAAAGCCTTGCAATATCGTTTATCGCGCCCGTTTCGTTGCTTACGTGCATTATAGACACAAGCGATACGTTTGGCGTGAGCAAATTTTTGAACTCGTCAACGTTGACACTCCCGTCCTGATTTATGGGCGCGTAGACAACGTCATATCCTTGCGCGGACAATTGCGCCGCGCCGCTTATGATTGCGTCATGTTCGCCAAGTCCCACGATCACGCGACTGCCCTTTGATTTTCTCGTGCAAAAAAGCGCGGTGTTGTCGCCTTCGCTTCCGCCGGATGTGAAATACAACTCTCCGTCACCTGCGTGCAACGCCGCTTTGATGCTTTCTCTCGCATTTTTAATTTTTACGGACAACGCAACGGATGGTTTGTACAACGCCGACGGATTGAAAAAATCGTTTTTGCTCTCTTTTGCGATAAGATCCGCAACTTCGGGATATATTCTCGTTGTTGCCGCATTGTCAAGATAATATAGCTTGTTCATGGACTTATAGTGGATATATTCGTTTTATATCGTATGATATATTATGATTTTCGATATATGATTTATATCTTTTATGCTTTCAACCGATAGTTTTTACTGTTGTTGTTCGATTGTATTCTTTTGCATTGATGTATAGAAATACGCCGTTAACGTTTGATCGGTTTGCCACAAAACTCTTCGTTTAGCAACGCAATCATGTAGTCATCGGGCATAAACGCAAAGGTTTTTACACCGCTTTCGGAATTGAAAGAGAGCGAATACACCCCTGCGTCATACGCATTGGAGCAAAACAAGCCGTCAAGATTGTCGCTTGTGTCTGACAATATTTTGAACTCGGTCACGTCTTTCAGCAGCACGGTTGCAAGCCTTTTTTGGCGATTGACAACGTCTTTGCCGACAATCGTCAGTCTAGTCTCGGACAGCTCGTACAAATATTCCTTTTTCACGTTGTTGTAAAAATGGATGTTGACTATGCCGCCCACAAAGAAAAACGCAAACGCAATCATAAAATACCAGCTGAAAAATATGCTGAAAATGACAAATCCCAGCGAAAACAGAATGGCAAATATGCCTGCCCATTGCAGTGCTTTCTTGCTTTTCTTGACTTCGGCATCCACCGAACACGAGTATTGTTGCACCATTATTTCACCTTGTAGTAGTCGTCTTTTTTGACCTTGGTTGTGAGTTTTCCAAACGAGATTTCCGCTTCGCCGCGCTTGTTTATGGCAACGAGCTTGCCTTTCTTTTGCAAAGATTTGACAAAAACGTTGTCACCGATATGAAGGGGTGAATCGTCCTTTATATCTTCCACCACCGCTTCTTGTTCATATTCAGCTTGAAGATTTTCAAGTTTCTTTTTGAGCTTTCTTGCCTCAAACAAGTCTTTGTCTTCCACTTGCGGCTTGGACAAAATCTCTTTGATTTGGTCAAGATAATCGTTTGCCTCTTCCACGCTGTTTTCGATGAGTCGTTTTGTTTCTTTGCGGATATTCTCGTCAAGTTTTTCGCGCTTTTCGGCGATACGTTTCTTCTCTATCTCGGCGTCTTTCAAGGCTTTTGCGGCATTTTCTCTGTCGATTGACGCTTCGCTGACAAGCTCTGCCGCCTTCATGCGAGTTTGCTCCGCAGCGGTCAATACGCTGTCGAATTGGCGTTTTTCAAGCGAGATTTTGCTCTTCGCATTGGTGATGATCTCATCCGACAAACCGAGCTTTTTTGCAATAGCCAAAGCGTTGGACGAGCCGATCGCACCCATAACGAGTTTGTACGTTGGGCAAAACGTCTCGGCATTGAACTCCATAGACGCGGCAACAACGCCGGGTGTGACAAGTGCAAACTCTTTCAAGTCGTTGAAGTGCGACGTGACAAAAGATTTGCAGCCGACCTTGATGAGATGCTCGGCTATGCTCACCGCAAGAGCCGCGCCTTCGCCGGGATCCGTGCCTGCGCCGAGCTCGTCAAACAACACGAGCGACTTGTCGGTGATCTTTGCAAGTATGGATATGGTGTTGCGAATGTGCGATGAGAACGTGGACAGGCTTTGCTCTATGCTCTGCTCGTCGCCTATATCGCTATATACGCCGTCAAATATGGACAAATCCGCCTGTTTTGCGGGCACGTATAGACCACTCATAGCCATGAGTGTGAACAAGCCCACAAGTTTGAGAGTGACGGTTTTTCCGCCCGTGTTCGGACCTGTGATGAGAAACAATTTCTCGTCCTTTTGCAAGGATAGCGACACCGGCACGACTTTGTGCTGATCGATAAGCGGATGTCTGCCTGCTCTGATAACAATTGCGCCGTCCCTGTTCAATGTCGGGCGTATAGCCTTATATTCGCGCGCAAGTTGCGCTTTTGCAAATATCATATCCATATCCACGATGATCTCGTACGACCACGTGATATTTTCCGCGCATCCCCTGATGGTTTCCGAAAAATTGCGCAATATGCGCTCGATTTCCATCTGCTCGTTGACAAGCTCAACTTTGAGTTCGTTGTTGAGCTCCACAATTTGCATAGGCTCGACAAAAAGCGTTGATCCCGATGCGGATTGATCGTGCACAAGCCCGGGAATCGTGCCTTTGCAGTCGCTTTTTACGGGAATGACATACCTGTCGCCACGCATTGTGATGATGCTGTCTTGCAAATACTTGGAATATTGCGGCGAAGTGATGAAAAGCTGCAACTTGGTGCGCACGTTGTCGTTGAGCTTGCGGATGCGAATACGAATTTGTCTAAGCTCGTTGGTTGCGTTGTCGCAAACTTCCGTTTCGCTTAAAAACGATGCGAAAATATTCTCTTCCAAAGGCTCGTTTTCAAAAAGGCGAGATGCCATATCGAGAAGAATCGGGCAATCTTTCACTTCGCTTATCGACTTTCTGAGCCGTTTTGCACAACGCAAAGACCTGCCCACCTTCATAATCTCGGGGATAGAAAGCACCGATCCTTTTTGCGCTTTTATGAGTATCTCCGACAAATCGTCCACCGCGAAGTTGGGCGAAATCGAGTATTCAAACAAGACTCTGTCCGCTTCGGACGTTTCGTCAAGCGCGTCTTGCGCCTCGGACATGGTTTCAAACGGCACGAGAGATCTCGCCTTCACCTTTCCGCCTTGCGATTGGCAAAACTGCGACAAGCGTTCCAAGATCTTTGGATATTCGAGTGTGTTTAGACTTTTTTGATCGAACATAGCTTTTGTTGTTCGGCAATAGGATTTACTTTCCCCTTTTTGCCGATTTTTCGTACTGTTTTATTTTATATCAAATGATATGATATGTTTTTTTATCTCAAAAATTCACTGTTTAGTGGCATTTTTTGAGAAAAACGATATTTTTTGTCGAGATTTGAGCAAGCAAAGATTTTGTCTTGCTTGCTCAAAATGCGACGTTGTTTATCTGATCTTTGCGCCGACTTTTCTCTTGAGCGTGTTGAGAATACGCGCCATTTCCGTTGCGATTTCGTCATCGGTGAGCGTGCGTTCCAAAGACGCGAACGAGAAGCTCATAGCAACGCTCTTTTTGCCTTTGCCGATTTGATCGCTCTTGTAGGTGTCAAACACTTGTGCATCGCAAAGGTGCTTGATTTTTGCGCACTTCACTGCGCTTATCATGTCGCCTGCAAGCACGTCTTCGTTGACAACGACTGCAAGGTCACGTTCGATATTCGGGAATTTGGAGAACGCAACGTATTTCTTTTTGTCGAGAAGGCGAACGTCAAATATCTTGTCAAGCGAGATTTCTGCAACGTACACGCGCGCGTCCATACCGTAGTTGTCTGCAACGTCCGGGTGAATTTCGCCAAGGAAACCTATCGAATTGCCACTCACAAGCACTTCCGCGCTTCTTCCCGGGTGCAAATACGGACGATTCGAGCGCACGTATTTCACGTCAAGGTGCAATGCGCCAAACGTTCTTTCAAGCGCGCCTTTGAGCGTGAAGAAATCAACGTCTTCACCATACATGCCGATGCAAAGTCTTTGCTCTTCGTCGGGCAACTCTTCAAGCGGAAGGGATTTTGGCAAATACACGTTTGCGATTTCAAAGAGTTTTGCCGCCTTGTTGAAGTGAGTTGCGTTGTACACGAGCGTTTCGATCATGCTGTGCGTGAGCGTTGTGCGCATGACACTGAGTGCTTCGCCGAGCGGATTGACAAGTTTGATTGCGTTGCGTGCAGGATCGTTTTGTTCGAGTTTGAGCTGCGAAACAAACTTGGGCGACGTAAACGAATAGGTGACGCTCTCGGACAATCCGCATGCCGAAAGCGTGTCTTTGACAACGTTTGAGAATTTCATTCTGTCGCCGATGCCGCCTTGCGTGAGCGATGCATATTCAAAGAGAGTCGGCTTGATATGCGAATAGCCGTATACTCTAATAAATTCTTCTGCGATGTCGTTGACGCCCACGATGTCTTCTCTGTCTTCTTTCACCTTTGCGATAAGGCATTTGTCGCCTTCAACAACTTCGATACCAAGGCGTTCAAGAATGGTGATGAGTGACTTTTGGGGCACTTTGCAGCCGAGAATTTCTTGCAATTTCTTTGTGGTGAACTTGATTTCTCTCACCTTTTGGTAGTCCACTTTGACGTCCACAAGCCCGTCCACGATGTCGCCGCTGCCCGATTGATACACGAGCGTGAGCGCACGTTTGAGACCGTATTCTTGTGATGCAAAGTCGATGCCTTTTTCAAATCTTGCCGAGCTGTCCGAGCGGAGATTGAGCGCGCGCGAGGTGCGTCTGACGTTGTCGCGAGCAAACTTTGCCGACTCAAACACGACTTCTGTCGTATCGTCCTTTATGCCGCTGTTTTCACCGCCCATAATGCCTGCCACCGCAACGGGTTTTTGGCTGTCGCAAATCACGAGCATGGAAGGATTGAGCTTGTTTTCCTTGCCGTCAAGCGTCATAATGCTCTCGCCGTCTTTTGCGTTGCGCACGACGATTTTACCGCCTTCGAGCTCGCGCTTGTCAAACGAGTGCATGGGTTGTCCGATCTCGGTGAGAACGTAGTTGGTGATATCGACGATGTTGTTGATAGGTCTGATGCCCACCGCTCTCAATCTCGATTTTATCTTTTGAGAAGACGGGAAAATTTTGATGTTTTTCACGCCTGCCGCCATGTATCTGGGGCAAAGCGTTTGGTTTTCAACGTCAACGGACACCATATCGTTCACGCTGCCGCCCACCGTCTTATAATCGATTTCGGGCTCTCTGCAAGACGTTTTGAGCGCAACCGCCACTTCTTTTGCCATCTTGTAGATGCTGTTGCAGTCCGGTCTGTTTGCCGTGACGGACACATCCAAAATCACGTCGTTGAATCCGAGTGCGTCAAGAGCGTTGATGCCAAGCGTAGTGCCTTCTTCAAAGCGGATGATGTCACCCATCTTTTGATTTTGCACATCGTCTTCTGTCACACCCACTTCTTCAAGTCCGCAAAGCATACCTTCCGAAAGCACGCCGCGCAATTCGCCTTTGACGATCTTGTGACCGTCTGCAAGGTTTGCTCCGTCAAGCGCAACGGCGATAGTCTCGCCGCCAACAACGGGCACGTTGGTAACAACTTGTATGGTTTTCGATCC
The DNA here is from genome assembly GCA_900548005.1 of uncultured Eubacteriales bacterium. Lineage (GTDB taxonomy): Bacteria > Bacillota > Clostridia > Christensenellales > CAG-917 > CAG-475. The sequence continues at coordinate 128,929 of URIZ01000002.1, read as the reverse complement.
GATGTCGATTTTAGTCACGCGCAAACGATCGGCGTTGGGATGCTTTTCGACATTCACGATTTTGCCGACCACAACGGACGTTGCTTGTCTGTTTTGATAAATGATTTCTTCGACTTCAAAGCCGATAGCTACGAGTTTTTTTGACAGCGTTTCGGGAGATACTTCCACGTCAACGTAATCTTTGAGCCATGAAATTGGAACTAACATTTTTCTATTCTCCCCCTTTTAGTTGAATTGTTTGAGAAAACGCACGTCGTTTTCGTAGAGCAATTTGATGTTGGGAATGCCGTATTTGATCATTGCGATGCGGTCGATGCCAAAGCCGAACGCAAAGCCGCCGTACACGCTGCTGTCTATGCCGCACATATCGAGCACTGCGGGATTGACGATGCCTGCGCCCAAAATCTCCACCCAGCCCGTGCCTTTGCACACTCTGCATCCTTTGCCGTGGCACATAGAGCAAGTCACGTCAACTTCGACAGACGGCTCTGTGAACGGGAAATAGGACGGGCGCAAACGCACTTTCGTATCTTTCGAGAAGAGCTTTTCCGCAAAAGTCTGCAAGCAACCTTGCAAATCGCCCATTGTGATGTGTTTGTCGATCGCAAGACCTTCAAACTGGTTGAAAATGGGGCTATGCGACGCGTCGTCGTCACTTCTGTACACTTTGCCGGGCGAAATTATGCGGATGGGCGGTTGTTGTTTTTGCATGATACGAGCCTGTACCGCGGACGTCTGCGTGCGCAAAACGATGTTGTCGTTGACGTAGAACGTGTCCTGCATATCGCGCGCCGGGTGATCCTTTGGCACGTTGAGAAGCTGGAAGTTGTAAAGGTCGCTTTCGATTTCAGGGCCTTCCGCAACCGAAAATCCCATGCTCGTGAAGATATCGATGAGCTCGCGAGTGATGAGCGTGAGCGGATGAAGTGTGCCGAGAGTTGCTGCGTTTGACGGCAATGTGACGTCGATTTCTTCCGCTTTAAGACGCGCAAGTTTCTCTTCTTGCTCGATTTTTGCCGTCTTTTCGTTGAGAACGGTTTCAACGGCGTTTCTCAATTCGTTGACGAGTTTGCCCATATTGGGACGTTCTTCTTTGGGGACGTTCGCCATATCTCTCATAAGAAGAGAGATTTCACCGCTTTTGCCGAGATATTTGACTCTGACGTCGGCAAGCTCGTGGCTTGTCGTCGCCTTTTCGATCATCTCGAGAGCGGCGTTTTTGATGTTGTCCATCTGCTCTTTCATAAAATACTCCTATTTGTGCCTATGCGTATACGCGCATACGATTAAAATACTAAAAAATATGATAACAATATAAACCGAATAAGTCAATCGCAAAACGCAAAAAGGGGCGAGTTTCGTCCCAAAGAGAGCAAATAATCAAAAAATCAACCACGCTTTACGTGCTATTCCACGACAACCGTGAATTGCGCGTGAGTTTTCGGAAGACGGATATAACTTGTTCCTTCTATCTTCGTGTCGTTGAGATATATCTCTTTCTTTTCTCCGCGGAGGATATGCAAATCATAATTTACGCCGTTTTCGCAAAACGACACGTCGCAAGCGTTCACTCCGCTTGGCAAATACGGCGACAAGTGCAAAATGCCGTTTGCTGTGGATAATCCGAAATTTAGTGAAGAAAACTTATATATCGGCTCAAAAGTATTCTCAAAATCAATGATTTTTGAAATACTATCGATAGTTTTTGATTTCTTAATATCGCCAAAATACATATTCATCATCACGTCCGAGCGCAAAGCCGCACCCAAAACAGACGCGTCTTCTTTTTGCGAAAACAGAGCGAATATCCTATTAAACAGAGATATTCTCTTCACTCTCACGTGTCCCGAGCTTGTCGTATCCACAAATTTTTCAACACGAATGGCATACATAAACTCATCGATATTTTCTTTGTCACTGAGTTTTGCAAGTAGAGATAGAAAGTTGATTTTACACTTTTCTTTCGCGTTTGAAAAAGTCGGGAATTTGTCAAGGATTTCAAGCGGCGAATACAATCTCGAAAAATCAAAATCGAGCGTTGCGGTTATGGATTTAAGAACATTCGCGTACACGCAATACAATTTGTCTATGACCGAGAATACGTCATTCAACGTTGACGTTTGATAATTTGTTTGCACTGCGCAAAGGCTCAAAAACAGCCGTGATTTTGAAAGTTTTGCAAATTTCTTGTTTGTGACGCTCAATTCGCCGTCCGATGCGTACTTTTTGGCAAGATTGAAGAATTTTGCAATTGTAATCAAATCGCTATATACAAAATACAATTTTTCAAGCAATACGTACAAAAAGGCTTGTTTCATTGCCATAATCTCGGCAAAAGTCAGCGTGCGGAACTTGTTGTGGCAATCAAATACGATTTTCACTCTGTCATCGTCAAACACATATTCGCTAGACGATAGGCAAAATCGCGCGATTTTCACTGCTCGCGCTTGATTGTCTATGGACGGGAGATCGCACAGTTTTTCAAAATCAACCTTTTTCAGCATAGACACGGGATTTTCGTCTTGCAAAAAATCGTCGAATATGCCCTTGAATTTCTTTCTTTTGAGCCACAATCTTGCAAAACGCACCCCGTTTAGATACTTTTTGCCGTTTTGAGCGGAGTTTTTAGCAGGCAACGGCAGACTGCGCACAAAATCGTCCGCTTTCTTTTTATACTCGTCTTTTGATATGAAGATTGAAAGGCTCTCTCGCTCCTTAACGCGCGTGAGCGCATACAAGACGATGAAGAACACAAGTATAACGAGAGTCACAGCGTACACCATGACAAAATTGTTGCCAAAAGCCCGCGATTTCAACCTATATTGCGTATTTTGCCGCAAATTTGCGTTTTCGATTGCTTTATTTTGCGTTTTGTGGTTTAATTTTCTTGCGAGTTAGCCAGACGGTCGCATGAAATATTTGAGGAAAGTCCGAGCATCACAGGGCAAGAGTGCCGGGTAACTCCCGGTGAAGGCGACTTCAAGGACAGTGCAACAGAAAGATACCGCCGCACAAGCGGTAAGGATGGAAAGGCGAGGTAAGAGCTCACCCGCAATTTGGCGACAATGCGCGATGTAAACCCCACTCGATGCAAGAACGGGAGTACGAAAAGCGGCCCGCAAACTCCCCACTTCGCTTGAAACGTGCGGAAACGTACGTTCTAGATAGATGACCGTCCAATACAGAACTCGGCTTACAGACTAATCTCGCACATGAAAAAGGAAGGCGCAAGAGCCTTCCTTTTTCAATCCAATAAGTATTCTTCTTAAACTATCAAAACATTCGTTTTTAATCCTTAAATATGTTTTTTATATCCAAATTCTTGCAATCACAAACAATATTGTCGGCTGAATTTCAATATATAAAAGCGACATTCAACAGATTAGAATGTCGCTTTTGTGTTGTGTTACGCTTTTTTGTTATTTCGCGAGCGATTGTTTGTATCTCTCTGCCCACGCTTTCATCTCTTTTGCGTGCGGTACGGCGAATTGCGAATAATCGTTGCCGCCGATAAGCCTTGCCACTTCGTCCGTATCGTCTTCAAGCAAGTTGATATGCGTGAGAGTTTTGCCGTTTTCAGTGGATTTTGCAATGAGATAGTGATTGTCAGCCATTGCCGCAAGGCTCGGCATGTGTGTGACCGCAATGACTTGCCTGCCACGAGATATGTTGCACATCTTCTCTGACACAACGGCGGATATGTTGCCCGAGATGCCTGTGTCGATCTCGTCAAACACCATAGTGCCGATGCCGTCAACTCCCGCAACGATGTTTTTGAACGCAAGCATAAATCTTGACATTTCGCCGCCGGAGATGATTTTTGCAAGCGGTTTCATAGGCTCGCCCACGTTTGCCGAGAACAAAAACTCGATTGTATCCGCGCCGTTTGCGGATATTTGGTCAACGTCGTCTGTGGTGACAAAATTCACTTTGAAGGTCGAACCGCCCATGCCCAAATCTTTAAGCTCGCGCGTGATGTCACTCTCAAACTTGTTTGCGACTTCTTGTCTAAGCTCGGTGAGTTTGCGCGCGGATTTTTGAAGACCGCTCTTTGCCTTTTCGATCTCGACTTGCAAATCTTCCACTGTTTGCGCCGCGCCCGAAAGCAACTCGGCTTCTTTCTTTGCGTCTTCATAGAATTTTTGCAAATTGTCAAAATTGCCACCGTATTTGTGCAAAATATTGCGTACAACTTCCAGTCTTTCTTCTATCTTTTCGGCACTGCGAGCGTCAAAATCAAGCCTTTCAAGCATATCCGAAAGCGTGTCGGCAATGTCTTTTATCTCGATTTTGGCATCGTCAAGCCTGTCAATGAGTGGCGCAACTGTGTCATCGTAAGACGAAATCGTGCCGAGCAAATTTGACGAATTTTTGATTGACGCGCTCACGCTCGATGAGTCGTAGCCGTCAAGCGTATTCTTTGCATCGGAGAGCGCAGACATGATTTTCTCCATGTTGCGAATACGTTTTCTCGCCTGCAAAAGCTCGTCTTCTTCACCGTCTTTGACGTCTGCCTTCTCGATCTCGTCAATTTGGAAAGACAAAATATCGAGCTTTCTTTCTCTCTCACTTGCATCGCCGAAACGTGACAATTCTCTCTTCAAAGCTACGTATCTCGTATGCTCTTTTGCCACGTCCTGTTTTACGCTTGCAATCTTTGCCGCGCCGATGTCGTCAAGCAGCTTGATATGGTTTGCGCTTTTAAGCAGCGACTGATGCTCATGTTGTCCGTGTATGTCGACAAGAAGTTCCGTCAAGCCTTTGAGTATAGACAAGGTGGAAACTCTGCCGTTGATTCTGCACTCGTTTTTGCCGTCTACGCTCATTTTTCTGCGGATGATAAGCACGTCTTCGCACTCAATGCCGATGTCGTCAAGATACTCTGACACCGACGGAGTGACGTATTCTTCAAAGACCGCTTGAACGATTGCATAGTCCGTGCCGTAGCGAATGAGCGATTTGTCCGCGCGCTCGCCCAACACGAAATTGAGCGAGTCTATGATGATAGACTTGCCTGCACCCGTTTCGCCGCTCAAAATGTTCAAGCCGTTTTTGAGATCGAGCTCCAGCTTGTCGATGAGCGCAATATTCTCAATGGTCAGTTGTGCTAACATATCCTAAAAATTGTCAGGTGTAAATGCGATTTGCCTCAAGCAGATCTTCAAGACGACGGCGAATGGTGTCAACGTGATCAACGCCGTCAACCGCAACGAAAATGGTGTTGTCGCCTGCAACAACGCCGAGCACTTCGTCATAAGAAAGTTTGTCGATAAGTTCCGCAGCAGGACCCGCGCTTCCCACTTCCGTTCTCAAAACAATCAAATTGCCCGAGCTTTTGATGGAAATCACGGTGTTTTTGAACATATTGAGATATTTGTCGGCAGCGGACGTTTCTTTGGTCGGTTGAGCGGAATATTTGTAGTGCCTTCCGTCAGCGGAAAGGGTTTTTATGATGCCCATATCCTTGATATCGCGCGATACTGTGGCTTGTGTGACGTTGAAACCTTCGCTGCGGAGATAGTCAACAAGTTCTTCTTGCGTGTCGATGTCGTGCTTGGAGATAATGTCCAAGATTTTGAGTTGGCGATTTGCTCTTGCCATAATTGTCACCTTATCCTTCGGTGCACTCGGTAGTGCCCCACCTGTTCATCTTTTGGAGTAGTTTTTTATAAAATTCGTCGTCGCCCGAACAGACGAATTTTGCTGTTTTTGAAGACTTTTTGACGGTCACAACGCCGCCTTTTTCAAGCGTATACGTGGTGTTGCCGTCAACGCAAACGCATGCACATTCACCTTTAACTCTCATCTCCACAATAGAATCTGCACTGACAACCAGCGGACGAGAGTGCAAAGAGTGCGCGCAAATCGGATTGATCACAAACGCGTACACGTCGGGAGCAAGAATCGGACCGCCCGCCGAAAGCGAATATGCGGTCGAGCCTGTCGGAGATGACACAATTGCGCCGTCACTGTGGTATGAATCGACAAATTTGCCGTCAACATACACGTCAATATAGATCGGACGTGACGAGAGTGAGCGTATGACAACCTCGTTGAGCGCGCGCTCGGATACGCCGCTTGACAAATTGACGCAAAGCATCATTCTCTGTCTCAAATCTGAAGATTTGAGCGCATTGACAACGTCTTGCGAGTTGACGCTTCTCTCATATTCCGCCAAAAAGCCGAGATTGCCGAGATTGACGCAAAGAATGGGAATATTCTTCTCTGCGACCGCCCTGACAACTTCCAGCACAGTGCCGTCACCGCCGAAAATCAACACGACGTCTTCGTCCGAAATCTTGCTTGCATCGTCACAAATACACAAAGAAAACCCGCCGTCCTTTTGGATGTCGGCAAGAATATCGGCGCGAATATCGCTCGATTTCATATCTTCTTTGGTGATGACTGCAATACGTTTTTTCATAATTTATATGCATTATACATCAATTTTAATGTATATTCAAGTATAATAAAGGTATTTTTTATAAAATTTGCATAAAATTTCAAAAATATGCAAAAATGCGAATTTGTTTTCATGTTATGCAAAAAGATTGCAAACATTTTGTGTAAAATCAGCGCGATTTCTTGTATACCGACTGCGGTTTTTGTCCCCGAAACCTGTCATTTTTGTATATTTTGTTGACATATTATTGTCAAAATGTATAATAAAAGTATGTTAAATCAACTTTTGAGTATAACCGAATTTGCAACAAAACTCGTATCCGCACTGTCGGGTATGGTTGTTGCTATCATAATTATCGCAATCGTCTTCTCTGTCAAGAACAAGAAAAGCAAAGAACCGCTCGTCCCGGCAAAAGCCAAGAACGAACAAAATGCGGATGCAAACAGCAATGACAAAAAGAAGAAAAAGTCCAAGAAAGACAAGGATAAAACAGGCGGTGACAGCGAAAATTCGCATGGCACCGCAAACGAAAGCGCGGATAGCGCAACCCCTGCCGCAGCGGATAAAGCAACGGAAACGGCAAGCGACAACGCACAACCAGCCGATACAAAGAAAGAATAATTTTAATCGCACTTCACTTTGCAAATAAAAATTATCGCAAAAATCACAAATATAAGTCATATATAAAAAGCGACCAAACGGTCGCTTTTTGCTTGTCTTTTACTGCGCTATTATAATATATCGCTTGATATAAAATCACTATTCAGTGGTGTTTTGCGGCTTTTTGAGATATAGCAAATATTCCACGTTTTTATGCTCGTATCGTATTGGCGATGTTGTCAATCCCAGGATTTCAAAACCGACAGAGATTGCAAACGAACGTACTTTTTCAATTGCGCGTTTGCGGAGTTTTTCATCGGTGACAATGCCGCTCTTGTTCAATGCCGAGCGATCGAGTTCAAATTGCGGCTTGATAAGCACAACGCCTTCACCGCCGTTTTTCAAAATACGATACATTTCGCCCAAGACATATTCAAGGGATATGAAACTCAAATCGCTGCAAAGAAAATCTACCTGCTCAAAGTCGGACGGAAGTTCACGAGCGTTGGCTCTTACAAAAGTCACTTTTCCGCAGTCAAGAAGATTGTCCGGGAGTGCGCACTCCGCAACGTCAACGGCGATGACGTGTTTTGCGCCGTGACGGAGCAAAGAATCGGTGAAACCGCCGTTTGAGCAGCCAATATCCGCGCAAAGTTTGCCTTGAACGTCAAGGGAAAAATCTTCAAAGGCTTTTTCCAGCTTGAACGCGCCTTGGGATGCGAAGTTTTCATCACCGAGAATTTCAACTTTGCTTGAATCGTCAACGTCAAGCGAAGTTTTGCTTGCAATCTTGCCGTCAACCGACACGCACCCAGTCTTCACCAAATTTTCGGCATAGGTGCGTGATTTTAGATTGAATTTGGATTGCAAATACTTGTCAAGACGCATTATCGTTTTTCGCCTTTTGTATTTTGTTTTTTCTCGGTTTTGGACGGTTTTGCGGCGGTTTGCGCCTTGTCGTCCTTTGATTTGTCCGCTTTTGAACTATCGTCTTTTGCAGTGGCGCAGTCTTTGCACTCTTTTTGTTCTTGCTTTGCGGCTTTGTTCTTTTGGCGAATTTTGCGCTCTTCCTTAGAGAAGATTGCAATAATGCGCGCAACAAACATAACAAATTCCTTTGAGTTGTTGATTGCGATGCGTTTCATAAACGCTTTGCCGCCTATGGTGAGTGCCGAAACTATTGCGGAAACTGCGATAGATAGCGCGATTTGCCACGGCTCTTTGAGCGTTGCGGTGATTTTGACCACCAATGCCGCCGAGCATGCACCCGATATAATGCTGAATATGTCGCCGATTATATCGTTGCACACACTTGACACTGTGTCGCTGTTTTTGACGAGATTAAGCGCGGTTTTTGCGCCATAGACCTTGCGTGAAGCCATGGATATGATTGGAGTCACGTCACACGAAGTGACCGCAACGCCGATTGCGTCAAACACGATGCCCGAAATGATCAAAAACGCAAGCAACACGATGACGATGATAAGCTGATTGGCATTTTCCACAAGGTTGCTGATATACGAAAAAAACGCGGAAAGCACAAGAGATATAATCGTTGCCTTGATCCACCAAAGATTGTGTTTCTTCTTTGCCGTCTTCTTCTTTTTTTCGGCGTCGGAGTCTTTGCCGTTTTTCTGTTTTTGGGTGGCAACGGTTGCGGACACCTTTTCGATAGATACGCCTTTTTGAGCATCTGCCGCACTCAAATCGGAATTTTCGCCGTTTTGACAACAGCAGGCGTCGGCAGCGTCTTTGCCGCCTGCAACTTGAGATTGGTCTGTGTCCTGTTGTGATTGAGAAAAATGAGATAAACCGTCAGGAGAATCGGATGACGGTGTGTTGGATGATATGCTTGAAGCGTCCGCTTCTGATTGAGATTGGTTTTGCACAAAGCACCTCAAAGAGATTTGTAAGATGAAATGGTGGCAACAACATGGGTAAACCTTGCGCCATAGGTTCGGTAGGTTTTCCCTGCATCAAAACTCGTCGTCGCCGTCCGAGAAGTTTCCTATCACTAGATGCATCTCAAAATGAGAAACCGAATCGCCACTTAGAGCACACTATAATCCCCACGCTGTCTCAATTGAACAGTCTAGAAGATTTCCTTGACAGATCCCGCCCGCCCTTATCTTTTTTTGCAGCGTGGATTTCATCGAGCAATCACCGTCGCGTATTGGCCATACGAAAAGGCGTGGTTCCCGATTCCCTGCACGTCACTCAAAGCAGGCTACACTGTACACAGCATTTTTACACACCGCATATCAGGTTTCACCCCAGTCAGTAGATCGATGTTACGCCGATCCACCAAGTTGGGTCTCCACGGAAATTGGTACGGGATTTGCATGCCGTTGCAAGCCGCCCAAAGTCCTTAACTCCCAGCAACAGCCCCAATTTGGGCAAAAGAAGCCGTCACCAGAAACTTCATCGATATGCCCTTCGGCGATATTTTACCCCCGCCTCCGAGTCGGTGAGATCTGACTAGAATACTGCACCACCATTTAATTATATTATACGAATATTTGAGAAAATGTCAATAATCAAGTAAAATGCGAGCCAAAAATTTATAATATATTAAGGATTTCAGCTGTTTATGGTCACTTTTGAGATTTTTTCGACAAAATCGTCCACTTTTGTGCGCGAGCAGTGCGTGAGTGCAAGAAGTTCGTTCAGGCTCAAAGACGAGAGAGTGTCGGCATAGGATTTTGCATTGCCAAGCACTTCCCCGTTCATTTGCAATCCAAAAATAGGCGTGAGCGAAATTCCGCTCTGCTTTGTGCCGATAAAGTCGCCCGCTCCGCGCATTGCAAAGTCAACTTCGGCAAGATACTGTCCGTCATTGCTCTTTTCAAGCGTGGACAAGCGTTCAATCGCCTTTTCGCCTTTGTTGGAAGAATAAAGTATGCAATTTGCCGACGATCCGTCGCGGCCAACTCTTCCGCGCAATTGATGCAAGGACGCAAGCCCGAATCTGTCAGCGTTTAGTATCAAAATCTCGCTCGCTTTGGTGTCTATGCCCACTTCAATGACGGTTGTCGCAATCAAAAGTCGTGTTTTTCCGCTTGAAAAATCTTTCATAGCCGACTCTTTTTCTTCGTTTGTGAGTTTGCCGTACATAACGGAACACTCAAAATCTTCAAAATATCTGCCGAAATCTCGCAAAAAGCTCTCGATTGACATCAAATCGTTGCCTTCGGCGTCAACAATTGACGGACAAACGATAAAAGCCTGCTTGCCGTCTTTCAAACTTGCAACAATACTCTTCAAAGCGAAGTCGATATCGCTCGTGACGGTGGTTTTGACACTCGTTTTTGCGTCCGCTCTCTTTTCTATGCGAGAAATGGCAATATCGTCATAAAACGTGAGTGCCATAGATCTCGGAATTGGAGTTGCGGTAAGACTAAGCACGTCCGCCGCGCCCTTCTTTTCGAGTTTTGCTCTGTCATTCACGCCGAAACGATGCTGTTCGTCAATGATTGCAAGTGCCAAATCCTTGTATTCCACTTCGTCGCCCACAACGGAATTTGTGCCGATAACACAATCTATCCCGCCGTCTTTAAGCTCGGACAAAATGCGTTTTTTCTCGGATGTCGAAGTCGAACTTGTGAGCAAAGCAAAGTTGATGCCAAGCAATTTTGCAAGCGGCGCAAACTTCTCTGCGTGTTGTTTTGCAAGTATTTCGGTGGGGGTCATGAGCGCGCATTGTCTATGCGAAAAAGAGGCTAGGTACATCGCAAAGAACGCAACCGCCGTCTTGCCGCTGCCAACGTCACCGCTGACAATACGGGACATGCAATATGGCGAAGTCAAATCCGCCATAATATCTTCAAATGCTTGCGTTTGAGTGATTGTAGGCTTGAAACCGAGTGCGTTTTCAAAGTCAACTATTCTAAAATTGTCGAAATTGTAAAATACTTTTCTTAATTTTTGCGTGTTGTCACGCAATTTGCGATATATAGACAACATTATCGCAACATCGATGGATGCAAGCGCATTCACCGCTCTTTGCGCAATTTCAACGCTTGTCGGGCGATGAGCAAGCTCGAAACAATTTGCCAAATCACGACTGACTTTGGACAAAATCGTGTCATCGAAGCCGATGTTCTTGAGAGTGTCGAGCGCAGAATACACGATGTTCTTGTATGCGTTTTGACCAAACACGCCACGGAGCGGATACACCGTGTATATGCCGTCAAGTTTTGAGATCTTCTCTGCTTTTTCAAGGGACGGATTGACAACCGAAAGCGAGCCTATATCATTTGAAAGTCTTGTGAGCAATCGATAGTTTTGACCGATCTCGAAACTGTCGTGCAAAAACGGCATGTTGTAAAAAGTGGATTTGAAGAAAATGCGATTGCCGTCAAGATTATCCGAGAACGTGACAAAAAAGCTTCTTTTACCGCGCATGGACACGGCGGACACTTTTTCCACCCTCCCTTCAAAGAGCGCAAGCTGCCCCGGCTCTGCATCCAGCACTTTGACGGGAGTTTTCAGGTCTACGTATTTTCTCGGCAAAAATGAAAAGACCTCGAACACGTTGTTTATGCCAAGGTCATGAAGTTTTTTTATCGTGGCGTCACCGACGCCTTTTACGTCTTTCAACGTCAACATAGTTTTTGAAAATCTCTCGCATTTATCGTTTTCGGCAATCTAACCGCCTATTTGCGCCCGAAAACTTGTCTTTCGACTTATTATTCCGCAGAAATTATGTAATAATAGTGCGGTTGTCCGCCATAGTAGCAGGCAGTTTCTACATCGTCAAGCTCTTGCTCTACCTTTTGCATAAGCTGATCGGCTTGCTCTTGCGTCACGTCTTTGCCAAAGTATACGGACACCATATCTTTGTCTTTTGCCACTTTCTTGATGGTTGCAAGCGCGGTTTCTTCAACATCGGTGCTTTTTGCAACGATACGCTTGTCCAAAATGCCGATTATGTCGCCTTCTTTGACAGTGTATCTGTTCATTCTTGTAGAGCGCACGGCGTGAGTGACTTCTGCGCACTCCACACCTTTGATTGCGCCGCACATAGTTTCAAAGTTCTCTTCGCAAGTCGCATCGCCGTCAAAAGCAAGAGATGCGGCTATGCCCTGCGGCATATTGGTGGTGGGAATCACGTACACTTGCGCCTTTGCAAGCTCTTTTGCTTGGTTTGCGGCAAGAATGATGTTGGAGTTGTTGGGGAGAACAAATACGTTCTTTGCATGAGCGTCGTTGACCGCTTTCAAGATGTCGTCAACGGACGGGTTCATAGTCTGACCGCCTTCGACAATGATGTCAACCATCAAATCCTTGAAGATGCTTGCCATTCCGTCACCCGAGCAAATGGATACGAGCGCGTAGTCTTTCAGCTCTATCTCCTCGTCCTTTTTGTCATCGGCGTGGAGCTTTCTGTTCTGCTCCACCATGTTCTCGATCTTTATGTCGTCAAGCTCGCCGAGCGACAAAGCCATTTTCAGCGCGCGATCGGGATGATTGGTGTGAACGTGCGTTTTGACAAGGTCAACGTCACCTATGACAAGCACGCAATCGCCGATTGTCATCAAATAGTCACGATATTTGTCGATAGACGCCGTTGTGACTTCGTTTTTGAGATGAGTGATGAAATATTCCGTGCAATACTGGAACGTGATATGCTCATAGTCATTTTCAAGCGGATCGAAATCGTTTGCGGCAACGTCGGGCTTGATGTCGTCCATTTGCGGAACGTGTCCGCCGCTGATGAGAACGAGCTCTTCACCGACAAGCGTGCGATACATGCCGTCAAAGATTGTCACAAGACCGCGACCGCCTGCGTCCACAACGCCCGCTTTTTTGAGCACCGGGAGCATATCGGGAGTCTTTTGCAAGATGTCTTCGCCCGCATCTATGACGCGTTTGAAAAATTCTTCAAAAGAGAGCTTTTTGGAGTGGATTGCCGCTTGCGCTTCTTCAGCCATAACTCTCACAACGGTGAGAATCGTGCCTTCTTTTGGCTTTTTGACTGCTCCGTAGGCAATTTCCGTGCCCTTCTTCAAGCAATCGGCAAAGGTCTTGGCGGTAAGCTCCGCCTTGCCTTCGAGCGCAACCGCGAAACCGCGGAAAATCTGTGAAGAAATGACGCCCGAGTTTCCCCTTGCGCCCCTGAGCGCGCCCTTTGAAAATGCGAGCGCGATTTCGTCTATAAGCAAAGACCCGCAAGCGTTGGCTTCACGCATAGCCGATGCGACGGTGAGAGACATGTTTGTGCCGGTGTCTCCGTCGGGCACGGGAAATACGTTGAGCTCATCAATGGTGGCGCGGTTCATCTCAAGAGCCTTGACGCCGCCTGCGAGCATTTCTTTGAATTTTAGTCCGTCTATTCTTGTCATCTATCCTACCTAGTTACACGCGGATTCCCACAACGTTGACGTGCACGCGCTTTACACGCATACCCGTGAACGTTTCAAGCGAAAACTTGACCGCGTCGGCGAGTGATTTTTTTACTGCTTCGATGTTGATACCAACCTTCAAAATGACAAACAACTCGACATATATAAGGCTGTCCACCGTCTGAACGATCGCGCCTTTGCCAAGTTGCTCTTTGCCGAATATTTGACTGAAATTATCGCTGAAACGACGTGATACGAGATCTACCACACCGTAACATTCCTGCGCAGCGTGACTTGCAACGGTCTGCATTGCGTCTTCGCTGATGGAAATTTTGCCGAATTTGTTTGAAGTTGATAGCGACATAAACTCTACCTTTTTATAAATATTACTATATTACAACTTTTTTTGCAACTAAATCACAAATTTTGTGCAAATCAGTTGCAAATCCCGTTGATATTTGTTAGAATAACTATCGTTCAAATTAGGAGGTACAGTAATATGTCCAGAGTTTGTAGTGTATGCGGAAAAGGCAGAATGAGCGGCAACGCAGTCAGCCACAGCAACAGAAAGACCAGACGCAGTTGGGCTCCCAACGTCCAAAAAGTCAAAGTCAACACTCCTACCGGCGGAGTTGAAGATCAATACGTTTGCACGCGTTGTCTCCGTTCAGGCAAAGTTGACCGTGCGTAATTTCTGTTTTTGATATATTGTAGCAACAAAGTCAAGCCTTCCTATAAGGGAAGGCTTTTTTTCGTTGTATAAATATCTCTTCACCGCTCGATTTCGGATATACGAGATTTTCAACTTAAATCAATGTTTGTCGGCGTCCTTTTTCTTGAATGACGAAAAGAATTTAAGTATTGCTTTTATAAATTTCGGCGGATTGATGCAGATGATTTTGTTCATAAAACTCCCCTTGTTTTTTTTTTACAACTTATGCAATAGGGCTTATAAACGTGAAAAAGAACGGAAAATCCGTCCTTTTTGTCTTTTTATCAACTTATTGCTTTATCTGCCTATTGCAATGCTATATCAACTTGCCGCAATGCTATATCATCTTGCCAAATGCTTTATCGCCTTGTTGATTATGCGTGCAATCTCTCAATCGTGAGCGTCGGGTTTTCCGATTTGAACACCGCGCTGCCTGCAACGACAATGTCCGCGCATGCGTCCTTTATTGTCGCAACGTTGTCTTCGCACACGCCGCCGTCCACTTCGATGAGATACGAATATCCGAATTGTTTTCTCATCTCATCGCCTTTTTGCACCATTTGGAGCCTGTTTGGCATAAACTTTTGTCCGCCGAATCCCGCTTGGACGGTCATGACCACAAGCAAGTCGATCTCTGGCAAATACGGCTCTACAATGTCAAACGGCTGATCGGCATTGACGACAAGTCCGCACTTCTTGCCCTTCGATTTGATTGTGTCGATTGCGCCTTGCACGTCCTTTGACGCGTCCGGGTGGAAGGTGACGATATCCGCGCCCGCATCGCAAAACGCCCCCACGTACTTCTCGGGAAGAGTGATCATAAGATGCGCGTCGATTGGCAAATTCGAGTTTTGCTTGAACGCTTTGACCATGGGCATGCCAAAGGTGATATTCGGCACGTATACACCGTCCATGACGTCGCAATGCACAACGTCCGCGCCCCATTGCTCGATGGCTTTCACATCTCTTGCCATATTGCCGAAATCCGCCGACAACATAGATGGTGCAACCAACATAAATCTTTCTCCTTTCGCTCGCGCTCGCACGCGATAACAATTTGTTTTGTTTGTTCCAAAGTTATTTGGTTTCTTGACCGCTCGCATTCAAAAATCAGTCGTATTTGTTTTCTCTGCGATCGACAAGCTCTTGATATATCGTCTTGTATCTTTCGTATCTGCCAACGCCGATTTCCTTGCCCACGTGCGCTTTTACGGCGCAATCAGGCTCAAACGTGTGCGTGCACATATTGAAGCGACAATCCTTGCGAAACTCTTCCAAATCGTCAAAATACAGTCTGAGGTTTTCAGGCTCTACGTCAACCGTTTCAAGCATGGAAAAGCCGCAAGTGTCAACGAAATAGGTGTTTTCTTCAACGTGGAAAATCTCCGTCTTGCGAGTGGTGTTTTTGCCTCGCTTTATCTTGCGGGCAAGTTCGCCCACTTCAAGCTCGTCGCTGTCGAGAATCGCATTGAGAATACTGCTTTTTCCAACCGCCGACTGTCCTGCAAAACACGCCGTCTTGCCCCTTGCCTCGTCCACGAGCAAGGATACGTTTTCGCCTGTTTGCGCACTGCACTCAATGACTTTGACAACGTTTTCATACTCGGACGTGTCAACATGAGCTGTGTCGCACTTGTTTTTGACAAGAACGGGAGTTATGCCTTCCATTAGGCAATTGACGATGACCTTGTCAACGAGAAGAAAATCGGGCGCGGGTTCGGGCGCAATGACGATGAAACACACGTCCACGTTGCTCACGTACGGACGAATAAGGCGATTTTTTCTCGGCTTTACTTCTTCGATGACAAAACTATCTCTGTCCTTTGCGATGCCCACAAAGTCTCCGACATAGATTATGCCGTCGTTTTTCAAGCGTTTGCGAGCAAAACAAACCTTGACGTCACCTTGTACGTCAACGAAAAATTTGGATGCAACCGCTTTTATCACTCTGCCGCCAAGAATTTTTTGTGCCATTTCGTCCTTTGTCGCAATATGCGTGATTTGCTTGCTTTTGTATGAAGAACGGATTGAGTTCCGTTTTTTTCAATCCTTTTTCTCGGATATTTCGCCGTTTTCTTTGAGATATCTGCGGCGGAGCTGTCCGCACGCGCCTTCTATGTCGTTGCCAAGGCTCTTGCGTATGGTTGCCGACACGCCGAGTTTTTCGAGTTTTTTGAGAAAATCTTCGGTTGCGTCAACGCTCGGAGCTTGATGATATCGCTCTTTGACTTCGTTGAGCCGTATGAGATTGACGTGCGACGGAAAGCCTTTTGTGAGCCTTGCAAGCTCTCTTGCGCAAGCGTCCGAATCGTTCTCGCCTTTTATGAGCGTATACTCGAATATGACTCGTCTGCCCGTTTTTCCAAAATAGTACTTTGCGCTGTCCACGAGCTGTTGCACGCCGTACGCCTTGTTGACGGGCATAAGCGCGCTTCTAAGATCATCAAAGGGCGCGTGCAAAGATATTGAAAGCGTCACTTTGTGTCCCGAATCGGCAAATTTGCGGATTTTGTCGCAAAGACCGCTTGTGGAGAGCGATATATTTCGCTCGCTGATGTTGATGCCGCCTTCCTTTGACACCGCGTCGAGAAATGCAAGCACGTTGTCATAATTGTCAAACGGCTCGCCGCTGCCCATAAGCACAAGATTGGTGACAACCCTGTTTTTTGCCGTGCCGCCGCTCACGCGATTGACGGCAATCACTTGCCCGAGCATCTCGTCAGGCGTGAGATTGCGCACAAGTCCGTCAAGCGTGCTTGCGCAAAAGGTGCAACCCATTCTGCATCCGATTTGCGTGGAAAGACAAAGCGTATTGCCGTAATCGTGCGGCATGTACACGCCTTCTATAAGCTGGTCGCCGATGAGAAAAAGATACTTTTTCGTGCCGAGCTTGCCCTGAAAAACTTCAAGGATTTTCACGGGGTTGGCAATATAGTTCGCCTTCAAAAACTCGCGATATTCCTTTTTGAGCGAAGTCATTTCGTCAAAATCTTTGCCGTCCATGAGAAAGCCGTAAATTTGCGACGCGGTGAACTTCGGCATGTCGGGAACAAGCGCGGCAATTTGCGCTTTGTCCAATCCAAGCAAACTTGTTTTGACTTCTCCGCTCATTTTGCTCTCCTAAGTTTGGCAATGAAAAATCCGTCATACTCCGCATGCGGCAAAATCTGAATTTCACCGCCGTTGTCAACGTATTTTCCGCCGTCAACGTCTTTTAGACCGCATATTTTTTCAAGGCAAAAATCCTTGCCTTGCTCGCTTGCAAGAAACTTTTGCACCACTTCACCGTTTTCTTTTTTGAACAGCGTGCAAGTGGAATACACCATCGCGCCGCCTTTTTTGACGTATCTTGCAACGTTCGACAAAATCGCAAGCTGCGTCTTGCATATCTCGTCTTCACTCTCGTCCGTACGGCTCAAAAACACGTCCGGGTGCTTTTTGTACGTGCCGAAACACGAGCACGGCGCGTCCACGAGAACGCCGTCAAATCTATTCTGCATGCTCTCGTCAAACACCGTTCCGTCCATTTTGATTGCCTTGACGTTTGGCACGTGCATGCGGTTTTTATATTTTTGGATGAGCGCAACTCTATGCTCGTGCACGTCGCAAGCCGTAATATGCGAATGGGGACACAGCTCGCTCATATACACCGCCTTCCCGCCCGGCGCGGAGCAAACGTCAAGCAAGGTGTCACCGTCGTTTGCGCCCAAGGCAAGCACGCAAAGCATGCTCGACGGAGATTGATAAGTGACAAGTCCTTTGTCAAACATACGCCCAACCGCATCGGTTGCACGCACGATGTATCCGCCCACTTCACTCTTTTCGTACGGAGTTTTGGACTTTTTCAGCAAAAATTCAACGTCAGAGCTTGTGGCAAGGCGAGAATTTATCCTTATATGTTCTCTGTCGCGAACAGGATCTTTCAACATCGCCAAAGTAACGTCTTTGCCGTATTCGTCAAGCATTTTATCAATGAACCATTGGGGCTTGGAATACGTCACGGATAGATAGTTTTTGTCGCTCTCGCTCGGCATTGCAAATTGTTTGTCGGCAACTTTTTTCAGCACCGCGTTGACAAATCCGCTTGCGCCGCCCTTGCCAATTGCCTTGCACGCTTCCACGCACTCGCTGACGATTGCAAACTTCGGCACGTCAGTCAGATTTTCAAGCGCGTATACGCCGATTTTGAGCAAATACAAAATCGCGTTTTTCGGCTTTTTGTCGAGCAATTGAGCAAGTATATAGTCAATTTTGACATTCTCTTCAAGCACGCCGTAAACAAGGCGCGTTGCCATGTCGCTTACCTTTTCGCCGTAAAACGCCATATTGCTGTACGTGCCGTCAGTGAAAACTTTTGTGAGTATTCTCAGTGCCTGTCCGATGTATTTTCTCATTTGCTATTCTTATATTTTTCGATTATCTAACGATATATTTTACGATTTTAAGCGAAAATCGTGCCGATTTCGATTTTTCTTCCGAGAAGAAATTGCGTGTCGTCCATACGCTTCGAGCCTTCGAGTTGAATGACGTGAAGACGAATAAATCCGCCTGCGACCTTGACGACCAAGCCGTGATTTTTGTCGGCAAACACGACTTCGCCGCACTTTGCGTTTTCGGTGCAAATCTTCTCGCCCATGGACAAATCTTGCAAAGTTACGCCTTCCACGTCAAAGACTTTGAGCGTTTTGCCGCAAAGGTGCGTGTAGGCAGACGGCCACGGCGTCATACCACGTACAAAACAATCTATCTCTCTTGCGGTTTTTGCAAAATCTATTTGACCGTCACTTTTGCTTATCATGCTGCAATGCGTGACTTTGCTCTCGTCTTGCGGCGTGAAAATCGCTTTGCCGCTTTCAACGAGTGATATTGCCTCGACAATGGCTTCGCCGCCGAGAATCGCAAGACGGTCAAACAACTCGCCTGCCGTTTCTTTGTTGCCGATCGGCGTTTCTTTTGCAAGCAACACGTCGCCTGCGTCAACGGCTTTGACGGTCTTCATAATGGTTATGCCCGTCTTTTCGTCACCGTTGATGATTGACCACTGAATGGGCGAAGATCCGCGGTATTTGGGCAGCAAGGACGCATGCACGTTTAGCACGGCAAACTTGGGAATCGCCAAAAACGCGTCGGACAAAATTTGTCCGAAAGCCGCCGTGACGATGACGTCCGGCTCGAGCGCTCTGATATCGTCAAGCCCTTCTCTTGACACTTTTGCGTATTGCAATACGGGGATACCGAGCTCTTGCGCCTTGACTTTGAGCGGTGACGGCGCAAGGTTGTATCCGCGCCCCACGGGTTTGTCAAGACCTGTGACAACGGCGCACACCGGGTATACCGAATTGAGTTTTTCAAGCACGACAGCCGAGAAATCGGGCGTGCCCATAAACACTATTTTCATGTTCTTTCCAGATTTATGTCTTTGATATTTAGCAAGTTTTGTTGTTGATTTCTACACTCGTTTTGCAACTTCATGTTTAGCCGTCACTCTTCTTCAAAAGTTTCGGTGCATTTTGTGGTGTAGATAATGCCGTCCAAGTGGTCGATTTCGTGGCAGAACGCGCGCGCCGTAAAGCCCTTGACGGTGATTTTTTGCGGTTTGCCGAATCTGTCTTGCGCCTTGAC
The DNA here is from genome assembly GCA_900548005.1 of uncultured Eubacteriales bacterium. Classification (GTDB taxonomy): domain Bacteria; phylum Bacillota; class Clostridia; order Christensenellales; family CAG-917; genus CAG-475. The sequence goes on along the minus strand of URIZ01000002.1, from coordinate 109,248 downwards.
GGTGACTTTCATCGGTCTTGACACGTTGCCGTACTTCTTTGGCACGGACAAGCAGCCTTCAAGCCCTGTTTGCTCGCCGCTTGTTGACGTGATGACGGGATTGATAAGCTCAAAAAATCCGTCTTCGGTGTCAACGATGCATGCTCTTTTGAGCACTGCCACTTGCGGAGCGGCAAGACCTGCGCCGTTTGCCTCGATGAGAGTCTCTTTCATATCGTCCAAAAGCGTCCAAAGTCTCTCATCAAATTTTTCTACGACGCGACATTTTTTGTACAATATCGGATCGGGAACTTTCACAATGTTTCTTTTTGCCATTTCACACCTTCTCTCGTCAAATCATGCTCTGGGGATTGATTTCCACGAACACGTTGCATTTTTTCGATTTATTTGCGTCGGCGATATTGTATATATCACCGATAACTTGTTCAAATTGATTTGGCTCGATTCTCATCAAAATCTGATATCTAACAAGCCCGTTTATCCTTGTCACAGGCGATTTGCTTGCGCCGAGATAGACAAACTTGCCGCTCTCTTTTTCAAGCTGCTGCATCGCTCTATAACAAGATCTCGCGCCGTCCACAACGTCTTGTTCCACCGTGGACGAGAGCAAAATTCTCACAATCTTGGTGAACGGCGGAAATTTTGTGACCATACGCGTGTTTATCTCTTTCTTCCAAAATCCGAGATAATCGTACGTCTTGCCAAAGCGGAAAACGTAATGTTTGGGCGCATACGTTTGCAAAATAACTCTGCCTTCTTTCTCCGCTCGCCCCGCGCGCCCCGCAACCTGAGTGATAAGCTGAAAAGTGCGTTCGCTCGATCGATAGTCGGAAAAATACAACGCCGCGTCCGCTTCGAGAATACCTACAAGCGTGACGTTGCCGAAGTCGTGCCCTTTTGCAATCATTTGCGTGCCGACAAGCACGTCCGCCTGTCCGTCAGAAAATGCGGACAGTATCTTGAAATAGCTGTCCTTTCGCATGGTTGTGTCGTTGTCCATACGCAACACTCTGACGTCGGGAATGAGCTTTTTTAGCTCTTCAACCACCTTTTCCGTGCCGATTCTGCCCTGTTTTATTTGATCGCTGCCGCAATTGGGGCATTTTGTGAGCGCATGATAGCGTCTGCCGCAATAGTGGCATTTAAGCTCGTTGTCTTCTTTGTGATAGGTCAGCGAGATGTCGCAGTCTTCGCATTTTGCCACGTATCCGCACTCTTTGCAACGGATAAACGATGCAAATCCGCGGCGATTGAGAAACAACATGGACTGTTCGCCCTTGTTTTTTGTGGCGATAAGAGCCTCTTGCAACGCCTTTGAGAAAAGCGAGCGGTTGCCCATGCGAAACTCTTGCGTCATATCCACAATCTCCATTTCGGGCAACTTGTGCTTTGATATGCGATCGGGCAAAGTGATGAGTTTATACTCGCCTTCGGTTGCTTTGAGATATGTTTCCATATCGGGAGTTGCCGAGCCGAGCACAAGCACGCCGTCATTGGCTTTGGCTCTGAAATCCGCAATGGTTTTTGTGTCGTATCTCGGGTTTGACTCCGACAAATAACTTGTGTCGTGCTCTTCGTCAATGATGATTGCGCCGATGTTTTCAAGCGGAGCGAACACTGCGCTGCGCGCGCCGATTGCGATATGCGCCGCGCCCGTTTTGAGTCTTTTCCACTCGTCGTATCTTTCGCTGTCGTTAAGCCCCGAGTGCAATATGGCAACGTCATCGCCGAATCTTGCTCTGAAAAGACCGAGCATTTGCGGAGTGAGCGAGATCTCGGGCACGAGCATAATCGCCGTCCTGCCCTTTGCGATTTCTCTTTCTATGACGCTCTCGTATATCTCGGTTTTTCCGCTCCCGGTGACGCCGTGAAGGAGAAAAGTGCCTTTTCCGTTGGATATTTGTTCAACCGCGTCCGATTGCGCCTTTGTCAAAACAACGTGTTTTTTGTCCTTTTTGAGTGTGCCCAGAGGTGTTGAACGCTCGTGCACGTCACTCTCTACAACAACGCCTTTTTCTCTCAGCCCGTTTATCGCGCTAACGCCGAAACGACCGATTAGAAGCGTCAAAAACTGTCCGCCCGTCGATGCAATGAAGTCTATTGCGTCAAGCTGTTTTTTGGCTCTTGCGCCGATGATTTCTTTCAGTTCGTCAAGAGATCTCGTGTCGTCAACGGTCAAAAACTTGCGTGTGAACTCGGGATCTTTCTCTTCTCTAAGTTTTGACGGAATGAAAAGACGGATCACGTCTATATAGCGCAGATTGTACGTCTTGCGCATAAAGTTCATAAGTCCCAACTGCTCGGGACTTATGGGTGAGTCTATATATTTTGCTTGTTTGAGATTGGAAAACTCGGAAGATTCCTTCTTGCCTATGACAAAACCGATAAGACGTTTTTTGCCAAACTCCACAACCACTCGGCTGCCTATGGGAACGTCCTGCCCTTCATAGTCGAAAGTGCGATCTACGTCCGAATTGGAAATATCCACGATAACTTCAAGAATCATAGCTCAAGCACCTTGTCGAGAATCATATCCGCAAGCGCGCGTTTTGTGACTTTGCCGCTCTCAAATTTGTTGCCGTCTTTGTCGATTATGGTTGCGATGTTGGTGTCAACGTTGAATCCCGCGCCGCTCATAGTCACGTCATTTGCCACCACGAGATCGGCGTGCTTTTTTTCAAGTTTGCCTTTCGCGTTGGGGATGAGATTTTCCGTTTCCGCAGAGAAAATCACAAGTTTTCTTGCGCCCTTACTCTCGCCCAAAGTCTTTGCAATGTCGGGATTTTTGACAAGATGCAAAGTGAGCGTATCGCCCTTGACTTTGTTGTCAAAAGGCTTTTCAAGCCGATAATCGCTCGGAGCTGCCGCCATAATCGCAACGTCCGCATGCTCAAACTCTTTGGCGCAAGCATCAAGCATATCTTGCGTGGACGTGACATTCACCGCTTTTTCAAGGCAATCGGGCAAAGGCTCGGTGACGTTGCCGTACACCAAGACAACACTGCCGCCGCGCTCTGCAATCGCTTTTGCGATTGCAAAACCCATTTTCCCGCTCGAATGATTGGCAATCACTCTCACGCCGTCAATGTTTTCTTGCGTTCCGCCTGCCGTGACAAGCACTCTTTTGCCGTGAAAATCTTGCACCGGCGTAAGACACTCGACAATCTTGTCAACGATGTCCTTTGGCTCTGCCATACGGCCTTTTCCAACGTCGCCGCACGCAAGAAGCCCCACCGCGCTGTCGCAGAACATAACACCGCGATCTTTGAGAATACGCATATTCTCTTGAGTGGCAGCGTCTTCGTACATGTTGCAATTCATCGCCGGGCAAATGAGCTTTTGCGCGTTGCAAGCAAGGTATGTTGTTGAAAGCATATCGTCCGCAATGCCTTTTGCAAACTTTGCTATGACGTTTGCCGTTGCGGGCGCGACAACCAAAATATCCGCCTTTTTTGCAAGCGAAATATGGTTGATGTCAAACTCTTTGACAGGCTCGAAAGCGTTGGTCACAACCGCGGATTTTGCAAGCGTTTGGAATGTCAAAGGCGTGACAAACTCCCGGGCGTTGTCCGTCATAACGACGTCCACGTTTGCGCCCAGTTTTTTAAGACGAGAAACTATCTCGCACGCTTTGTAAACGGCAATTCCGCCGCTTACGCCCAAAACAACGTTTTTTCCGTACAGCATTTTGGTTTTTGCCGCCGATTAGTCGCGGACAATCTTGATTTTGTCTTCGTAGATTTCCTTGCAAGCGAGCGAAATGGGTTTCAAGCCGCTTTTTTCAAGGTAGTCACTTTCGCTTGTGACGAGTTCGCGCGTGCGCTTTGCAACTGCGACTGTGAGAGCGTATCTGCACTCTGCATGTTTGATAAGTTTGTCAATCGGGGGATCGATCATCATAACTAATTGTTCTCCGTTTTTTATATTCTTGCAACTTGCGTTGCGTTTTTGACTTTTTTGATGCAACTTTCGTTGCGAATTTTTCATTACGCAACCTGCGTTGCGATTGAGTTTTTACAATTTGCATTGCGTTGCCTTGACGGCAAAACCGCTTTGTTTCGTTCAGTTTTGCGAGTTCTCTTTTGCGTACTTCTCGTCAAGTTCCTTGCGTTTGTTTTCAAGAAAATCGACAATCTTGTTGGAGCAATCAAGAGCCACGTCGTTGACCACGACAAAATCGTAGAACGGAATGGCTTTGCTCTCAAACTCTATCTCGTCAAGACGTTTTTTTAGACTGTCGGCAGTCTCGCTGCCCCTGCCCACAAGACGTTTTTTCAGCTCGTCAAGGGACGGCGGATTGATGAATATCGTCACTGCGTCGGGATAGACTTTCTTTATGTTCTTTGCGCCCACGCTGTTGATGTCAAGAAGGATGTCGTAGCCTTCTGAAAGCAATCTGTCTATCTCGCATTTGAGCGTGCCGTAGCAGTTGGTGAAAGTGCGAGTGTATTCCACAAATTCATTGTTTGCGACTCTTCTTGCAAACTCTTCTTCGGTGACGTAATAATAGTCAACTCCTTCCTTTTCGCCGGCTCTGGGCTTTCTCGAGGTGCAGGACACCGAAAAGCGAAGATTCGGCATAGAGTCGAACATGTGCGAGATGACAGTGCTTTTGCCAACTCCGCTGAAGCCCGAGATGACTATCAACATTCCGCGTTTTTGCATAACTAAAACTCCCTTTTCCCGACAAAGCGGGATATATGAACACAATATTTTATTCGATATTCGCCGCTTGTTCGCGCATTTTTTCGATCTCGTTCTTGATTGCAAGCACTTGACCCGTTATGCGCATGTCGTTGGCTTTTGAGCCGATGGTGTTTGTTTCGCGGTTGAACTCTTGCACGAGAAAATCCATCTTTCTTCCCACAGGCTCGTCCGCATCCAAAAGAGCGCGCATGTTGGAGATGTGTGTGCCAAGGCGCGTGATTTCTTCGTCGATCGCGCAATGGTCGGCATACAGCGCAACTTCGGTGGCAAGCCTTTGCATGTCCACTTGCGTGGGCGCGACGACTTCGGCTATGCGAGCGTTGAGCCCTTCTCTGTAATCTTCAACAACGAGCGGAGCAAACTCCTTGATGATGGCAAGACAGGACGCGATGTTGTCAAGCTTTCTGGATATGTCGGCTTTGAGTGCCAAACCTTCTCTTTCTCTCATGACTTTGAGATTGTCAAGGGCTTGTTTCAAGGCTTCGAGCGTCATCTCGGCAAGCAAATCTTCGTCTTCGACGGCTTGCTCTTTGGTGACGACGTCGGGCACTTTGAGAAGGGACGAAAGCGTCAAATCGTTGACGAGCCCCGTTGCAAGCGACAGTTTCTGCGCCGCCGCAAGATAGTTGATTGCAAGCTCACTGTCAACTGTGTACGCACCCTCGTCAACGGCTGTTTGCTCATAGGTGAGAAACATGTCCACGTGACCGCGCGATATGGCGGACGAAATCGCTTTGCGCACTCTGTCTTCGACAAAAAGGAATGTCCTTGGCAACTTGAAGTTGCAATCCAAAAATCTGTGATTGACCGTCTTGAGCTCAACCGTGATTGTCTTACCCTCTCGCTTGCTGACGCCTTTTCCGTATCCTGTCATGCTATACATACGCGTATCCGCCTATACAAATTTTTTAGTATTATAACATAAACTAAAAGCATAAACAAGCGAAAGTGAAAAAAAGTCGAGCATTTCTGCCCGACTGAAAACTTTTTCTTGCCGCAATTTGAGCGGTTATATCGTTTTGTTTGCCAAGCGCCAAAATCTATGCCGTCAAAGACCGAGCATGGACTTAAACTCGTTTTCATCGATGATTTTGATGCCGAGCTTTTGCGCTTTTTCAAGTTTCGAGCCTGCGTCTTCGCCTGCAAGCACCATATTCACCGTCTTTGACACGCTTGCCGCCACTTCTCCGCCGTTGTCTTCGATGAGTTTTGTAGCCTCGCCGCGCTTAAAAGTGGGAAGAGATCCGGTAAGAACGATTTTCATGCCCGAAAACACCCCTTGTTTCTCTTCTTTTTCTTCGATTTCAACGCCGCTTGCAAGAAGACGATTGACAAAATCGACATTGTTAGAATCACGGAAATATTGAAAAACGTTGTTTGCGAGTATATCGCCGATGCCGTCCACCGAGCAAAGCTCTTCAAAGGTGGCGTTTTCAAGATTTTCAAGCGTTCTAAACCGCTTAACCAAGTCTTTTGCCGTCTTTTTGCCTATGCCGTCAATGCCGAGCGCGAAAATAAATCTGTCAAGCGTGGTTTTTTTGGCTTTTTGGATCGCATTGAGCAAGTTGGCGATCTTTTTGTCGCCGAATCCGTCAAGCCCGAACAAGTCGGTTGCCGTGAGATTGAGAAGATCAACCGCGTCTTCAAGATGCGTTTCGTTGTAGAGTTGCTCGGCGGTTTTTTCACTGAAACCGTCTATATCCATAGCGTCTTTTGACGCAAAATGGTCGAGTTTCGACACGATTTGCGGAGCGCAATTGTCGCCTGTGCAGTACAAGAATGCGCCCACTTCTTTTACGGGAGCGTGGCACACCGGGCAAACCGCGGGTTTTTCAATGGGTTTAGCATTCGCAGATTCGATTGCAACGCCCATGATCTCGGGGATGACGTCATTGCTGCGCCTGACGAAAACTTTATCGCCGATTTTGACTTTCTTTTTGAGTATGTCGCCGTAGTTGTTGAGCGTTGCGCGCGACACGGTGACTCCGCCTATGTCAACGGGCTCTAACACCGCAATCGGATTGAGTTTTGCGCTTCTTGACACTTGCCACACAACGTCGTTGAGCGTGGTGGTCATCTCGTCCGCTTTGAACTTGTATGCGACCGCCCATTTCGGAAATTTTTCGGTGAAACCGATCTCGTCTCTAAGGGACACGTCGTCCACCTTGAACACCACTCCGTCAATGAGATAGTCAAGCGTTTCTCTCTTTTCGCCCACCATATCGGCATATTTCATAGCGTCTTTTTGGCTGTTTACGATAGAAAAATCGCCTTCCGTTTCAAAGCCTTGCTCCTTGACAAAGGCTCTCATCTCTTCTTGCGATGCAAAATGCTTGTCGCTGTAACCGATGTTGTAGGCAAAGAAGGACAAATCGCGCTTGGCGGTGACTTCGGGATTGAGATTGCGGATTGCACCCGCCGCGCCGTTTCTTGCGTTTTTGAGCGGTTCGTCGGCGGTTTCGTTATATCTTTCAAGCGCGCTCAAACGCAGTATGCCTTCTCCTTGAATCTCGATTTTACCCTTGTACGCAATGGTTTTGGGCAGATGTCGTATGGTGTTGACCTGATCGGTGACGATCTCGCCCACCGTTCCGTTGCCGCGCGTTGCGGCTTGGATAAGCTCGCCGTTGTTGTACAAAATGTTGAGCGTAAGCCCGTCAAATTTGTACTCGCAAGTAAGTTTTGGAAAATATCCCACCGTCTTGACAAGGCGGTTGCACCACTCGGCAAACTCTTCTTTGGATTGGCACTTGTCAAGGCTGTAAAGGCGCAAAAGGTGCGTCGATTGTTTAAATTTGCCTTTCGGCGCGCCGCCCACTCTGTGCGTGGGACTGTTTTTGAGCGAATATCCTTCTTCCGCTTCGAGAGTGCGCAACTCGTCATAGAGCTTGTCATATTCGGCATCCGAAACGACAGGAGCGTCTTCTTCATAATACAGTCTTGCCCACTCGTTGAGAGTGTCAATCAGTTCTTTCATTCTTGAGAGTTTGTCCATAATCCACCTGCGTTGCTTGCAATAGGTTTTATAGCACGTGCTATAATATAGATTTTGCTCGATTTTGAGCCATATTAGTCTTTATCTTCGATGATTTTGAGGTTTGGAGCGGCGATTGCAAGCGTAAATCTTTTTACGCCAAGTCCCTTGAATGCGATTGCCGCAATCTTGTCTTCACCGTCTCCGTCAGTCTGAATGATCAAGCCTTTGCCGAATTTCGAGTGCTCAACCACCACGTCTTTTGCAAATTTGTCATAATCGATGTCTGACTTTTTGGGAGCGGATGCGCCTTGCATGCTCGACTTGTCGAAACCGTTGGACAGTTTGGTCTTGAACGCCGCCGTTTGCGGATTGTCGACGCCGAGTTTGATGCGGTTTTCGGGCTTGAAAGACGATTGCGTGTAGTTGGAGTTTGAAAAACGCATGGACTGCTTAAATCCGCTCATCTCGCTGACAAATCTGCTTTGCGTCATCGGCTCGGACTTGCCGAAACGATAGCGTTGGCGCGCGTTTAGAACGAAAAGCCTTTTTCTCGCTCTTGTGATTGCGACGTACATAAGCCGTCTTTCTTCTTCTATATCGCCCGAATATATCGCGCGTTGAGTCGGGAATATTCCTTCTTCCAAAGCCACGATAAACACGTTGTCGAATTCAAGACCTTTGACCGCGTGTACGGTTGCTATGGTGACGTAATCGTCGCTGTTCATGCTGTCCGTGTCGCTGACAAGCGCAACCGATTGCATAAAGTCGGATATAGTCGCATTTTCGTTGTCTTGTGAAAACTGTTGCACCGCGCCCACAAGCTCTTCTATGTTTTCAAGGCGGTTGGAGTCTTCGGGATCGCCGCTTTGGGCAAGCGAGCTTTCAAGACCGCTGCGGCGAATTGCAAATTGGACAAACTCCACCGCGCTCATTTGCTTTTGCATCTTGACAAGCTCGGTTGCAATCTCCGTGAACGGTGCAAGTTTCTTTGCGGTCGCGCTCGACAAAAGACCGGGATTGATAAGCACTTGAAACAGTGTTGAATTGGTGTCTTTTGCAACGTTTTGCAGCTCCGCAACGGCAGTGTTGCCTATGCCGCGCTTTGGATAGTTGACAACACGCAAAATGCTGTCGTTGTCGCTCGGATTTATGGCGATGCGCACGTACGCAAGAGCGTCCTTTATCTCCTTGCGCTCGTAGAAACGGAAGCCGCCGAACACCTTGTACGGTATGCCGTGCAGATTGAATTCTTCTTCAAAACCGCGGGTTACGGAGTTTGCACGCACCAAAATCGCCATCTCGCTGTACGGCGCGCCTTTGCGATGCAACGTGTCGATCGCCCTTGCAACTCTCGTTGCCTCGTCGCGGTCATTGTACGCCTCGTAATACTCTATGCTGTCGTCTTGGTTGATCTCGCTCCAAAGCGTCTTTTCATTGCGGTTGGAGTTGTTTTTGATGACGTTGTTTGCAGCTTTGAGAATAGACGTGGTGCTGCGATAGTTCTGCTCGAGCTTGAACACTTTTGCGCCCTTGAAATCTTTCGGAAAATCCAAAATGTTGCGAATTTCCGCGCCGCGCCAGCTGTATATGGACTGATCTTCGTCACCCACGACAAACAAATTGCCGTGCTTTTTTGACAACATCTTGACGATGTCGTACTGCAATTTGTTGGTGTCCTGAAACTCGTCCACGTTTATGTAATGGAAACGATTTTGATATTTTTCAAGCACGTCCGGGCAGGTTGAAAAGAGCAAAACAGTCTTCAAAAGCAAATCGTCAAAGTCAAGACAATTGCATTTTTTCAGTTCAGTTTCATATCGTCTGTACACTTCTGCAACGTTGTATGCATCGCTGTCGCTGTCCTTGATGGTGTCATAGTAGTCATCCGGCGACAGTGCGAGCGTTTTTGCGCGAGATATATGCCAAAGATAATCGCCCTTGTTTTTGGGATCGGCTTGCGGATAGTCTTGCAATATGCGCTTGACCACCCTTTCGCTTTCAAGGTCGGTGTATATGGTGAAATCCTTTGAATAGCCGATTCTCTCGCAATCCATACGAAGTATGCGCGCGCACATGGAGTGGAACGTGCTTGTCCACACGTCCGAATAACCCAGCTGTCTTTCGATACGCTCTTTCATCTCGTTTGCCGCTTTGTTGGTGAAAGTGATTGCAAGAATGTTGTAGGGATTGACGCCTATCTCTATCAAATGACAAATACGCGCGGTGAGTACGCGCGTTTTTCCGCTGCCTGCGCCTGCGATGACCAATATCGGTCCGTCCACCGCATCGACGGCAAGTTGCTGTTGCTTGTTGAGTTTGAAATTTGTGTTCATAATTGTATACTACGCCCTTTGATGTGACAAAAAGGTCGCATTTCTTTATCAATGATACCACATATCGCGCAATATATCAATTTGTTATCGGCAAATACACAAAATATGCCGAAAAATCGCCGGAATTCGCCAAAAAAATCAAAAAGAATATTGATTTGAGAAAAATAATATGATAATATTATAATAACTTGGATTATAGAGAAGTTTTTTCATGCAAAAAATTTCTCTCTTTCCGTGTGGAGGGATTTTTTTTATGGCTATGTACGATGAGATCGAATTTCTTGATAGCGAGATTCTCGACGACGACGTTGACGCTCCCGTCGGCACTCTTATTCACGTTTTAGACGACGGCACTGTCGAAGAAGTGCCCGTTGCGCACGATGTCGTCTCCCCTGTCGAAGACAACTCCAAACCCGAAGAAAACAAAGACGACAACGCCGATCAAGACGAAAAAGTCGAAGATAACCAAGTTGCAGAGCCTATATCGGATGCCGACGTAGCGGCAAGCGACAATGCGGACGAAAAAGAGCACGAAGATACGACCGACTCGGCAGAAAACACTGCGGAAGATACGACCGAGCAAGCCAATGAGCCAACAGTTCAGGACGAAAGTCAAAACGAAGTCAACGAGCCTTTGCAAGAAGAATCGCCGCTTGAAGAATCTGTTCAAGAAGTCGCGCAAGAACCTACGCAAGAGCCGGTTCAAGAAGTTGCGCAAGAACCTATCCAAGAAGAAACGGCAGACGAAACCGAGCAAGACGTTCGTCAAGACGAAAAGCAATACGAGCCCGTCCCCGTCATTCAAGCGGATATGAGTGAGCCGCAAGCCGAAACCGAGCAAGTTCAAGAAGAACTTGTCGAAAAAGAGCCTGCGCAAACGTCTGAACAAAAAGAAGAAATCGCCGATACTGCGGTTGAAGAAAAAGCGGAAGAGCCGAAGGCTCAAAAGCCCAAAAAGGCAAGAAAACCCGCTCAAAAGAAGTCGGAAGAAGCACCCAAAACCGAACACGAAGAAAAGAGCGAGGTCAACCTTGACAGCGCATTCTCCGTTGACGGAGCATTGCACGACACCGATTTCGTTGTCGAAACGCCCAAGAAAGCAAAAATAGTTTCCACCAAGCAAAAACAAGAAAAAGCCGAAGATCTTTGGGCGGTTGCATCCGTCGTGCCGAAGAAGAAAGCCGCAAATGACGAGCCAAAACAAGAAGAAACGCTCAAGAAAAAGACTGCAAAGGCGGTCAAACAAGACGATGCCACCGAACAGGTCGCCGCGGATACGAGCAAAAAATCCGCCGCTAAAAAGTCAACACAAGTTGAAAATACATCAAACTCGACAACGGAGGCAAAGAAAAAAGTGGCAGCAAAAGACAAAGCCGCAACCACGGCTGAAAAAGATGTGAAAGCAACAAAAACGACTGCTAAGACTGCAGCCAAACCCGCAAAGGAAGAAACAAAAACTCCCGAAAAAGAAGTCAACGCCACAAAAGCGGCAAAACCCGAAATCGCCGACGAACAAGTGCTCCAAGAAGGCGAAGGCAAAACTCATGGCAAATACGTCATCAAAAAAACGGACAAAGGCAACTTTGTGTTTAAGCTCTACTCTTCCAACTACAGAGTCGTGGCAATCGGCGCGCAAGCCTACACCACTCTCGGCGCGGCAAAAATCGGAGTGCAAAGCGTCATAAACAACGCCGAAATCGCCCCTGTCGAAAACCAAACTTTGAAAAACTACGAAACCTTGAAGTTCCCCAAATGGGAAATCTATCTCGACAAGAAAGGCGAATATCGTCTGCGCTTGTTTGCCACCAACGGCAATTTGATTGCAACCACCAATGACGGATACGCAGACATCAGCGGCGCAAAGAACGGCATTGCGGCAGTTGCAAGAGCAAGCAAGGGTTGTGCAATCGTGAGAAACGACAATCTCTGGTGAGAAACCAAAACCAATCAAAATCACATAAAAAACGGATGCAAATCGCATCCGTTTTTTCATATCGCATAACAATAGATTTTTATTAGATTGTGCGCTTTTTTTGCGCATCTAATGCGCTGTTTTGTAGGTTTTTAAGTCACAAAACATCGCCATTTCATTCCACCGTGTCCGTTTGAGCGGGCTCGGCGCATGCTGCGGTCTTTTTGAGATCGGACAAGGCTTTTAGTTTCAATCCGCCGCACGTTGCACGAATTGCGCCGATCACAAAGGATACCGCAAGCGTTGCAATCACAAAAACGATTTGGTCTTTCTCTTGACACGCAAAGGCGATTGCTGCAATCACAAACACTGCGCACTCGACAAAGTTGAGCACTGCCGCAACAAGAATTTGCACTCTGGAATTTGGGTATTCGAGCGGCAGTTTTTGCGTTGCGCGTTTTAGACACAGCACGGTGCTGACAATAGAAAGCACAAAGCCGAACAGCGAGCACCCTGCAATCGAGAAAAACAGCACTGCAAGCACGGCGGTGATGCCATAGCTATCGTCAATTTGACTCCACATCGCAATGCCCATACCGAGCATAACAATCGCCAAAATGCCATACAACACTGAAAACACCAAGTCGATTATGCCCGATGACAGCATATTTTTTTTGGTTTTTATCATACAATCTCCTTCGGTAGTCACCCCTATTTTTCGTCCACCTATTGTTAAATTTGGGTATATTTTATCATGATTTTGCACATATTTCAATACCAAATTGACAAAAACACCCGTTTAGACACTCAAAACGCGTCAAAAACGCAAAAAAATATTGATGTGCCGCACATTGTATGCTACAATTTGTTTGATAAAGGAGCGTATATTATGAAACATCAAAGATCTCAAAAAAGTCGTCAAAACCTTGAGCATCGTGTGGTGCTTCACCCCTTGTTTTCGCAGTGGTATTTCTTGCGCTCGGCATCAACTCTCTCGTGACCATGGGCCCGTTCAGAGAAAACGAAGCCGCAGCTCTTCTCCCGTTCGGCGCGGCAATAGCCTTCACCGTCATCGGCGCAATCAGCGCAGTGGCAACCTTCTTCTTGACCTTCTTGGGCTTTGTTGTGCCCGGCATGTCAAAGATCGCGCCCAAAGTGAGCGGATATATGATCGATGCCAACAAAGAAAACATCCAAAACGTTTTCCGCACCGTCAAAGACGCAACCGCCCCCCACGCCCGATCAAGACGGCGAAACCATGTTCTGTCACAACTGCGGACAAAAGATCGCCAAAGACTCCGCATTCTGCAAGCACTGCGGCGCAAAACAATAACTCACACATCAAGCAAACATAAAATCCGCTTGCCACGTTTGTTTTGGCACTCTCAATGCATACCACACTCGCCAAGCAAGCAACCAATCATCACACAAACGTCACATCATCCCAACCGCCAACTCGGTGGGGTTATTTTTATCGACAAATATCCTTATTTCTTAAAAGCTCCACAAACTCAACACTATAAATTTACAACTTTCAATCCTACCATGCCACGCATGTGTGTCTTTTTCTTTTCCCGCAAACTCGTGCGAGCACGGTTGCGGGGAAAGAAAAAAAGCAACCCTACGGGTTGCGTAGGATTGCTTTCGTTGGCGGAGCGTTAATAACGTAAATCGAATTTTATTGCATCAAACCATTTTGTTTAATGAAATCAATAAATGTATCAAGGATTGTTGTGTTTCGATTATCAATATTGATTTCAGTAAAATCTGTTTGAGTACTTGATAAATCTAACAATTCAGCGTTCTTTGTGCCTTCCTTAACTTGATTTCGCCCATTTGTAAAGCCTTGATAATACTTGATTTTATCAACAAACCTATAATCTGAAGCACGGATATTAATTCTTTTTTCCAAGATAGCTTTATTCCCGATTTGTTCAAGTTTTCGTGCGTCGGAAAGACTTTGTTCTTTGTTTTGTCTATTCTTTGCAAATATATGTTCTATCTCTATTGATGTGTCAAGAGATAGGAGACATTGATTTGAATTTTGGAACATCCACCAAACCAATATGGACTTTGTTAACGGTCTGATATTACTAAAAGTATATGTATTAAACAAACTCCTAACAGTTGTCTCGTCAAATTTATACTTTTCAAAAGTGACAGGCTTTTCGTTCACAATGTTTATCATCTCGGAGTAAATCGGTGAGCGCAGTGCGTTTACACCGGGATTTGTGATTGCATAAGCCCAAACAAACGAAATAACTTTTTGCAAGAAAGTATAAAAATCATCATCTTTAAGTTTTCCGTTTTCGTCTCTATTTTGAAGATAATATACAGAAACAAAATAAGTCCACATACCATTAGGCGCATAGTTTAGCACATATAATTGCCTTAAAACCCTATCGGAAAAACGCACGTCATCCTGAACGGATACGTCCTTCCAAAAATCAGCCAAGTCAATAAGATTGTCTAATGTGGTTTGATTCTTGAGTAATTGATAAGAATCTTTTTCATAAAACTTTCTCAATGCTTCCGTTGTTGACGATGAAATACCACGCTTTGCACGTTCAAAGTACATATATCGAGTAAAGAGCTCGTCCATAGGTGTTCCTGATGAATTCGGGAAAAGGCTGTTGCACAATTCTTCAAGGTTCTTCCATTTTTCTATAAATTCATTTTTTAAGTTAATCGATTTATAATATTTGTAGAATTGTGCTTTGAAAATATCAGCATCGGAAAGTGGTTTGCCTCTGTCGTTTAATGTCGAAAAGATCCTTAACGCTGTATCTTGATTATCAGCTTCAATGGGTAATAAAATGCAGTTGTTAAGAATTCGAACAGGTAAATAAGAAAAATAACTTGGATAGTTGGTCAAAAATTCCGCTATTTTCCCTTGAAAAAACTGATAATTTTGAGCATAACGACTTTTATTTCCGTTTTTTGATACCCCGTTTTTTAATATTTCGAGGAACTCATCCTTATCATTATCCGTTGCCACTTCCGAATCGATTTTTAGTTCTGACTTTTTTGGTTTTCCAAATTCGTCTGTCTTCCAAATACAACGTTCAATTATCTCACGTGTTGTCCGAGAGTTTTCGTCCCGCATATTATCGAATTTCGAATAAAAAGCACGCAACAACAACATCAATGTTGTAAGTCTCTGCTGTCCGTCTATAATTTCAAGTTTTTTGTCTTCGTTCTTAAAAGTTACTATCGGACCCAAAAAGTACTCATCGTTATCACTATCAAACAGACTGTAATCATCGTTAGGAAAAGCAAATGAAAAAATATCTTCCCATAAAGTCAGACATTCGGTCTCACCCCACGCATATGGTCGTTGGTAGTCTGGAATTAAAAAATCCGACTTCTTCTCTTGAAATAAATCTTTAATAGTTTTTTGATCAACATTAAGTTTTGACATATAGCCTCCAAAATTTACAAATACTATGCGGTAATATGATTTTATGCCGTCGGGAAATTCTTTCTCATTATTTTAATATCAGCTTTGTATTCTTGACTTACAATAAATACCTTGATATCTGCCTGATATTCTTGATTTACAAGTTTACAACCTTTAATAATTTCTGCATTTTTTTCTTTGTATTGTTGGTCTACAAAGAAAACCTTATATTGTGCTTTATACTCTTGATTAACTATATAAACTTTTCCTGCCATAATAATTATACTCCTTTTGTTTTAATTTTTCAATCATAATCGCATACCGCATAGTATTTACTGATTATAAAATATTGATTGTACTAAGAACGGTACAAAAAAAGTGCCGCCCCTATGAGAGACGACACTGTAGAATATACATCTCGCATAGTTACCACACTATTTTCGAATAATCATTGAGAACGATTATTGTTGCGATACCGTATATTGCTACCGATAGCAGTATCGTCCTCAAACGGGCATAATACACCCTCTAAAATATTCGAAAATAATGTGGTATTGTCATCATATCATAAGTTCTGTAGAAAATCAATATTATAAAATGCGATTCACGATATATTTTTCATCATAACAAGCGCACAGCTTTTTAGGAAGTTTAAAGCTCGACTATTTGCCCGCTTAAGTCAGTAACGGTTGTGACCGTGAGAAGAAGACGTAAGTCGTTGCAGGCAACGAACATCTCTTTGCTCCGCAGGTCTCCTGCCAACGATAGCAATCCTACCATGCTGCGCATGTGTGCCTTTTTCTTTCCCCCGCAAACTCGTTGGGGCACGGCTTGAGAAGAAGACGTAAGTCGTTGCAGGCAACGAACATCTCTTTGCTCCGCAGGTATCCTGCCAACGATAGCAATCCTACCATGCTACGCATGTTTGCTTTTCCCTTTTCTCCGCAAACTCGTGCGAGCACGGTTTGAGAAGAAGACGTAAGTCGTTGCAAGCAACGAACATCTCCTTGCGCCGCAGGTCTTCTGCCAACAAATGCAATCCTACCATGCTACGCATGTGTGCCTTTTTCTTTTCCCCGCAAACTTGTGCGAGCACGGTTGCGGGGAAAAGAAAAAAGCAACCCTACGGGTTGCGTAGGATTGCATTTTGGTGGCGGAGAAGAAGAGATTCGAACTCTTGAACCGCTTTTGACGGTTACGCGATTTCCAGTCGCGCGCCCTCGACCAAACTAGGCGACTTCTCCATGAGTTTATGAATGGGATGTCGGGCGTTTGGTACGTAGTACCATAGTCCACGACTTCTCCATGAGTTTATGAATGGGATGTCGGGCGTTTGGTACGTAGTACCATAGTCCACGACTTCTCCATGAATTTATGAATGGGATGTCGGGTGTTTGGTACGCAGTACCATAGTCCGCGACTTCTCCAAAAGTAAGTATTAAGTTGAATTTACATGGGTGGCAGTTGGAAGCCATGGTAAACAAATCCATTCCCCCAACTGTTCGGCGGATAACCGCTTACCCAACGACGATTATTATATATGAACAATCGTTTTTTGACAAGTGCTTGACGCAACTTATCTGATTATTTTTTGATTTATTTCAAAAACCCGTTGACAATCTTCTCTTCGGCTTCCTTTTCGGTGAGTCCGAGGGACATAAGTTTGACGAGTTGCTCCCCTGCGATCTTGCCGATTGCCGCCTCGTGAATAAGGCTTGCGTCCACGCTGTTGGCGTTTAGCTCTGGCATGGCGGTGACAGTGCCCTTGTCCATGATGATAGCGTCACACTCGGTGTGTCCCGAGCAGAGATTGTTGCCGTCTATACAAGAAACGTACTTTTGATGCGACTGATCTTTTGCAATGGCTCTCGACACAACGTGCGCGCCCGAATTTTTGCCGTTGAGCGCAACATGGAACTGCGTTTCGGCGTACTGTTTGCCGTGCGTGAGAATTTTCTCGTGGATGATGAGCGTTGCTCCGTCTTTGAGCGTTGCATCCGTCTTTCGAATTGCCGAATCCACGCCTTTGATTTGCGCCGTTTCCATGATCATATATCCGTTTTCGTCAATCTCGATGATGGTTGTGGGATTGAGCACTCTCTCGCCCGAGCCGTCTCCTTCGCCGTAATGCTTTTCAACGTACATCACCTTTGCGCCCTTGCCGATGTGGAATGAATGGATGCCGTCATGCTCGCTTTTCAGCCCGCCTGCATTGTGTATGCCGCATCCCGCAACAATCGTGACGTCCGCGCCGTCTTCAACGTAGAAATCGTTGTAGACGAGATCGTCAAGCCCTGTTTCGGTCAATATGACGGGGATATCCACTCTCTCGCCCTTGGTTGCGGACTTGATGAAAATGTCGATGCCCGGCTTGTCGGTTTTGGTGCGAATATCGATATTGGCGGTGACGTTTCTACCCGCAAGTTTGCCGTTGTCGCGGATGTTGTATGCACCTTGCGGAATACTTTCCAAATCCGCTATCTCTTTGAGCAAGTCTTTTTCGATTTTTCCGAAACTCATTTTGCCACCCCCTGCGCTTTGTCCGTGAGTGCCTGACAAGTCGAGCGAGCAAGAAGGCTCGGCAAAACGTCGTCTTTTGCTCCGTCCGTCTTGACCTTGCCGTCAGCGATGACCACGATTCTGTCCGCGATGTCGAGAATGCGCTCTTGATGCGATATGATGAGAATCGAGCCGTTTATCGACTTGGACAAACGCTCGAAAACGGTGATAAGGCTGTTGAAACTCCAAAGGTCGATGCCTGCCTCAGGCTCGTCAAAGACGGTGATTTTTGCCTTGCGTGCAAGCGTGACTGCAATCTCAATGCGCTTCAATTCGCCACCCGAAAGACTTGAATTGACTTGCCTATCCACATAATCGCGCGCGCAAAGCCCCACTTCGGACAAATATCCGCAAATCTCGGATATCGAGAGCGTTTTGCCGCTTGCGATATTGATAAGGTCGGACACCGTGATACCCTTGAACCGCACGGGTTGTTGAAAAGCAAACGCTATGCCCGCTTTTGCGCGATCGGTGACGGACATATCCGTGATGTCCACGCCGTCAAGATAAATTTTGCCGCTTGTGGGCTTGATGATGCCCATCACAAGTTTTGCAAGCGTGGATTTTCCACCGCCGTTGGGACCTGTGAATGCGACAAATTTCTCGTCAAGCTTCAAACTGATGCCTTTTATGATTTCCTTTTGCGCGCCGTGATCGTCAACCGAATAGCGCACGTCTTTAAGCTCAAGCATATATGTCCTTCTCTTTGGTATTTTCGACGAAAATTATGACATCATAATCACGTTTCGTCAAGGGATTTCAAGCCGCCTAGCGCATTTTCGAGCGGTATTTTCTCGCCAGCGAAAAATAACCGTACGTTTTGTCCGCAAAATAACGTTTGCACTTGAATATGCCTTGTGCTTATGATATACTAATATCATAAAAAGGGCTTTGAGCTCTAAACTTGAAGGAAGAAAATGAAAAGATCCGCTTTGAAGAATTTCACGACGTCTTTGACAATCGCTCTTGCGATAATTTTGGTGCTCGGCACGCTGTTTGGCTTTGCGCAATATCAAATCAAATCTCTCGATTTGTCCGCGCAAGTCGTTCAAGCCACTGACTATTACGCCGCATTGGATACCTCAAGCAACGGTGCGACTTTTAGATCGAAACTATCCGACTTAATCACAAAAACACACACCAAATTAACTTCTTATGACGGATTGCGCGATGTTTTCAAGACTTCGGACGCAGACCCCAATAAAAGCGGAAACATAATTTGGTTTTATAGCGGAACATCCGTTGCGTTCAACGGCAAGTTCGGATCAACCAACCGCGAACATGTATGGCCAAAAAAAGGCGGAACGGCTTTTGATGGTGATAAAGAACGCAATGTCGGATCGGACGCTCACCATCTTCGTCCTGCCGAACAAAATCTCAACTCAGATCGTGGTAGCAAACAATTCGGTGAAGTGCCGACAATCGCGTCAAATATAGTTCCACAAGCAGGCTCAACATCTTATGATAATCTTTGTTATCTTCAAGGCAACTATTTCTACCCTGGAAAAGGTTATCGCGGAGCAACGGCAAGAATTTTGATGTACGTTGAAACTCGATGGGGTGACAATTACAATCTGAATTTTGTTTTAGGAGCTGGTGAAAACAAAACTATCGGCGATATCGAAACGCTTATGAAATGGCACTATCAAGAGCCGCCGACCGCCGAAGAAATGAGAAGAAACGAAGCGGTTTTCAAGATTCAAGGCAACCGCAATCCCTTCATCGATCATCCCGAATTTGCAACGAAAATCTACTGCTATGACGGCAAAAGTTACAATTCTCGCTTGCAAGCAGTGGCGGCAAAATACGACACATACACAACGGGCGGCGCGGATATCGAGAGCATCTCGCTCTCCCCTGCCACAACCACGCTTTCTGTCGGGCAAGAAATCTCGCTCAACGCAACTATCGCGCCCGCAAACGCAAAACGCAATCTGACTTGGATTTCTTCAAATCCCAACGTTGCAACCATTGATGCAACAGGCAAAGTCACCGCTGTTGCAAACGGCACGACAACCATAACTTGCCAAAGCACGGACAATCCGTCAATCAAGTGCACGGCGCAAATCACCGTCAAGAGCGTAACCGCAATCGAAGTGAACGGAACTCCTGCAAAAACCGTGTACAATGACGGTGAAAAATTCAATCCCGCAGGTTTGAGAATCTCCGCAACGTACTCCGACAACACAAAAGGATATCTTGACAACTCCGCTTGCCAATGGCTTGACGGCGTGACGAGAAAAACCACCCTTTCTGTCGGCACGACAAGCGTCATTTGCAAAATCGGCGATCTCGAAACGATTATCACCGGAATCACTGTCAAAGAGGCAACGGGCGGATCGCTGACAATAGACAGATCATGCTTTGAAAATGCGAGTTCATACGGGTGGCTCAACTGGTCTTCAGGCGGAGTCAATGGAAAAGGATACATTTATGGCGCAAACAAAGATGATATCCAAATGAACACCAACAAAAAGCCACACTATTATATCTTCAATTCAAGCGCAGTGCCTGCAGGCATCACGTCAATAAAAATCACGATGCGATCAGGTGGCTCAAAGGAATGGCAAATATTGACGTCCCCCACTCCGTTCCACGAAAACTTTGCGCCGATTGCGACAGGCGGAACAGATCAAGGCACAAAAACGGCAACCGATTCAGGCACAACATGGAATATCACCACACCAGACAGATACTTTGCAATCAACTATGCTGACTCGGGGGCTGCGTATATCGACTCGATTGTCATAACATACGGCGGTAGCGCGGCAGAGTGCGAACACGTCTATGGCGAATGGGTTGTCTCAAAAGAACCGACCGTTGACGCGGCGGGCGAAAAGATGCACTCCTGCACCAAGTGCGGACACGTTGAAACCGAAGAGATCCCCAAGCTCATCCCCGAGGCATGCGAACACGTTTTCGGTGATTGGAGTCTTGTCACTCCGTCAACCGAAACGGCAACGGGACTTATGTCGCACACTTGCACAAAGTGCGGCGAGACAGAATCGAGAATAATCGACAAAGTCGGCTCACACACCGTTGAATCTTTCAAAGACAGCGTAAATTCGGTTGATGACAAAGCCACGAAAGAAGAAAAACTCGAAGCAATCACCAATGCAATCGCTATGTTCCATTCGCTCTCATCCTCCGAAAAGTCGAGCCAAGACGTACAAGTGAGCTATCTTTCATTGCTTAGCAAACTTGAAAAACTAACAAGCGGCACAACTCAACCCGGAGAGCCTGACGAGCCGTTGGTAGACAACAAGGCAAACGCATTGTCGACAGGAGAAATCGCAGGGATTGTCGTTGCTTGCGTGGTGGTTGTTTCAATCGGCGTAGCCGTCATGATCATACTTTTGAACAAAAAGAAATCGACAAACAAATAACATTTGCCGAAAAACAATTTGCAATTTATGAAAAGGAGACCGAGTTTTCGGTCTCCTTTCAAATTGTCACTCTTTACTGCGATTTTTCAATGTTATATTGCATGATGCAATCGCTTTTCCGATAAGTCAATATGTTGAGACATATCACTTCTCTTTAACCGAACATCATTTGTTTGATACAAGCTGTTTGAGCATAAAGAATATATCGGTGTTGTCGATAGTTGACGGAAGAGAAACGTTCTTTGCCGATTTCAACTTCCAATCGACATAGTAACTCACGTTTTGTTTTGTGTGATAGCCTTTTTTGATAAGGCTGTTGTCAATCTGCTCTTTGGTCTCGCCGTTGTACTGCAAATCTCCGCATTCATGGTCTGCCGTGACAATCATCGAATAGCTGCCAACGCCTTGCAATTTTTCGCTGACGGCTTTGATTGTATTGTCAAACTCGTCAAGATATTGCATCATCTTGAAGATGTCGATGCTCCCCCTGCTACACATCTTGTCGATATGCGCGCCTTCGACCATAAGGAAATAACCGCCCGGATATTTTGTCTCCATATAATCGACTGCGAATTGAGCAAGCTGCACGAGAGTCGGCGTTTCGTCAGTCGATTCATAATTCACCACTTCTGAAAATGCGCCTATGACCTTGCCGCTGTCAACGCTCAATTGACTGAAAGTCGTGCAAAAAGTATAGCCCTTATCTTCAAATTTATCCTTGTAGCCTTCATACGCACTTTTGCCTGCGCCAAGATAAAGATCTATGTTGCCGCCAAGTTGAGATTCAATTATCAAATTCTCATCGCTTCGGCTTGCAACGTGAGCAGAAAATCCCGCAGGCGTTGCGCCGCTGAGCTTGTCGGTTGTCACGATCCCCACACCCTTGCCAACGCTTTTTGCGTATTCGGATATGGATTGAATGTCTTTGCCGTCCTTGACAGCGAGCGCGCCTCTTTTGTATTTCATACCCGTTGCCATTGCGCTTGCGGCGGCAGCGCTGTCGGTTGCTTGAAACTCGTCAAGGCAACTTGTGACAACATCGCCCGGTCTCCAAAAATCGTCAAAGAACAACTGCTTGTCCATATAAGCTTCTGTGACCTTGATATGATTGTCGCCCATGCCGTCACCGATAAAAAGTATCGTTCTGTCGCTCTGACCTTTTAGCTCGGAAAACTTGGCATTGTCGTTGCAAGCAACGAGCGCAAGCGAGAGCGAGAATATCGTCACGACGACAAGCAAGAGTGAAAGCAGAATCTTAAAAGCGGATTTTTTCATAATCGTCCTTTTTAGCAATCATCGGGCGAACTCTCGACAATTGCGGTGTTATTGTGTATTTTGAAACTTTATTTTTTTGAAACGAAAAGCTATTTTTCTTTTCATCTCTATGGATGACGTTAAAAAGCAAGATTTCAAACAACAGGCATGAGATCTTCGCCCCTATATTGTCAACAACAGTTTACAAGGAAGACGAGATAAAGTCAATAGCGAAAATCGTAAAAAAATAACTATGTTATTTGGTCTTGCCCCAATATCCGTAAAACAGGATTTGCGAAAAATAAAAACGCCGCTTGGTTGAAAAAATTCAAGCAAAACGGCGATTTGTGGGTTTAGATAGCCGAAAAACAGCGTTTTTCTATTGCGTCAAAAATTATTTGGTGGGCATGCCTCTCCACACATAACCTTCTTTTTGCGATGCGCGAAGGTGGAGATTGAGTTGGTCGATAAACTCTTTGTTGGACTGCGTCTTGATGAGCATGCTCAAAAGGTTTTCCGTCGCCTCGGCGTTGTCTGCGGTGGACAAAATCTTTCTGATTGCCCAAGTGCCTTCCAATTCGCTCGGAGTAAGAAGCAATTCTTCCTTTCTCGTGCCGCTTTTTGCAAGGTCGATTGCAGGGAAAATTCTCTTTTCGGAGAGTCTGCGGTCAAGGTGAATTTCCATATTGCCCGTGCCTTTGAACTCTTCAAAGATGACGTCGTCCATACGGCTGCCCGTATCGATGAGCGCGGTTGCGATGATGGTGAGCGATCCGCCGTTTTCAATGTTTCTAGCCGAACCGAAGAAGCGTTTGGGGCTGTGCAATGCGCCGGGATCGATACCGCCCGAGAGCGTTCTGCCTGTCGGCGGAATGGTGATGTTGTAGGCTCTTGCAAGACGAGTTAGACTGTCAAGCAAGATGACAACGTCCTTGCCCGATTCCACAAGGCGTTTTGCTCTTTCAAGCAACATTTCTGCCGTCTTTGTGTGATGCTCGGGAAGCTCGTCAAAGGTGGAATAGACCACTTCGCCCTTTATCGAGCGTTGCATATCGGTGACTTCTTCGGGACGTTCGTCGATGAGAAGCACTTTGAGTTCAACATCCGGATAGTTTTGAGCGATTGCGCCCGCAATCATCTTCAAAAGAGTCGTTTTGCCCGCTTTAGGCGGAGAAACGATGATTCCGCGTTGTCCTTTGCCGATGGGAGATACAAGGTCTATGCAACGAGTTGCGTATTCTCTTGCAGAAGTTTCAAGACGCAATCTTTCGTTGGGATAAATGGGGACGAGATCGTCAAAGTTTGGGCGAATGCCAAGCGTGTCTGCATCGATGCCGTTGATTGTCGTGACCGTGACGACAGCCGCAGGTCTTCCTTCTTGCACCTTTTTGCAAAGAGATTTGACATAATCTCCCCTACGCAAGCCGTATTGCTTGATTTTCATTGTAGAAACGTAGGCATCCATCTCGTTGAACGTGCCGTTGAGCACGCGCAAGAAGCCGTATCCGTCGGGATTTATCTCGAGATAACCTTCTCTTTCGAGCAATTCTTCTTCGCTATCCTTGCTGTCGTTGAGCACTTGAGTGTTGAATTGAGTCTGTTGATTTTGTTTTTGAAAACCGCCTTGACCGTTGTATGAGCCCATGAAACCGCCGTTTTTGTTGTACGAGCCGTTTGCGCCCGAGAAATCGTTGAAATTGCGTTTTTGTTGATTTTGAGGTTTTTGATATTGGTTGAAATTGTTGTTTTTGAAGTTGTTGCCGTTTCCGTTGCCGTACGAATTCGAGCCTGATGACGAATAACTTGCCGAGCGATAAGTGGGTTGAAATTTTGGGCGAACGAATTCTTCTGTTTGTCCGTTCTTTTCAATCTTTACGACGTCGGATTTTGCGTCATCGGATTTTTGAGTCGCGCCGTTTTCGGTTTCTGCGGTTTTGTCCGTGCCGTCACCTTTTTTGGGACGACCGCGGCGCGGAGCGGCCGGCGGCTCCATTTCACCGTTTGAAATCTTGTAGACAAGCTTCACCAAGTCCGCCTTGTTGAGCTTTGTAGGCGCGCTTACGCCGACCTCTTTTGCAAGGGCGCGCATTTCAAAAATACTCTTCGATTCAAGATCTTGTTTTGTGTATTTTTCCATAAACACTCCTGATTGCGCCGACTTCCCCTACAAATAGGAAAAAATCAACGTATCTATATTAACATTATTATTTTCGGGATATAAAAAAATTAAAGGTTTTTCGCCGTCGCCTTGCGGAGACGGCGAAAAGGTTTTTTCTTATGCAAGACGTTCAAGGACGAGAACTTTTGTGTCTTCGCCGTCGAAGTCTGCTCTGTCGAACTCAACCGTGCTGCCGTCGGCATACACAATCTGTTCGTCATCGAAAAGATCGAGAAATTCATTGATTTTATCAATGTCAAATTCACAATCTTTGGTCTTGTAGTGCATCGGGATAACGATGTCGGGCATGATGCGATCAACGTATTCTTTGGCTTGCGCGGCGTCAATCGTGTAGTTGCCGCCAACGGGGATAAGCAACACGTTGACAGGCATGAGCGACTCAACGAGAATTGCGTTGCACTCTTCACCTATATCGCCCATGTGACAGACGTCAACGCCGTCCATGCGATATTTGAAGATGATGTTTTGTCCGCGGAGCGCGCCCTTTTTGTCGTCGTGATACGACCTTTGAGCAAGTATATGTACGCCGCCGATCTCGTATGCGCCCGCTCTGTTGATAACCGTGGGATCTCCGCCCACCTTAGATACAAACGAGTGATCGTTGTGCGCGTGGGATACGGTGACGATGTCCGCTTCCACTTTGGGCATCTCGTATCCAACGTAAGAATGGTACGGGTCGGTGACGATTTTCGTGCCTGTGCTTTCTTCAAGCAGGAAGGACGAGTGACCAAGCCACGTGATTTTCATTGTCTACTCCTTTTCTCAGTCGCTGAGTCTTGCAACAAGCTCGCGTATCTTCTGCGACGGATCGAGAAGATTTGAAACGGATTCGTTGAAGTTTGCGGCTGCGATGATGTAGGATATATATTTTGAAAGGTCGGCTTCCACAAACCATGCGCAATCTTTGAGCTCGGGAATGCGATAGGTCAGGTTTGTTGAAAGCACCGCGTCGAAAATGCCATCTTCGTACGCTTTGTTGAACTTGTCAACGCCTTCGGTGAACAGCGAGAAGGTTGCTGCAAGGAACACTCTCTTTGCGCCCTTGGCTTTGAGCTCTTTTGCAAGGTGCAAAATGGAGTCGCCCGTTGCAATCATATCGTCTGCGACAAATACGTTCATACCTTCAACGGACGAGCCGATATATTCGTGCGCGATGATGGGGTTGCGGCCGTTAATGACCGTGGAGTAATCGCGGCGTTTGTAGAACATACCGAGATCGAGTCCCAACACGGACGCGTAGTATACGTTTCTGGGGATCGCGCCTTCGTCGGGCGAGATGACCATAAGGCTTTGTTTGTTGAGTTTGACGTCCGGGAATTGCTTTGTGAGGCGTTTGAGAATCTGATAGTGCGCAAAGTAGTTGTCAAAGCCCATAAGGGGAACGGCGTTTTGCACTCTGGGATCGTGCGCGTCGAAGGTGATGATGTCGCTCACGCCCATGTTTTGCAGCTCTTGAAGCATTGTTGCGCAATCGAGCGATTCTCTTGCGCTACGTCTGTGTTGACGGCCGCCGTAGAGCATCGGCATGATGACCGTGATGCGAGCAGGTTTGCCCGTGCAAGCGCAGATGATGCGTTTCAAGTTTTCAAAATGCTCGTCGGGAGTGACGGGGATTTCTTTTCCGAAGAAAGGGTACGTGATGCCGTGATTGCCGGGATCGCAGATGATGTACAAATCTTTGCCGCGGACGGTTTCATATATAATTCCCTTTGCGTCGCCGTTGGTGAAACGCGGGCAGTCCGCTTTGAGAATGAACGAATCTTTATGAAGTTTCTTTCCGAGATGTGACTCGCTGAAAAGATTGATAAGTCGTTTGTCGATGAGTTGCGCAAGTTCTTCCGCGCCGGGTGTTGCGATGATTGCAATGGGCGCGCTCGGTGTTTCTCCGAAAATGGAAAAATCAGGTGTCATTTGTATTCTCCTAACGTTGTATTTAGAGTATATCAAACAATTTCATTCTTGACAATCAATATTGCCAATTATAAAATTAATTTCAATTTTCTTTCATTTTTCGAGGATTTTTTCACAAAAATCCGCCGATTTTGCAGTTTTGTTTTGCAAAATTTTTATTATTTAACAAAGTATTTGCAAATCTCATTTTTGCAAATTCGCTTTTTGTGATTTTGTCAATCTTCAAGGATTTCGACAAGAATGGAGTTCATCACCGCAACGCCGTCACGGGTGAGCCGCACCCTACTCTCGTCCGCGTCTTCAAAAAATGCGGAAAGTCTGTCGGGCACGTTGTGAAGAAGGGACTTTTCAACGCCTTTGACGGTGCGAAGTCCCAGCATGATTTTCTCGTTTGTCACGTCTTTTTGCGTGAGCTTTTCAACGCTCTCGCGCGCTATGTCCTTGTAGTCGCTTACGTTTTCGACCGCATTGATATAATCGTCAAGAGGCGATAGATTTGCATATCTTGTTTCTCTTTCAAGCAAAGTCTTGCCGTCTGACGTTTTCACAAGGGAGTGCGCGCCCGCGCCTAAACCGAGATATTCTTCTCTTGTCCAATACCCGAAGTTGTGCAAGGATATTTTGCCCCGTTTTGCAAAGTTCGATACTTCGTATCGCTCAAAACCGCATTGTTTTGCCGTGTCGAAAGCAATATCGAACAACGACTGCGTGTCATCGTCACTAGGCAAAGCTATTTTGCCGTTTTGTATCATCCTTTCAAGCCTTGTGCCTTTTTCGACGCTCAACTCATACATCGATATGTGATCGACAACGGGGCAAAGCGTTTGCACTTCTTCCCTTATGCCGTCTTCGGTGTCAAAAGGAAGACCGACAATCAAATCGCAAGACACGTTGTCAAAATACTCTTTTGCAAGCCTGATTTTGTCAAGTGCGACTTTTGCCGTGTGCAGCCTGCCGATTGCCTTCAAATTGTTGTCCGCAAGGCTTTGCACGCCTATGCTTACCCTCCTCACTCCGTGTTGCTTGTAAACGGCAAGTTTTTCATCGGTTATGCTCTCGGGATTACATTCGATAGAAAACTCCTTGACGGCGGACAAATCAAAAGCGTTTTCAAGGCTTTTCAGCACGGATGATATCATTCTCTCGTCAAGCGCGCTCGGCGTGCCGCCACCGATATAAACCGTGTCGATTTTTGCGTACGCAAAACGTTTGCCTGCAAGGGTGATTTCTTGATTTAATGCGGTTAGATAACGCAAAATCACCGCTTGGTCGTGGCAAGCGTATGAGTTGAAGTCGCAATAGGCGCACTTCGATTTGCAAAACGGAATGTGCAGATACAGTTGCATAAAAATCAACCCCGAAAACGATTTTTCGGGGCAATTGTCTTTTATTTGTTGGGATCGACTTTGAGAATGGAGATAAACGCTTCGCTGGGCACTTCGACACTGCCCACTTTGCGCATGCGTTTTTTGCCTTCTTTTTGCTTTTCAAGCAGTTTTTTCTTTCTCGTGATGTCGCCGCCGTAGCATTTTGCAAGCACGTCTTTGCGCACCGCTTTTACGGTTTCACGCGCGATGATTTTGCCGCCGACGGTGGCTTGAATGGGGATTTCAAAGAGTTGTCTGGGGATGACGTCTTTGAGTTTTTCGGCAATGCCTCTGCCGCGCGCGTATGCGTTGTCCTTGTGCACGATGATGGAAAGCGCATCGCACATATCGCCGTTGATCATCATATCAAGGCGCACCAAATCGCTCTTTTCAAAGCCGTCCATCTCATAGTCGAGAGAGGCATATCCTCGCGTTCTGGATTTGAGCGAGTCGAAAAAGTCGTAGATGATTTCGTTCAGCGGCATGCGATAGATAAGTTGCACGCGCGTTGGATCGATATACGACATATCAACGAACACTCCCCTTTTGCCTTGGCAAAGTTCCATAATCGCACCAACGTATTCGGGCGGCGTGAAAAGCCTTGCTTTGACAATAGGCTCTTCTATATACGCGATTTCGCTCGGGTTTGGCAGTGCGGTCGGATTGTCGATAGTGATTTTCTCGCCGTTGGTCTTGGTGACGATGTAGGAAACGCTGGGCGCAGTGGTGATAAGGTCGAGATCGAACTCTCTTTCAAGGCGTTCTTCGATGATCTCCATGTGCAAAAGCCCCAAGAATCCGCATCTGAAACCGAATCCGAGCGCGGTTGATACTTCGGGATCGAAGGACAAGGACGCGTCGTTGAGCTGCAATTTGAGCAGTGCTTCTTTGAGATCGTCATATCTTGCGCCGTCCGCCGGGAACACGCCCGTGTACACCATCGGAGTGGCTTTTTTGTAGCCGGGCAACGCTTGTTTTGCAGGGTTTTCGGCACTTGTGATAGTGTCGCCCACCGCCGTGTCGCCGACGTTTTTGATGCTTGCGGCAATATAGCCCACTTCGCCTGCGCAAAGCTCTTTTGTCGGGTGCATACCGGGTGAGAAATACCCAACTTCCACCACTTCAAACGTCTTGCCCGTGGACATCATCTTTATCTCGTCCCCTGCCTTGACTTTGCCGTCCATGATACGCACCATGGATATTGCGCCGCGATAGTTGTCGTAAAAGCTGTCGAAAATAAGAGCTTTCAAAGGCGCGTCGTCGTCACCCGTGGGAGCAGGCAGCTTTTCTATGACTTGGCAAAGCAAGTCGTCAATGCCGATACCTTCTTTTGCCGAAACGAGCGGACAACCTTCCGTATCGAGCCCGATGATGTCTTCTATCTCCAACTTGACTCCGTCAACGTCCGCGCTTGCAAGGTCGATCTTGTTGATGACAGGCAAGATTTCAAGGTCGTTTTCAAGAGCGAGATAGACGTTTGACAGCGTCTGCGCCTCAACGCCCTGCGTTGCGTCAACGACAAGCAATGCGCCTTCGCACGCGGCAAGCGATCTTGACACTTCGTACGTGAAGTCAACGTGCCCCGGAGTGTCTATAAGGTTGAGAACGTATTCTTCGCCCTTGTATTTGTAATAGAGCCTGCACGTCTGCAATTTTATGGTGATGCCCCTTTCTTTCTCGATTTCCATATTGTCGAGAAGTTGCTCGGACATATCTCTCTCGCTGACCGTCCCCGTTTTTTCCATAAGACGATCGGCAAGAGTGCTTTTGCCGTGATCGATGTGCGCTATTATGGAAAAGTTGCGTATGTGTGATTTGCTCATGCGCTCTCCTACCGAACTAAGCTGACGTATATTTGTCAAACCGCAAAACAAATTGTCGGCTTGTCCAATATGCAATCGATGACATCTCGCTTTTGCCGCCTTGACGGATAGAATTTTGCAAGGCTCAAATCTCGATACATCTGCAATCAAGTGCAAAAGCGTCTTGCGCGCGATTAGATTTAATCGGCGATTTTTGACGCCTTGAAAGCGATACGCAACAAAAATTCGGGATAATTGAAAAAAATCATTGACTTTATTATAATAGAAATATAAAATTTTAGTCAAGAAAATAAAATACAAAATCGAGGGGAAAAGATATGAATTTTCAATGGCTTTTTGCAAGACCTATCGCGCATCGCGGGCTTCACAACGAAGAATTTCCCGAAAACAGCATGCCGGCATACCAACTTGCCATCGACAACAACTTCAATATCGAGATTGACGTCCACGTCACAAAAGACGGTCACGTGGTGGTTTTTCACGACGACAATCTCAAACGCGTTTGCGGCATAGACAAGCTCGTGAAGGACTGCAATCTTGAAGAACTCAAAAAATATCCGCTCGCAAACACCGAATACACAATCCCCACTTTCAAAGAATTTCTCGCTCTTGTAGACGGCAAAGTGGGCATCTTGTGCGAGATAAAAGGCATCAATCCCTTCAATCACCGCATCGCGCGCGAAACGATAAAGACGCTCAAAGAAGTGGACTACAAAGGCAACATCGCCCTTCAATCTTTCGACTTCGGCGCGGTGCTTTATGCAAAACGTCACAGCGACTACCCCGTGGGCGAGCTTTGCACTTGGTGCTCTCCCGACCTGAAACATCTCAGATGGTTCCCCTCCGACTTTATGGGCAAGATGTTTGTCTGCAAGCTCACACGCCCCGATTTCATCGCATACGACGCAAGAGCTTGCTCTCCTTCCCTTTCAGAAAACAAATGGCTGCTCAAATGGGGCAAAAAACTGCCTATCCTTATGTGGACGGTCAAATCGGACGAAACGATCGAGTCGGCAAAGAAATACGCCAACAACGTCATATTCGAAGACTTGGACATCGCTCTTATGAACGAGCTTTGCGGCAAATTCATGCCCTTCCGATGCCCCGATAAAAATCTCCCCTGCAATAAATAACGGCAAACGGAAAAAGCACCGTACGGTGCTTTTTTTATACCAAAATACGCCTAACTGCAAATTAGACTACACCGTACAAGTTCGGTCTATTTTGATTTAATGCGGAAAACCGAATAAGTCGCATGACAATATGAAATATTTTTCATATTCTATAAATTATCGTGCGCGCAAAGGTTGACAAATGTTCGATACGGGTCGATAATATAAACGTAAAAGAGAAGCGCACAAGTGCGCAATTTCTATAAAGGAGCAAAAATATGTTTGAAAAACTTGACATTGTCAAGCCTGCACTCAAAAATCTCGTGTCGGAACTTCGCAA
Organism: uncultured Eubacteriales bacterium; assembly: GCA_900548005.1. GTDB lineage: Bacteria > Bacillota > Clostridia > Christensenellales > CAG-917 > CAG-475. The sequence continues at coordinate 77,988 of URIZ01000002.1, read as the reverse complement.
AAAATACGCGTATGCTTCCGTGCTTGCCGTGCAGGACGACAGCCGCGCGTGGAGAATAAATCGCGCAGGCAAAAGAATAAACAACGTAGGTCTAGGCGGCGGCTCGGGCTACGTGGTGCGAGTTTTTGACCAAATCGGTTGCGCCGAATACTCTTTCAACGAGTTTTCGGAAGAAAAAATCCCCGAAATCGTCAAAACAATCGACGAACGTATCGCACATCAAACCGCAAACGTCCCCGACGGAATCAAACCGCTTCCCACCCCTATTCCGAGCGACGAGACGGCAACTCTCAAAAAAGTTTCGGGATACGCAATCGACCCGCGCGAACTCGGCGACGAAAAAATTCTCGAAAGACTCGACTCCATCCGCAACAAAACTTTGAGCGTGGACGGCGTTCTCGACGCAATGGTCAACGTATCGTACAGAAAATTCAGAAAACTTTTCATCTCCGAAAATCGCGACCTTGATCAGACGGTTATGTGGACAAACGGCGCAATCGTTGCGCTTGCGCTTCGCGGCGAAGAAGTCAAAGACGCGTATAAAGGGTTCTCTCAACTCGGCGGAGCGGAAATTCTCGACAGAATGGAAGAATTTGCAACCGAAGTCGCAAACAAGGCTATCGAACTTCTTTCTAGCGAACAGATGATCCCCGGCGAATACGACTGCATTTGCGATCCCGACACCACGGGTATGATTGTTCACGAAGCGTTCGGGCACGGCGTGGAAATGGATATGTTCGTCAAAGACAGAGCACTTGCCGCGTCCTTTATCGATGAAAGAGTCGCAAGCGATCTTGTGACTATGCACGACGGCAACGCGGTTGACGACTCTGCAACGATGTGGTTCGACGACGAAGGAACGCTAACGAGCGACACGGTCGTTATAAACGGCGGTATTCTCAAAAAAGGTATGTGCGACGCACTCTCCGCTGCAAGACTCGGCGTAAAACCGACGGGCAACGGCAGACGTGAAAGTTACGAGCGCAAAGTGTATACGAGAATGACCAACACGTATTTCGAAGGCGCGGCACAAAACGTCACTCTTAACGAAATGATTGCGTCAATCAAATACGGCTTCCTGCTCGAATCTCCGTCAAGCGGCATGGAAGACCCGAAAAACTGGGGTATTCAATGCATGGTAACCACGGCAAGAGAAATAAAAGACGGCAAACTCACAGGAAAAATCTTCTCACCTATCGTTCTCACGGGATACGTTCCCGACCTTCTCAAATCGGTGTCAATGATGAGCGGACAACTCGTCACCTGCGGCGGCGGCTATTGCGGAAAAGGCTACAAAGAATGGGTGAAAGTCTCTGACGGCGGCCCGTATATGAAGGCTCGCATAAGACTTGGATAAGGAGCACTGATATGATTGAAAAAATAAAGAAAATTCTCTCCGAATGCGGTATAAACCGTTGGAGAATAAACGAAGTAAAAGAAGAATCCGCCGAACTTTTCTTCGTCAAGCATCAACTTGACACGAGAAGAATAAAAGACACGCACAAATTTGTCGTGACCGTCGTACGCGAAAGCGAAAAAGACGGCAAAAAACTCTCTGGCAGTATGGGCGCAAACGTCATTGCGTCTATGACCGAACAAGAAATAAAGGCGGAAATAGAAAGCGCGTACTACGCCGCGCAATTTGCTATGAATCCCGACTACGACGATCCCGAAAAGGAAACGTCCGAATGTGTTTGCAAAAAGAACGAACTCACCGAAAAACCGCTTGCGGAAAGTGCCGGCAAAATGGCGGCGGCAATCTTCTCTGCCGACACAAACGAGCACGCGTATATCAATTCAACCGAAGTGTTCTGCCACAGATACTTCAAGCGTGTGGTGTCTTCAAACGGCACGGACGTGTCATTCACCGATGCAGTGTGCAAAGGCGACTATGTCGTTCAATGCAAAGAGCCCGAAGACGTCGAACTTATCAATCAATATCAATACGACGACGTAAACGTTGACGCGATAAAGGAAGGCGTGAAGCAATATCTCGATTACGCATACGACAGAGCGCGCGCTAAAAAGACGTTGAAGAGCGGAAAATACGACGTTGTTATTTGTGCGGACAATCTTGCCGAAATAATGACGTATTACACCGAAAAATCGGCGGCGGATATGATTTATCCGCATTATTCGTCTTGGAACATCGGCGACGACGTACAAAACGACGCAAAGAAAGACAAAGTGGATTTGACGCTCGTTGCAACAGCCCCGTTCAACTCTGACGGCATCAGAATGAAAGATTTGCAAATCATAAAAGACGGCAAACTCACCGCGATTCACGGAAGCACGCCGTTTTGCCGCTATCTCGGTCTAAAACCTACGGGCAACTTTTCAAAGACCAGATGCGACAATCAAGGAAGCGAATCGTTTGAAGATATGAAAAAGAAACCTTGTCTTGTTGCAGTTACGTTCTCCGATTTCCAAACGGACGCAATGTCGGGACATTTCGGCGGCGAAATAAGACTTGCATATCTCGTCAAAGACGGCAAAATCACCCCGGTTACCGGCGGCTCGGTCAACGGTAATCTCATAGAAGCGCAACAAAACGTCGTCTTCTCACAAGACAGATACGTATCCGCAGGCTATGAAGGACCTTATGCGGCAAAATTTGAAAACGTCAGCGTAGCGGGCGTCGAATGACTTGAATTTGCAAAAAAACACTTTCAGAAAACCCCGAATTTTTTCGGGGTTTTCGTTTCTAAACGGAAACCGCAATCGTAAATTTTTTTTAAAAATACTCTGTAAAAAACAGTAACGAGAAAAAGAAAGAACACCGCGTTTTTTTCGGTGTTCTAATCTGCTTAATTGATTTTTTTCAAAATTGCGACCGGGGTGGCAAAACTCGGCTATTATTGCAATTTCAACCACCGCATTTTGCTTGAACCATGCAAAAATCAGATGTCGAAGCGGAAAATAATATCGCCTGTTTCGAGTGCTTTTATCGTCACTTCATGCTCGTCAACGATTGCATAGGAGCGGACGGTGTCGGGCTTTGGCATGCCTAGTGCGCCCACGCAAACGTATATCACGCCGTCAACTTCTTCAACGGCGGCTCTGTGAAAATGGCCGTAGAAAACGATGTCGCCCTTTGTTGCGTCTTTGAGCGGCAAATCGGGATTGCATTTGTGTCCGTGCGTGAAATACAGTCTTCGTGCGCCCCATTGCATGAAAAAGTCGTGTTTTATCTCAAAATCGCTTATCATTTGATCGACTTCACTGTCACAATTGCCTTGTATGACGGTGATATAGTCCTTTTCGGCGTTGAGTCGCTCGGCAACTTTCATGGGTGCGTATCCGTTGGGCAGCGGATTGCGCGGACCATGATTGTATATATCGCCCAAAAGCACCGCTTTGGTGTCGGGATGAGTGAGCCTATACTCATCGACAATCGAGAAAAACTTGTCTATATCGGGACTTGAACCGTGAGAGTCCGAGCCAACGTAAATTCGCATAATCGTGTCTCCTTTTTTGTGCTTTCAGTATAGCACGCAAGACAAATTTAGTCAAAAAATATTGCGAACATACGAATTTTTCTCAATAAAAAAAAACAAAGTGGATTATATCTTGCGATTTTGAAAATCTCACAATACTTTTTGCGTTTTGGTATTGTGGAGTGTCGGTTATTGTGATATACTTATATAAATTATAAAGGAGTAGACTATGAAAACAGTAAGACTTCGCACACCTTTTGAAGTCGGCGCGATTCCGCTCAGCGAATATCCGCGTCCGCAATTTGCAAGAAACAGCTATGTCACGCTCAACGGCGAATGGGATTATGCAATCCTTCGCAAGAGCGAGGCTTTTGACGGACAATATCAAGGCAAAATTCTCGTCCCCTTCTCTCCCGAATCTCTTTTGTCGGGGCTTCCCGAAGGCACGAGAGTGACTCCTGACGACGTTTTGTACTATCACCGCTCGTTCAATCTTGCGCCCGATTTTGTGAAAGCGCACACGGTGATACACTTTGACGCTGTAGATATGATCTGCTCCGTCAAGCTCAACGGCGTGTCAATCGGCGAGCATATCGGCGGCTACGTCCCCTTTGAATTTGACGTATCGGGCATCGCAAAAGCGGGCGAAAACGTCATAGAGCTTGTTGTGACAGACCCTTGCGACACTTCCTATCACACCCACGCAAAACAATCGTCCAAGCCGGGCGGCATTTGGTACACTCCGCAATCGGGCATTTGGCAAAGCGTGTGGCTTGAAAGCATGGACGAAGTCTATCTCAAAGACGTCACTATAGTCCCGAATATCGACGACGATACAATCAATTTCAAGTTTGAAAAATCCGCAAACGTCCCCGTCGACGTCATCATTCTCGATGGCGAAAACACACTGTTTGCAGGTCAATTTGCAGGTGATACCGCTTCTGTCAAACTTGAAAACTACGAGCTTTGGTCTCCCGAAAATCCAAAACTCTACGACGTGGCTTTCAAAGTGGGCAACGACATCGTCCGCTCCTACTTCGGCATGCGCAAGTTCAGTTGGGTGACGGACTCCAAGGGCTTCAAGCGTATGGGGCTCAACAACAAACCCTACTTCCACACCGGTCTTCTCGATCAAGGTTATTGGTCGGACGGCATGCTCACTCCGCCATCCAACGCCGCTCTCGAATGGGACGTGAAGATGGTCAAATCCATGGGCTTCAATATGCTTCGCAAGCATATCAAGATCGAGCCTTTGCGTTGGTACTACCATTGCGACAAAGAAGGCATTCTCGTGTGGCAAGATATGGTCAGCGGCGGCAGCAAATACAATCTTTTCTACATAGGACTTCTCGCCACAGTGTTTGAATACCACATCAAAGACGACAACGAGGCAGGCTACAAAAAGCTCGCTCGCGCCGACAAGGAAGGCAGAGATGAGTTTGAAAGAGAGCTTAAAGTGACGATGAACCATCTCAAAAACGTGGTATCGCTCGCCGTTTGGGTGCCTTTCAACGAAGGCTGGGGACAATTCGACTCCGTGCGCATCACAAAAGAGATGAAAAAGATCGACCCCACTCGCCTTATCGACTCGGTCAGCGGCTGGAACGATCAAGGCAAAGGCACGTCGGATACAAAGAGCTTGCACATCTACTTCAAGCCCTTGTTCGTGCCGAGAAATGACGATAGATGCTACATTTTGAGCGAATTCGGCGGATACGCAATCAAGACGGAAGGTCACATGTACTCCCCCGACAATCAATTCGGATACCGCATTTACAGAAAGCCCGAAAAGATTGCAAGAGCAATCGAAAGGCTGTATATGAAGACAATCGTGCCAAAGATCGACAAAGGTCTTTCGGCAACCGTATACACCGAAGTCAGCGACGTCGAGCAAGAGATGAACGGGCTTGTCACCTACGACAGACGCGTCATCAAAGTGCCTATCGACCTTATGCGAAAGATCAACGCGCAACTTGTCATCAAAGACTAACACACATCACTTTCGGCAGATCAAGCCGAATGAAACAATAGAAAACGCAAATGAGCATAGCAGACCAAATTTTCATCAACACTTGCCGAGATATTCTCGACAACGGCATAAGCGACCAAGATCTCCCCGTCCGTCCGCATTGGCTTGACGGCACTCCCGCGCACACCGTAAAGAAGTTTTGCATCGTCAATCGCTACGATTTGTCAAAAGAATTTCCCATAATCACCCTTCGCCGCACCGCTTTCAAGTCGGCAATAGACGAGATTTTGTGGATTTGGCAAAAAAAGAGCAACAACGTGCACGATCTCAACTCTCACATCTGGGACAGTTGGGCGGACGAAACAGGCTCGATCGGCAAAGCGTACGGCTATCAGCTCGGCGTCAAGAGCGTATACCCCGAAGGCGAATTCGACCAAGTGGACAGGGTTCTTTTCGACTTGAAAAACAATCCGAGTTCCCGCCGTATTCTCACCAACATCTACAACTTCCAAGACTTGCACGAGATGCATCTCTACCCTTGCGCCTATTCCATGACCTTCAACGTCACGGGCAACAAGCTCAACGGCATTCTCAATCAGCGCAGTCAGGACACTCTCACCGCAAACAACTGGAACGTGGTGCAATATGCAGTGCTTCTTCACATGTTCGCGCAAGTGAGCGGTCTGGAAGTTGGCGAATTTGTGCACGTGATAAGCGACGCGCACATCTATGACAGACACGTGCCTATCGTGGAAGAGATTTTGAAAAATCCGCAATATCCCGCCCCAACATTCAAAATGAACAAGGACGTGAAAAACTTCTACGACTTCACCGTGGACGACTTCGAGCTTGTGGACTACAACTACACAAAACTCGACAAAAAAATCGAAGTGGCTATCTGATGAAAACAATATTTGCAGTTGACAACAAATGGGGATTGGGCAAGAAAAACGACTTGCTGTTCAATCTCAAAGCCGATATGCGCCATTTTGTCGAACATACGCGCGGCAAAGTCGTGGTTATGGGCAGCAACACCCTTTTGTCTTTCCCGGGCGGCATGCCACTCAAAAACCGCGTAAACATCGTGCTCAACCCAAACGGCACGGACGAAGACGCCACCACAAAGGGTTATATCCTTGTGCGCTCTCTTGACGAGCTGTTTGCCGCAATCAAGCAATACGACCAAGACAACGTCTACGTTGTGGGCGGCGCAATGATGTATCACACGCTCCTGCCCTACTGCGAAACGGCATACGTCACAAAAGTGGACGCGGACGGCGGCGCGGAAGTCTTCCACGACAATCTCGACCAACTTGCCAACTGGCATTGCACAGAGCAAAGCGATCCCATAGACGACAACGGCTACACCATCCGCTTTTGCACCTACAAAAATTCCGCTGTGAAAAAATATTGAAAATTACAAAAAAAAGCAACAAAAGCACTCTCACGAGTGCTTTTGTTCTTCAAACTGCCTTTTGCTTTTGCAACAACTTTGTCGTTAACAAAAGAAACTGCTATATATTTCGTTTCTACTAAATTTATCCATCTAAGGACAACGCAATTATTATCTAAAAAAGTAAAAGATTCTACAAGCTCATATTTTTTTCCCAAAATGTCAATCACTTCACTCATATCCATCCCATAATCAATTTTACGATAAGTATATGAATTAACTTTAGGAGTATATATTATAGCAATTATAATAATAGGCACTGTTAAAACAATAACCAGCGCATAAGATAATATCTCACGTATGTTTTCATACTTGCTATAATTTTTATTTTCAATCGCTTTCATATACACTCAAATATGCATTATCGTTTTGTAGTTCATAATTGCATAGAAAAATTGATTTTATAACATTATTATACTAATTTTAGGATGATACGTCAACCAAAAGAATGATGTATCATCCTATATTTTTTGCGAAGTACTATAAAATAGAGTTATGAAAACATTGAACGACGTCGTAGTTGACAGGCTATGTCAATATCTTGAAGAGAAAAATATCACTCAATACCGACTTGCAATATTGAGCGGAATTCCTTTTGCGACGATAAAAAGCATTATGCAACGACGCACCAAAAACATTACTTTGAAAACCGTGATTATGCTTGCAAACGGTTTGGGAGTATCGGTGAGCGAGTTTCTCAATTCCCCGTCGTTTGACGCAAACAACATAGATTTGGATTGAAAAGCACTCGAAAGAGTGCTTTTTATTATCGCTACATGCTACAAACGAAATGAAAAATATCCGCTTGCGCCAACGGCGCATCCACCAAGCAGACAATCTCGTGAAATTGCGGTTGGAACTTTTAACCATGTATGATATGATAACTGAGATTTTCTGCGCGGTTAGCAGACTAAAAATCAAGCGAACAAAAGAAATGCCCGCAAAATTGCGGGCATTTCGTAAATACGCGATGATTTTTAGTCTAGTATTACTCTTCGTCGTTCTTTGCAAACTTTGCTTTCAAATTCTTGATGCCGAATTTGATGGTGGTTGCAAGAGAATCGGGCATAGCCTTGATGTCAACGATCTTGGTGTTGTTGGTGATCGAGTAGGTCACGTATGCGTAGTAGCCGACAAGGAGCACTGCGAGCACGCTGAACACGATGTAGAACGGACCGGTTGTTTCAAAGCTCGTGAGAGAGCTGTTGATGACGCCGCTCTTGACAAAACCGCTTTGGTTCATAAGTTGCGCGAAGTTGATAAATCCGAGCGTTGCGATGCCGCTTGTGACAAAGTACATTCTTCTGTCGCCGCTGATCATCGTGTAGATGAGCGCAAGAGCCAAGGACAAGAACAAGTAGGTGTAGGTCACTTTGATTGTGAACACTGCAATCACTGCCAGCGTGAAGGACGCAAGAAGGAGAAGCTCTTGTTTGTTGCGGTTCTTGAAGTACAGCGAGATGACGTATGCTTCAAGCACAAGGATGAAGATAAGGTTGAGAATGTTGACGCTTTGTTGCGAAGTCTTGCCATTCATTGCGACCATACCGTAAAGGTTGAACGCATCCTTGACAAAGAACTTGGTGTTGGTCATCTCTTGCACCATGACTTTGAATCCGAAGAAAGCGTCGCCGCCTTGGATTTGGTGGATAGAGCAAGGGATCGTGAGCAAGTATGCAAGCACGAATGACGCAACAAGACCAAAGACGATCTTTGCGCGGTTGGACGTAAATTTCTTTGCGTTTTCGTCGTCCTTGATGTACATATACACAAAGTATGCGACGATGATGGGCGCAACAGCGAGAGCGCGGATGTCGAGCACTGCTGCAAGCGTCATGACAAAGTAGGTTGCAAGATACTTCTTCTCTATCATAAGGATGAGAGATGCGATCACAAGCGCGATGAGCAAGCACTCAAACGTGCCGTTGATGCCGCTCATGACAAGCGAGAGCGGAAGAAGTGCGTACAAACAAGCGTAAATTGTCGCAATTTTGTTGCCCACGCGTTTTTGACCGTAGAAATAGATCATGCCAACAACCGCAACGTCCGCAATCAAGTTGATAAGACGGAACACGATTGAAGTTGACATTGCGTCAAGCCCCTTGGTTGTGAAACCGAGAACGGCAAGGATGTAGAGCGCGCCCGGCGAATAGGTGCTTGTGGTGTTGAGCGCGGACATCTTCTCAAAGAAGTTGAACACGCCGTTGTTGACGCCGAGATACTCTTTTGCCACTTTGATAGTGCCGGTCATTTCACCGCCCATGCCGTACATGGTGAGCAAGAAGATAAGTCTCAAAAGCGCAGCGCCGATCATAATCATCGATGCGATAAACCAATTGTTGTTGTACCACTTGGATTGCGCCTTGGGTGCTTTCTTTTCGTATGCAACGCTTGCGCCGAAATCGACAAAAGCGTCTTTTCTTGCGTACACGCGTCTTACAAGGATGTATGCGCCGCAAAGTGCCACCACTCCGAACAGAGTCATAAGCACGATAAAGCAAATGCCGTTTGCGTCCGCATTGGTCATGACGGTCTTGGCTTTCTTGAAGTTGACAACGGAATAACCTTCCGCCACTTTTTCTACGCGTTGAACGGACACGTTGTCAAAGTACACTTTGCCCTTGCAAGCATTGTCTTTTGAGCCGATGCAGAGCGCGAGCGTGAGATAGTCGGTGTTCTTGGGACGAACGTAGAACGTGCTGGTGACAAAACCGTTGGTCTTGGTTGAGTGCGACACGAATTTGTAATCGACGTTTTCAAGGAAAGTCACGTATGCGCCGGTCTTGTTGGAAAGGTCGCTTTCGATCTTGAACTCAACGCTGACCTTGTAGATCTTGCCGTTGTCCACTTTGATGGACTGTTGCAAATAGTTGTAACCTGCAGACGTGTTGTCGATTGACAATGCGTAGTTGTTGGTCTCGTCGTCCGACACGAGCGAACGATAAAAAATCACGCTCGATGAAGACGTTGTCCAACCGTCGAACTTCTTGGTGGTGGTGTTGAATGAAGAAAAATCGCCGTTTTTGACAAGTTCTTCGCCAACTTCACTGCTTGCCGTGTTGCAAGCGGTAAATGCGAAAAGTGCTAGCACACAGACTAGCACAATTGCACTTATGAAAACAATTCTTTTTTTCATAAAATTCTCTCCGAAAACGGTATTAGACTTCTTTGAGTTTTGCAGCCTTACCGGTTCTGTTCTTCAAGTAATAGAGTTTAGCGCGGCGCACTTTGCCGTGACGCACAACTTGAATGCTGTCGATCTTCGGTGAATGGATGGGGAACGTTCTTTCAACGCCGACGCCAAACGTCACGCGACGCACGACGATGGTCTCGCGGATGCCGCCGTTTTTCTTTGCGATGACGGTTCCTTCGTAGGTTTGGATACGTTCTCTCGTACCTTCAACAACCTTGACGTTGACCTTAACTTGGTCACCGATTGCGATTGCAGGCAAGTTTTGTTTCATGCCTTCTCTTTCGATAGTGTCGATAATGTTCATATTGGACCTCCTGTATTTTCCAAATGTTCTTTCACAAGCGTCTCTTGCCAGCGGAACATCCGAGTCACGCGTGTTATATTATCATAAATAAAGTTTATTAACAAGCGAATAAACAATAAAATCTGACTTTTTAATGATTTTTTTGCATTTCTGACGCAAAATCGAGCGGATAAGCGTTATTTTCTGAAACTCACTCGGTTTTTAGGGTACTTTGCGTCATTCTCCGTGAATGCGTTTTGGATAAGCTCATAGCCCGTGTCGTCAACGGCGAAAATGTCAAATCGCACGTTCACGTTTTGAAGGCGATGCTCGACAAGATACGCCTTTGCAAGCGTCACGTATCTGCCCGCCTTGTACGGCGTCACCGCCTCTTGCGGCGCGCCCATATCCGATGAAGATCTCGTCTTGACTTCAACAAAAACTATCGTGCGTTCGCCCTTCTCAAGCGGCTCTATGCCAAGCAATTTGTGAAAAAGTTTCACAAACGAGCTTTTCTTTTTGCGCTTTTGCACGTTGCCGTTTTCATCGACGTAGCACTCGCAAATCAGATCCGCCTCGCACCCTGCGTATTTTGCGTTGGTTTCAAGGACGGTATACCCATTTTCTTCATACACGTTGCGAGCAAGACTCTCGCCGACTTCACCGATTTTTTTCGTATTCATTTGACAAAGTGTCCTATAAACGATTTTCTGTGTATGGGCGTTGCGCCAAACTCTTTGAGAGCCGCGATGTGCTTTGCCGTGCCGTAGCCCATGTTGTGATCGAAGTCGTATTGCGGATAGACTTTTGCCATGTCTTCCATGTATCTGTCCCTTGTCACCTTTGCAACGATAGAAGCCGCGCCGATCGAATAGGACAATGCATCTCCGTGCACGATGCCGAACGTCTTGTACGGAATATCCAGCTCCAACGCGTCAACGATGACGATATCGGGCGTGACGTCAAGGGACATAATTGCGTCCTTCATACACGCCTTTGTTGCGTTGAGAATGTTCATCTCGTCGATCTTTTCGGGCGGATAAGACACCGTGGACACCGCAACCGCCTTTGACAAAATCACGTCAAAGAGCTTTTCACGCTTGTTTTTGGACACTTTTTTGCTGTCGTTCACACCGACAATCAAATCGTCAAGATCCATAATCACCGCGCTGCAAGTCACAGGTCCTGCAAGCGGACCGCGCCCCACTTCGTCAACGCCGCAAATGTAGCGATAACCTTTTTCGCGCAATTGATTTTCATACGTCATCAGATCTTCGGGTCTAACCATAATTTTATCCTTGGTTTTGCGTTTTATAAATTGGTCAAAAAACCGATTTTATGTGTTTAGAATATCGATATTGTCGGATATTTCTTTGTTTTTAATTTTCTTTGAGAACAAGTTTCGCTTTGGGTTTTTCAAGCATGATTTTGCCAAGTTTGCCCTTCCTGAACTCGTCGATTATCATCTTTGCCGTGCGCTCGTAGTCGGGCTGATTGCCTTTGAGCTTGAACCCTCTTGTCGATGCGATTTCTTCAAAAATCGCAAGCGTATCATCGTTTTCGCCGCTCAAATTGTAACGATCCGCAAGGTTTTGCGGATAAAGTTTTTTTATCTCGTCAAGAAAGTCGAACGCAAGCTCACACTCATCGAGGATGTCTTCTCTTATCGAGCCGATATAAGCAAGATGATGCGCGACTTTTTGATCTTCAAACTTGCCCCACAGCGTGCCGGGAGTGTCCAAAAAGTCTACGTTGTCAATGGACAGCCATTGCTTTCCGCGCGTGACTCCGGGTCTGTCCCCCGTCACCGCTTTCGCCTTTTTGACCATAGCGTTGATGATTGTGGATTTTCCGCTGTTTGGCACGCCCACAACCATTGCTCTGACAGATATATTCGCGCCTTTTGCGGCGTATTTTTCGATTTTGTCGGAAACGACTTGTTTGAGCCCCGCAACGATTTGCGAGCAGTCGCCGGACGTGCCTATCGCCTTGACGAAAGGTTTGCCCTGTCGCTTGAACTCATCGCACCAAAGCGCAAGGTCGTTTTTGTCCACCAGGTCGCATTTGTTGAAGACGTAAAGGACTTTTTTGCCTTGCAAAAGTTTGTTGAAAAGGGGATTGTCGCAAGAATACACCGCTCTTGCGTCAATAACGTATATAAGCGCGTCCACAAGACGAAGATTGTCTTCCATCATGCGAATTGCTTTCGTCATATGACCGGGAAACCATTGTATATTCACTGTCATTCTCCTTTTATTATTAAACGTGAAACTGCGCGTATCGCATTGAAAACTGCGATACGGCGTGCGAGCAATTTGTTCGGTTATCTGCGACGTTTCGACTTCTTGGTCGGCAAAAACTCTTTCAAATCCAACTCTCTGAACAAATCAGGACGATTTTTCATCGTTATTTCAAGCGATTTTTCAAGTCGCCACTTCTCGATGTCCTTGTGATTGCCGCATTGCAGCACTTCGGGCACTTTGTAGCCGCGATAGTTTTCGGGGCGCGTGTATTGCGGGTATTCCAAAAGTCCGTTGGAAAAGCTCTCTTCCTTGGTGGATTCGTCACTGCCAAGCACTCCGTCAACGTATCTTGCCACGGCGTTTATGGTCACAAGAGCAGGCAATTCGCCGCCCGTAAGCACATAATCGCCGATTGACAACTCTTCGTCTATTGCAATGTCGATGGCTCTTTGATCCACACCTTCGTAGTCGCCGCAAAGGATGAGTATTCTCTTCTCTTTTGCAAGGCTTTCCACTTTCTTTTGGCCGAGCCGCTTGCCGCGCGGAGACATATACACTCTCCATGCCTCGTGATTGGGATCGAGCGTTTCGATTGCGCTCACGATGGGATCGGGAGTCATCACCATTCCTGCGCCGCCACCGTAAGGCGTATCGTCGGTTTTGAGATGCTTGTCCTTTGAAAAATCGCGGATATTTGTGACTTGAACGTCAAATTTGCCGCCGTCTATCGCCTTTCCGAGAAGGCTAAGACGCAGCACGTCAAAATATTCGGGAAATATCGTAAGAACGTCAAATCTCATTTTTTCACCTTTCATACCGCGGACAAGACCGACGGTTTTTGAAATTCCTTATATAAAAAGATATATCTTCTCGATTTGCCAAACGAAGTAATATATCGTTCTATACAACAAAAATTCGGCTATCTAATGCGCCGAATTTGTTGAAAGCATCAATTGTAGACAACCACTCTGTCAAATAGAAAATCATCAACGACAATCTTTCCGCCATCGATGTCAACCTGTTTGACAACGCCTTTTATCGCAGGGAAACTGAACTGAACGTCGCCGTTTTTGACAACGTACACGTCGGCAGATCCATATTGCAAAATGTCGCTGATTCTGCCTTTCGTTTCGCCGTTTACGACCACGGCAAGACCGATCATGTCCACGATATAATGCTCTCCTTCTTCAAGCGCGGGCAAATCGTTCCTGTCACAAGTGACAAGTTTTCCGCGCAAACTTTCCGCCTTTTCCACGCTGTCAACGCCAAAAAGCACGCAATAAGCCACGTTGCCTTCCACGCTGATACGCTCAACGGCGTATTCCGTATTGTCGATACCGAGTTTTTTCAGGCAAGAAAACCGTGCGGGATCGGAAGAATAAGTCTCAAACTTCAATTCTCCTTTGAGTCCGCGCGGTTTCAAAACCTTTCCGATAGTCAACTCAGATTTCATTTTTCTCTTCAATGACGACATTGTATTTCACGTTGCTTTTTGCACTTGCGGATTTGACGAGAGTGCGGATTGCTTTTGCAATTCTGCCCTGCTTGCCGATGACTTTTCCGATGTCCTTTTTTGCAATCGTGACAATGATGTCGTTTGCATTGGCGCCTTCTATCATCTCGACGGTGTAATCGCCGTCGGGAACGAGCGATGAGACGAGATATTCGACCAATTCAATCATTTGAAATCACCAATTACTTTTTCTCGACGATACCTTGAGAAACGAGAAGACCCATAACGGTGTCGGTGGGTTGTGCGCCTTTTGCGAGCCATTCTTTTGCTTTGTCGGCGTCGATAACGATTTGCTTGGGTTCGGAAACGGGGTTGTAGATGCCGATTTGGTCAATGTATTTGCCGTCTCTTGCCTTGCGAGAGTCCATTGCGACGATGCGATAGAAAGGTGCTTTGGTTGCGCCCATTCTGGTGAGTCTAAGTTTAACCATAGTGTTGATTCTCCTTGTGTGAAAAATTGTTTTTTTTGTTGTTTTTATATATATTTTGTGTTATATATTTCTATTTTTCGGCGAGTTTTGGAATAGTCTTGCCGATTTTTGCAGCTTATCAGCCGAAAAGACCTTTCAAGCCGCGCAATCCTTTCAAACCGCCCTTTTGCATGCGAGCCATCATATCTTTGGTCATTTCAAACTGTTTGAGCAGTTGATTGACTTCTTGGATGCTCGTCCCGCTACCCTTTGCAATGCGCTTTCTTTGAGAGGCTTTGATGATCTCGGGGTTGCGTCTTTCCTTGGGAGTCATAGATTGAATGATCGCCTTGGTTTTTGCAATTTGCTTTTCGTCGATTTGCGCACCTTGCTTGAGCTTGCCGGACATGCCAGGGATCATGGACATCATATCTTGAAGGTTGCCCATCTTCTTCATGCTTTCAAGCTGAGTGAGATAGTCTTCGAGATTGAAAGAATTCTCTTTCAGTTTCTTTTGCAGTTTGAGAGCTTCGTCTTGGGATATAGCCTGCTCTGCCTTTTCTATGAGCGTAAGCACGTCACCCATGCCGAGTATTCTCGATGCCATGCGTTCGGGATGGAAAGGTTCGAGATCTTCCATCTTCTCGCCCGTGCCGTTGAATTTGATAGGCTTGCCCGTCACCGCTTTTATGGACAACGCCGCGCCGCCGCGAGTGTCGCCGTCAAGTTTCGTCATGATGACGCCGGTTATATCGAGTTTTTTGTTGAACGTATCCGCAACTGTGACTGCGTCTTGTCCCGTCATGCTGTCCACCACAAGCAAAATCTCTGTGGGATTGACCGCTTTTTTGACGTTGACAAGCTCGTCCATAAGAGCCTCGTCGATATGCAAACGACCTGCCGTGTCGATTATCATCGTGTCGTAGCCGTTTTTGATGGCATACTCAACGCCGGCTTTTGCAATCTTGACGGGATCGATTTGCCCCATCTCGAAACATTCTGTGCCCGCTTTGCCCGCAACGACTTTGAGTTGTTGTATTGCGGCAGGTCTGTATATATCCCCTGCAACGAGCAGCACTTTTTTGTTTTGCTTTTTGAGATAGGTTGCAAGTTTGCCGCACATCGTGGTTTTGCCCGCGCCTTGCAAACCGCACATCATATAAATCGTGGGTTGTTTGTCGCTGACGGCAAGTTTTTGATGAGTGCTGCCCATGAGCGCGCAAAGCTCTTCGTTGACGATCTTCACGATTTGTTGCGCAGGCGTCAAAGACTTGAGAATGTCTTCTCCTAATGCCTTTTCGCTAACCTTTGCCGTGAAGTCCTTCACGACGTTGTAGTTTACGTCCGCCTCCAAAAGCGCAACGCGAATCTCGCGCATCGCTTGCTTTATTTCAAGTTCCGTCAATCTGCCCTTGTTGCGCAGTTTCGAGAATATGTGATTCATTCTGTCAGAAAGACTTTCAAATAATGCCATTATTCCACCAATATACGCTTGATCTCGGCCACGCAAGCCGCTTGTTTGGTCTCATCCTTGCCGATGGCAAGGGTCAAATCGTCAAGTAGACTATTGATACGCTTGTCTTTTTCAACCCAATGCAACTTCTCTTCAAATTCTACAAGATGCTTTTCGCCCTTGTTGATTCCGTCGAGAACGGCTTGACGTGATACGCCGCAAATGGACGCGATTTCACCAAAAGACAAATCTTCGTCATAATGCATAACAAGCATCTCGTTTTGTCTTTGAGTCAGGAGCGCACCATAGTAGTTCCTGAGCAATGAAATTTCAAATCTGTCCATATTGCACCTGTCAAACACAATTGCTTGACACTATAATACTCCGAATTAAAAAGGGTGTCAAGCAAATTTACATTACATACGGACATATTTTGTATTATTTTAACTAAAAACATATATTATCACCAAACCGCAAAACAGTCCGACTCACAAACGAAATACAATGCAAAAAAAAACCAATATATTACTTTATTAAAAATCAATGTAATATAGCGTAAAATGCAACGTAGTGTTATATCAAAACTCAACGTTCAAGAAATTTCAAAAGCGAGACTTTTCAGCCTCGCTTTTGCATTTTTTGATAATCTAAACCACTGTTTTACAGCAATGCGTCGATAAATTCCTTTGCGTTGAAGGGGATCAAATCGTCGATTTGTTCGCCAACACCTACATATACGACGGGAAGTCCGATTTCATCGCTGATTGCAAGCACGACACCGCCCTTTGCCGTTCCGTCAAGTTTTGTGAGAATGATGCCGTCAGTGTCGATGTCTTCACTGAAAATTTGCGCCTGAGAAACCGCGTTTTGTCCAGTCGTTGCGTCAAGCACGAGATATTTGCGGAAGTCCGCCTCGGGAAGTTCTATATCCACCACACGGCAAATCTTTTGCAATTCCGCCATGAGATTCTTCTTGTTGTGAAGTCTGCCTGCCGTGTCGATAAGCACAACGTCATTGCCTTTTGCCTTTGCGGACGAAATCGCGTCAAACACGACTGCTGCAGGATCTGCGCCTTCGCTGTGGCGAATCACACGCACGCCTGCACGCTGCCCCCACACTTCGAGTTGCTCGCTTGCCGCCGCTCTGAACGTATCTGCCGCCGCAACCACAACCGACTTGCCTTCTTCTTTGAATCTGTGCGCAAGTTTGCCGATCGCAGTCGTTTTGCCAACGCCGTTGACGCCCGAAAGCAAAATCACGAGCGGATATTCATACTCCGGCACATCATAATCGATGTCTTGCACCATAAGCTCGGCAAGCACGGATTTGGCATCTTCGGGTTTCTTGATTTTGCGCTTGAAAATCTCGTTTTTAAGCTCTTCAAGCAAGTTTTCGGTTGCGGTTATGCCAACGTCGGCGGTCAGCAACGCTTCTTCGAGATTTTCATAAAACTCATCGTTGAGTTCACGTGCGGAAAATGCAAAAAACAGCTTTTTTGAGAAAGCGTCTTTGGTCTTTTTTATACCTTCTTTGATTTTTTGAAAAAATCCCATATTGTCATCCTTTATAAGATTTTATTGTACTTGCCATTCAAATGGCGATATTCCAACGAGCCGCCCTTATTGTCATCCTGTCAATGCAAAGCGGAGCAACTTGCTTGCAAGGGTTGCGTAGCATATGTATTCACGTAGCAACGCCTTTGAAAAAGGCAAAACCGCAGGTTCTATGCGTAAGCATAGCTGTTGCGAGTAGCTTGTCGAAGGATCTCGTGGAAACGAAACGGCACTATATGCACGTCATTTCACATCATTCCGCTCCCGCGAGATTGCCACGCTTGCGCTCGCAATGACAACAGGGGGCTTTTGCGACAAACCGCTAGCGGAGCGAGCCACCAAGCAGATAATTTGGCGAAACTGCGGTCGGAGTTTTTGCCCCTGCTTGAACTGTCACAAATTCTCTGCGCGGTTAGCAGAGCAATAAACCTAGCCAGGCTCTCGGCATTGCTTGCTTGCAAGCGATGCCGTTGCCTATGCGACATTTTTATTCGGGTGCGGGTGTCCCGCCCTTTCGAACATACCAAGCAGATAATTTGGCGAAACTGCAACAGGAGTTTTTGCCCCTGCTTGAACTGAGAGCGCAAATTCTCTGCGCGGTTAGCAGAGCAATAAACCTAGCCAGGCTCTCGGCATTGCTTGCTTGCAAGCGATGCCGTTGCCTATGCGACGGTTTTTGCTCATTTTGCGTGTTTTACCGCATCTTCAAATTCGATTGAAACGATCTTGGTGACGCCCTTTTCTTCCATCGTAACACCGAAAATCGTGTCTGCGTGGCGCATGGTCGGTTTTCTGTGCGTGATGACGATGAATTGCGTGTAGTCGCTGAATTTCTTCAAGAATTCGGCAAACAAGTTGACGTTTGCATCGTCAAGAGCCGCTTCGATTTCGTCAAGCACGCAGAACGGCATCGGTTTGAGCTTGAGGATTGCAAACAATATGGATATTGCCGTGAGTGCTTGCTCTCCGCCGCTCAAAAGCGAGATGTTTTGCAATTTCTTTCCCGGGGGCTGAGCGTAGATGTCGATACCCGCTTCAAGCGGATCGTCCGTGTCTTGCATGTTTAGACGCAGCTCGCCCTTGCCACCGCCGAAGAGTTGTTGGAACACTTCCTTGAAGTTTTCGCTGATTTGGGCAAAAGCGTCCGTAAACTTGGTTTGCATCTCGCCCGTAAGCTCGTTGATGATTGTGACGATGTCATCATACGCTTTTTGGATGTCGTCGCGATAGGTCACTTGCTCTTGAAGTCTTTCTTCGGTCTCTTGCAAGGTCTGCAAAGCGAGCGGGTTGACGTCGCCGAGCCTGTTGATGGACTTTTTAAGGTCGGATATGACGGTCAGCGCGCCGTACGCCTTGAACTCGGGATCTTTGAATTCAAGACAGCTCGAATACGTCAAATCGTACTCTTCGAGAATGTGTTGTTGTTGATTGCGGATCTCAATGTCCACTTGTTGCAACATACCTTCCGCGCGCACCTTGTCTTCGCCGAGCTTGCTCTTTTCTTCCGTAAGACGAGTCTTCTCCGCGTCAAGCGATTTGATGCTTTCGGTGAGAATTTGCTTGCGTTCGGAAAATTCCGTAATTTGCTTTTCAAGAGCCGCAATACGTTCTTCGTCTTCCTTTGAGAACACGGTTTTTTCAGGCGCGTTTTCGATGTTGGCAAGATTTTGCTCTTCGCGTTTTAGGTCGGCAATGCAATCCATCTTGTCTTCTTCAAGCGATTGCTTTTCGCGGTTGTAGCGGTTGAGCTCTTGGTCGATAGCGTCAAGATTTGCCTTGTATCCCGCAAGTTTGACTCGCATTTCGGTGACTTGCGTCATCATGGTTTCACGCTCGCTCTTTTGCTCGGAGCTTGTGCTCTTGGAGCTTTCAAGCAAGGTGGTGTATTCCGTCTTTCTCTCGTTGACAATCTTTTCAAGCTCGTCAATGGAGCTGACTTTTTCGTCCAATTCCTTTATACGCGACTTGACAATCTCGTATTCCTTCGCCTTTTCGGAGATTTCGCCCTTGAGAGCCTCGGTCACTTCAAAGGCTTGTTTTGCCTTGTCTTCGTTGAGCCCATTGTCTATGCGCAACTCGCCGATTTCCTTATTCAAACTCTCGATGCGCTCTTCACAATCTTTGAGTTCTTGCTCGCGCTCTTGCTTTTGCTTGTCCAAAAGCGCGATGTTGCTCTTGATCTTTTCAAGACTCGCTTGATATTGTTCGATCTTCTTCTCTTGCGCAAGCAAACCGTTGGTTTGAGATCTTCTCGAACCACCCGTGATTTCGCCGCCGCGAGAGAAAATTTCGCCGTCAAGAGTGACAATCTTCACCGCTTGATTGTATTTTTTGAATATTCTGACTGCGTTGTCGATGTTGTTGACAACCACGGTCGAGCCAAGCAACGTCTGCACAAATCCGTCAAACCGCTTGTCGTATTTGATAAGATCGCTCGCAAGCCCGTAGCAGCCCGGCTCGGACAAAATGCCGCGATGTTCGGCAGGTATGGGGCGCGGACGGCAAGAAGATAGCGGACGGAACGTAATACGACCATAGCCTTTTTGTTTCAAATAGTTGATAAGGTCTTTTGCGTCGTTTTCGTTCTCGACAAGCACGTTTTGCATTGCTCCGCCGAGCGCGTATTCGATTGCCGCCTCAAAATCGCTCGGAACGGTGATGACTTCCGCCATAACGCCCATGATTTTGCTCTCGAGCACCGGATCGTGTTTTGAGTCCTGCATAAGACGTTTGACCGCCTCTTGATAGCCTGCATAGTCGTTCTTTATGGACGTTGCAAGGTTGAGATTGCTCAGCACGATCGCAAGCTTTTGGTTGAGCGAAATCACGTCGTCGGCATAACTCTTTATCGCCTCTTGACACTCCATTTTTGTGGAAAGCGTCTCGTTGTACTCCGTCATAAGCTGACGCATACGCTCTTTTGTGGATTTGACGTTTGCATCGTATATTGACAGATTGGTGAGTTCTTCGTCAAGGCGCGCTTTTTGCTGATTGACAAGTGCGTTCAAGTTTTTGGCGCGCTCTTCGTTGATACCTTTTTCGGCAACAATACTTGAAAGATTGGTCTTCAATGCGCCCAATTCTTCGATTGCGCGGACGTACTCAGTGTTGCGAGCCTCAAGATCGGTCTCCGAGCCCGCAAGCGTACGAGTGAGCGAAGAATACTTGGCTTCCAATGCGTCCGCTTCCTGTTTTGCAAGCAAGAACGCTTGAAACTCGCTTTCCTTCTTCTCTTCCGCCTTTTGAATGAGATTGCCGCTGACGATGAGCTGATTGTCAATAGATTGCAACTCGCTGTTAAGTCTTGTGATCTCGCCTTGAATGTGGTTGATACGCTCTTTGAGAATGCCCGCTTGACCTTCGATTTTCGCCGCGTCGACTTTTAGCGACAACAACTCGCCGTTGGCATCGTCATACACTCTGTCAATGCCGGCAAGCTCTCGCATGCTGTCATCGTATTTTTTGACGCACTCTGCAAGTTGCATCTCGCGGATTCTAAGCTCGGTCACCGCCTTATCGATCTTGGCGTTGATCTTCTCTTTTATGCCTTGGTTGTTCTCGTAGTTGTAGATGTAGAGATTGACTTCGTTCTTTTTCAGCTCGGCTTTGAGTTCAAAATACTTTTGCGCGGTCTCTGCTTGGCGGCGCAAAGGATTGATTTGCTTTTGAATTTCTTCGATGAGCTGATTTGCCGTGTCGAGATTGACGGCGGTTTTTTCAAGTTTTCTTTCCGCCTCGGTGCGTTGCGCGCGGAATTTTGAAATGCCTGCCGCTTCTTCGAATATCTGACGGCGATCCCCCGGCTTTGCGGACATGATTTCGGCAACTCTGCCCTGTCCGATGATGGAATAGCCCTCCTTGCCGATGCCCGTGTCGTGGAAAAGGGAAATGACGTCACGCATACGAACGCGATTGTGGTTTATGTAGTATTCGGAAAGTCCGCTGCGATCAAGTTTTCTCGTGATGACCACTTCGTCGAAAGGCATCGTGGGGAAAATGTGCTGATTCGAGTTGTTGAATGTGAGCGACACTTCGCAATAAGACATGCTCTTGCGCTTTTCCGTGCCGGCAAAAATGACGTCTTGCATGTTTTTGCCGCGCAGAGATTTTGCGCTTTGCTCGCCCAGCGTCCAACGGATAGCGTCCGCAACGTTGGATTTGCCGCACCCGTTCGGTCCGATAATCGCCGTTACGCCTTCCTGAAACGGAATTTCGATTTTGTCAGCAAAGGATTTGAAACCCCTTGCTTCGATTTTGACGAAATTTAACAATATGCTACACCGCCTTATAATAAATCTAAATAATTTTAACATAACAAGCGGCATTTTTCAAGCGGTTTTTAAGATGTTTCACACTTGTTTCACACGCGCCGTGAAACATTCGCTAATAGATTGAAAAATATAGGTTTAGAATACAGAAAAACCGCGATAATTTGAAATCGCGGTTTTGTGAAACATTTTACGCACTAATATGATTTTTTGCAAAAATGACTATTTTATCTTTTCAAGGGCTTGTTTTGCGGCAATTTGCTCGGCTTCTCGTTTCGTTTTTCCTTCTCCGACGCCCGCAACAAAGGTGTTGACCTTCACTTCAACAACAAAAGTCGGATTGTGCGCAGGTCCAGTGCGTCTAAGCTCTTCATACGAAACCGCAACGTCGTTGCGAGATGCAAATTCGTTGAGTTTGCTCTTGTAGTCGTCAACGCCCACGTGTTTGCCCTTGCCGTTGAACAAATCGGCAAGTTTTGAAAGGATAAAACTCTCTGCAACGTCAATGCTCTTGCTGTCAAGATATATTGCGGCAATCACCGCCTCAAAAATATCCGACATCGTCTTTTGTCCGTTGCTTATCGCCTTTGCGTTTTCGCCCTTGCCGACTATGAGATATTTTTCAAGACCGAGTTTGCCCACTTCTTCTGCAAGCGGCTCTTTTGACACAATTTGCGCGCGCAATCGAGTGAGCGCGCCTTCGTGTGCGTCGGGATTGATCTCCATAAGTCGCTTTGCCACGATAAAATCAAGGATGCTATCCCCCAAAAATTCGAGCGATTGATAGTTCTTTGTCGCGCTTTGATCTTTCGATCCGTGAGTGAACGCTCTTTCAAGCAAGCGTCTGTCCAAGAATTTGTAGCCGACGATTTGCTGGATTCTCTCAACGGTCGCATTGTCAAAAGTTTCACATTCGATCACGTTTTTTTGAGCATCTAAACGCTCGGATTTGTCTTGCGCCTTTTCACGCGGATATTTCACCGCACCGCTTAATGCGACCTTTTTTGTCGGTTGAGATTTGAAATTCGGCTTTTTATCGCGCTTTGATTTTGCGGGCTTGTCAAAGTCCTTTCTTGCGGATTTTTGATTGCTTTCGCCGCCTTTTTGCACGCCAATCGTTTCTTTTTTCATAGCTTATTCTTCAGAGCCTTTAAGTGCGTCAATGCCCAATTTGATTGTTTTTGGCACGTTGCGTTCCGCCAAAGATTTGGCTTGCAAGATGCTTGCAGTGATAGACTTTGCCTTGCTCGAACCGTGCGACTTCACCACCACTTTGTTCACGCCAAGGAAACATGCTCCGCCGTGAGCGTTGTAGTCCATCTTCTTTTGCACGCTCTTGAACACGGGTTTGAGCAGCAATGCGCCGATTTTGGAGCGCAATCCACCGCCGTACACGCCTTCTTTGATGAGTGAAAGCATGGTTTTTGCCGTGCCTTCTGCCGATTTGAGAGCGACGTTGCCGTTGAAACCGTCGGCAACCACCACGTCATAATCACCCGAAAGAATGTAACGAGCCTCACAATTGCCCACAAAGTTTATGCCTTCCGTCTCTGAGAGCAATTTGTAGGTCTCTTGCGTGAGTTCGTTGCCCTTGTGCGCCTCTGCGCCGTTGTTGAGCAAACCTACCCTTGCTCTCTTCACACCGAGCATAGCCTCTGCGTATGCGCTTGCCATAATCGCAAAATGTTGAAGGTTGATAGGCTTGCAATCAACGTTTGCGCCGCAATCGCAAAGCACCACTCCGTTGCCTTTGAGCGTGGGAAGAACGGGAGCAAGCGCAGGACGAGAAACGCCCTTTATTCTGCCCACTTTCATAAACGCGCCCACAAGCACTGCGCCCGTTGAGCCTGCCGACACAAAACCGCCAGCGTTTTCATCGCTCATGAGCAAATCAAACGATTTGACAAGCGAGCTTTCCTTCTTTGTCTTTATCGCCATTGTGGGAGATTCGTCATTTGTGATGACGTCTTGCGCGTCCACGATTTCCACGCGGTTTTTGTCGAAATTGCCGTCAGTTTCTGCAAGGACTGCGTCTATATCGTTCTTTTTGCCAACCAAAACGACGGACAAGTCTTCGTCCGCCTTGACGGCGTCAATAGCTCCGATGACAATTTGCTCGGGAGCGTTGTCGCCGCCCATTGCGTCAACGATAATTTTCATATACCACCCAAGCGCGCACGAGCGCGCGATGTTTATTTCTATTGATTATTATATCAAACAATAATCAATATATCAAGAAAAAAGGCGATATGCATTTGCATACCGCCTATCACTTGCAACGATTCTAGATTACTTCTCGCTCTTTTTTTGAACGACTTGTTCACCATCATAGTATCCGCACTTCGGGCATACTTGGTGGCTCTTTTTAAGTTCGTGGCATTGCGGGCATTCAACAAGGCCCGGAGTTTTGAGTTTCCAGTTTGCAAAACGGGAATTCGTTTTTGATTTCGAAACTTTATTTTTAGGTACTGCCATCTTCTTACCTCCAATTTGTACAACTGTTGCTTTTACACAGCTTTTTGATTATATAAAATATACATAAATATGTCAAACGCTTTTTGAAAAGTTGGCGATAATTATGCATAATTTTTGCATTTTCGGACGATTTGACAGTTTTTTTGTTCAAACCGTCCGTCATTTTGCTTATATTTCGGTTTTTGCTATCTCAGTTTTGAGTCAAATGCAACGTCTCTCTTGCGATTGACAATTCTTCGTTGGTGGGAAGGATAAGCACTTTGACTTTGCTGTTAGGCTTTGAAATCTCTCTGATGCCGTCGCCGCGTCCCTTGTTTGCCTCGAAATCGAAATCAACGCCGAGATATTCCATATCGCTCATCACAAGCGCGCGCATAAGGTCGCTATGTTCGCCGATGCCGCCCGTAAACACGATTGCGTCAACGCCGTTGAGCACCGCAGCGTACGATCCTATATATTTCTTGATGCGGTATGCGGCAACTTCCACCGCAAGTTTTGCCTTTTGGTTGCCTTCATCGATTGCCGCCTCGAGATCGCGCATGTCGGAGCTGAGCTCGCTTATGCCCATCATGCCGCATTTCTTGTTGAGATATTGCACGAGATCTTCGGGCGTCATGTTGAGTTTTGCACGGATATATTCGCTTGCCGCAGGATCGATGTCGCCCGAGCGAGTGCCCATCACAAGACCTTCGAGCGGAGTGAAGCCCATTGACGTGTCAAGGCATTTGCCGTCCTTGACCGCCGAGATAGACGAGCCGTTGCCGAGGTGGCAGACGATAATCTTGCTTTCTTTCTTGCCGAGAAGTTTGATTGTCTCTTCGCTCACGAATTTGTGAGAAGTGCCGTGGAAACCGTACTTTCTCACCTTGTATTGCTCGTATACTGAATAGGGAATGCCGTACATATACGCCTTTGCGGGCATCGTGCTGTGGAAAGTGGTGTCAAACACCGCCACCATAGGCACGCCGGGCATAACTTCTCTGCAGCTCTTTATGCACGCGATGTTGCCGGGCATGTGGAGCGGTCCGAGTTCGGCATTCTTTTCGCAAATGCGGATGACTTCGTCGTCGATGACAACGGACGAGTTGAAGTCTTCACCGCTGTGGAGCACTCTGTGTCCCACCGCGCCGATTTCGGATATAGACTTGATTGCGCCGTATTTTTCGTCCACCATTGCTTTGAGCACAAGCTCGATAGCGTCGGTGTGATTTTTCATGTCTTGTTTGATGTTGAGCTTTCTGCCGTCAGCCGTTTTTTGCGTAAGTTCGCCGCCTGCAAAAGTGATGCGCTCGCAAATGCCTTTGCAAAGCACTTCTTCGTTTTGCATGTCGATAAGCTGATATTTCAAAGACGAGCTGCCTGCGTTGATAACGAGAATTTTCATGGTCACACTCCTTATTCCTTGACGGATTGCAATGCGGTGATTGCCGCAACCGCCGCGATGTCTTCTGCCACGCAACCGCGGCTGAGATCGTTGACGGGGAGCGCAAGACCTTGCATGATCGGTCCTATTGCCATGCAGTTGCCGAAACGTTGAGCAATCTTGTAACCGATGTTGCCTGCGTCAAGGTTGGGGAACACAAGCACGTTTGCTTGACCTGCAACTTCACTGCCCGGTGCTTTTTGCGCCGCTACGCTGTCAACCAATGACGCGTCGAGTTGAAGCTCGCCGTCCACCTTGATTTCGGGATGTTCGGCTTTGACTTTTTCGTATGCCGCGCGCACTTTGTCGATTGCCTCGTGTTTTGCACTTCCTTTTGTAGAGAAAGAAAGCATTGCGATTTTCGGTTCCATTTCGCAAATTTTCTTTGCGCTGTCTGCCGCCGCAACCACGATGTCGGAGAGTTGGTCGCTCGTGGGATACGGAATAACCGCGCAATCGGAGAATATGTATGCGGGATATTTCTTATATTTGAAATCTTCGGGCGGAACCATGACAAAGCAACTTGACACCGAGCTGATGCCGGGTGCTGCCTTGATGACTTGGAATGCCGCTCTCGAAACGTCTGCAGAGCTGAACACCGCGCCGCCCACAACGCCGTCCACGTCGCCGCGCTTCAACGCTACGCACGCATAGAACATATTGTTGGTGGTGACGATATTGAGTGCTTGTTCTTCGGTCATGCCTTTTGCTTTGCGAAGTTCAAAGAGAGTGTTTGCATAGTCCGCTCTGTGATCGCTGGTCTTGGGATCGTCAAAGGACACGCCCGTGAAATCGATTTCGGGGAATTTTGCCTTGATCTCGTCTTCGTTGCCGATGAGAACGACCTTGCACACGCCCTTCTTGGTCAAAATTTCCGCCGCTTTTGCAGCACGAACGTCAGTGCCTTCGGCAAGAGCGATAGTTTTGTTGAGTTTGCTTGCTCTGTTCATCAGGTTTTCGACAAATTGCGTCATATAAAACTCCTAATACGTTGCAATTGATTGCAATTGTTTTATTTTCAGTTATAATTATAAGTACTTAAAAAATAAAAAGCAAACAAAATGGAGCAGTATTTTGAAAATAACCGCCGTCATAGCAGAATATAACCCGTTTCACAACGGACATCTCAAACAACTCAAAAAAGCAAAGCGCGAAACGGGCGCGGACGTGCTTGTGGTTGTGATGAGCGGCTCGTTCACTCAGCACGGCGATTTGTGCGTCTTGGACAAATACGCTCGCGCAAACTGGGCTTTGCAGGCAGGAGCGGACTTGGTGCTGGAACTGCCCACCGTCTACTCTCTCTCCACCGCAAAAGGCTTTGCCGAAGGCGCGCTGAAAACACTGTCAATGCTTGGCGAGTTTACGCTCTCTTTCGGCACGGAAACGGACGAGCTCGAAGACTTGAACATGGCTGCCGAGTTTATGGCAAGCGAGTCAAAAGACGTGTCCAATCTTCTCAAAGGCTTTTTGTCGGAAGGCTATTCTGTGGCAAAATCACGCACTCTCGCGCTTGACAAAATCCGCCCCGACATATCAAATATGCTGCAATCGCCCAACAACATTTTGGCGGTCGAATATATGAAAGCAGGCGCGGCGTACGGCGGCAAAGTGCAATATCACTCCGTTGAGCGCAAGCCCGACGACGGCAAAAAGTTTCTCTCGTCAACAAAAATTCGCGATTTGATGCGTCAAAATGCCGACGTATCTGCGTTCATTCCGCCGTTTGTGGATCTAAAAACCGTCACGAGCGTTGACAAATACAACATGATCTCCACCTACGCAATGAAAGCCATGACCGCGTCCGAGCTTAAAGACATCGCAAATATCAGCGAAGGCATGGAAAATCGCATAAGCCAAGCCCCGTTCACCAATATGGACGAATATCTTACGCTCACAAGCAAGAGATACACTCGCTCCACAATCAAGCGTATTGCCGCATGCGCAACGATAGGGCTCAAAAAAGAGCTTATCGAGCTTGCAAAACAAGAAAAGCCCTACTGCACCGTGCTTGCTTGCAAACCGTCCAAGAAAAAGGCTATGTTCGCATTGCTTGCCCAAAGCGACGGCTATTTCTACTTCAAGCCGAGCGACTGCGACAAATCGTCCCCCGTCCGACCGCTTATCGACCTTGACGAAAAGGCGGCAAAGATTCTCAACCTGTGTTTCTAAGCAAAAACCGACATTCTAAACGGCAAAAACCGACATTCTAAACGACAAAAATCAAAACAAAACAAATTCAAGATACAAAAAAACACGTGAGCGCGCAAGATTGTGCGCTCATATTTGTTTTCAAAAGCAAGTATTATAAAGCGTGAAGACAACAACACGTCACGCCAGCAAAGTATACCCGAGCGGCGATTTCGCTTGCCGCGCCGCAAACACGCTTAAAAGACACGCTCCCAAAATGGTAAGTTGCGTGTTTACGCTTGCATTTATGGCTTTTATGCTTGCAAAACCCGAATATTATCTTGACTCGGCAAGAAAAGGACTTGCGCTGTTTGCCACAAGCGTTTTGCCGTCCTTGTTTCCCTTCTACTTTTGCTCGCTGCTGCTCACCTATTCGGGCGCGGTGGGCGCAATATCCAAGCTCGGCGAAAAGCCTGTAAAACTTATGTACAACGCTCCCAAAGAGTGCGCCTACGCTCTGTTTTTGAGCATGCTGTGCGGCTACCCTGTCGGCGCAAGCACGATAAGCGAACTGTATGAAGGCGGAGTCATAACTTCTCGTGACGCAAAGAAAGCGTGCGCGTTTTGTTCCACTTCAGGACCGATATTTATGATCGGCACGATTGGCGGCGCGATATTTCACGACACGAGAGTGGGCTGGATCGTGCTATGCTCACACTATCTCGGCGCGATTGTAAACGGACTGCTCTATCGCAAGAAAGCCGACGCACAACCAACGGTACACACGCTTGCCGCTAACAACGTTGACGGTATATTGTCCAAAGTGGTTGCAAAAGCCACCGTCAATATGCTTTACGTGGGCGGATATATCGTGATATGCGGCATGCTCGTGGACACGCTCACACTTGTCGGCTTCGACAATGCGCTCGCCGCCCTACCGTCAACTCTTGCGCAAACGATGGAAGCGTTGGCATACGGGCTTATAGAAATGACGCGCGGGGGCATCGCGTGCGCGAAAATCGACAATTTGCAACTTGCAACAAGCGTTGTTTGCGGCATAGTGTCGCTTGGCGGACTGTCCGTCACACTTCAAAACTACACTTTCCTATCAAAAGCGGGCGTGGGATTTTTTGAGATGATCTTGCGCAAAATCACGCAGTGCATAATCTCCGCTCTTTTGGCGTATATCATCGGTTTTTCACTTTAATCGAGAAAAAAGTGAAAAAGTGTGACATAATAGTTTGACTTTTTGCGCCATAGTACATTATTGTGTAGGCATGGGGGTGACAAATTTCACCCGATTCCAACATGATAGGAGATAGTTATGAACAAAAATTGGAGCAACACGGCACTTGTTGCTTATTCGCTTTTGCCAAAAATCGCAAAAGAGCTCAATACGGGTGTGGAAAACCGCGTAAAATCGAGTTTTCAGAGCCGACACCTGAAAATCGGAGTCAGCACCGAGCAATTAATTGGTGAAATCCTTGATTTGACCGAAGAAAAACGAAAAATCGTCAACCTAAGATTCATCGTAAAGAAGGCTCTTGACAAAATGATAGACGCCGACAAAGAGATTCTTGTTGAAAGAATTGTCAACAAAAAGACCTTTCAAGAGATCGCCGACAGCCACAACATCGCACTGCGCACGGCGTTTAGGCGGATAGCAAATGCCGAAGAAGACTTTGCCAACAACCTGCGACGGTGCGGATACACGGAAGATTGGTTTGAGAAAGAATACGGCTCGGACAAATACATCGCCCCGATACACGACAGAATAAAACAGGACAAATACTTCGTCGCAAAGAATTTATAAGATCCACAAATAAAAAGTGAAAAATTGCAAGCAACTGCCTCAGCGGTTATTTTAGTGTTGCTATTTTTCAAAAACCAAGGGGCAAAATGTGGCATTATCCGCAAAAACGCAAGTTTCAAAACATTTGCATGCACTTTTCACCATATAAAAAATCGGCTCATTTGAGCCGATTTTCTTATTGTTTTGCTTTTTAGTAGCAGTTCTTGATCGTGACGGAAAGATATGCGTCAAGGTCAAACAACGTCCAAGGCGCAACTTCGGGCGGATAGACTCTGAAAGTCATCTCCTTGTTGCTTATCGGGTGCGCAAAGCGAAGTTCAGTTGCCCACAAGGACAAGTGCGCATTGGTCTTTGCGCCGTACTTCTTGTCGCCGACAATGGGGTTGCCCATGTTGGAGAGTTGCACTCTGATCTGATGTCCGCGCCCCGTGACAAGATTGACCATAAGAAGAGAGCAATCCGTCTTTTGGCAAAGCACTTTGTAGTCGAGCTCGGCATATTTTGCGCCTTCGCTGAGCGCAGGAACAACTCTAACCGTGTTTGTATCTGGGAATTTTTTGAGATAGCAAGTGAGCTTGTCCGCCTTGTATCTCGGCGCACCTTCCACAACCGCAAGGTATCTCTTCTCCACTTCGCCGTCTCTTATTTGTTGACAAAGTCTAGCGGCGGCTTTTGACGTTTTTGCAAACACCATAACTCCGCCCGTGGGTCTGTCAAGGCGATGCACAAGACCGAGATAGGCTTCACCGGGCTTGTTGTAGGTGTCAACAAGGTATTGTTTGAGCATGCTCAGCATGTCGGGATCGCCGCTTTCGTCGGCTTGCACAGGCACGTCATAAGGTTTGACAACCACAAGCAAGTGATTGTCTTCGTATACGATTTTCAAGTCTTTGTAAGTCATTTTGTATATTCCGTTTGTCCGTTATTTTCTTTGTTGCGTGTATCGTTTTGCGATTTTCAAATCGGCGTTTTTCTTTCAAAAATACGCTTTTAAGCCGATTAGAACATCGATATTTCTCTATTTTGTGAAAGTTGCAAAAGCTGTGCAACCTTGCGGAAGAACAAGCCCTTCTTGCGTTGCAATCCCGATCTCGTCCGCATCGATTTCGGCGTTCTGAGGCAGGGCAAGTTTCAAAATGTTTGCCATAACCGTCGGTTGCAAGCCCGTCGTGTAGCTGTTTAGGCACACAAACAACGGATCGTCGCTGAGCAAGTTTGCCACAAGCTCCACAAGCTCGGATATGCCTTCTTCTATCTTCCATTTTTCGCCGTTCGGTCCACGCCCGAAAGACGGCGGATCGAGAATTATAGCGTCATATTTGTGTCCCCTGCGAATCTCTCTTTGACAAAACTTGAAACAATCGTCAATGATGTATCTCATGCCGCTGTTGTCAAGTCCCGAGAGTTTGACATTCTCTCCCGCGCGCTCCACCATGGCTTTTGCGCTGTCCACATGGCAAACGTTTGCGCCCGCCTTCAAGCAAGCAACGCTCGCCGCGCCCGTGTATCCAAAAAGGTTGAGCACGCTGATTTTGCGACCTGCACCCTCAATGAGTTTCATCATTCTATCCCAGTTGACCGCTTGTTCGGGGAAAAGCCCGGTGTGCTTGAATCCCATCAGTTTCAACGAGAATTTCAAGTCGCGCCAACCGATCGTAAACTCGCTCGGGACTTGACGGCGATACTTCCACATTCCACCGCCCGTTTGCGAACGCTCGTAGACCGCGTCAATGTTTTCATAGGTTCTAAGCGGCTTTTTTGCGTGCCAAATGACTTGCGGATCGGGACGAAGGAGAGTGAGATCGCCCCACTTCTCCAACTTTTCGCCGTCGCCCGTCGCTATGACGGAATATTGTTTCCAATCAGGTGCGATTTTCATACTCTTTTCACAGAAATCGTCACGGTTTCGCCGTTGATGTCGCAATCTTTTGCAAAACCGTCAATGGTTGTGGAGATGCTGTCTGCAAGCACGTCTTTAAGGAAGTCCGCGCGATCGAAAATCTTCTTTGCGTTGCCCGTAGCCTTGTAGCCGACAACGATGTGATCGGTCACTTCGAAGCCTGCTTCCTTGCGCATGTTTTGTATCTTTGATACAATCTCTCTTTCGATGCCTTCGTCAATGAGTTCGGGAGTGAGCTCGGTGTCAAGCACAACGGTGGTTTCGCCGTCGCTTTCGCTTGAGAATCCTTCCTTGTTCTTCATATTGATGAGAAGGTCTTCTTTTGCAAGCTCGACAAGCTTGCCGTCAATGTCGTATTTGAACAAATTGCCGCTCTTCACCGCCGCAACGATCTCTTCCGCTCTCTCTTGCAAAAGCTGTCTGATCTTTCCGAGCAACGAGCCGTATTTCGGACCGAGCGTGCGCAATTGCGGTTTCAAATCATAGCTGACAAAGACGTTGCTGTCTTGCGAGTGTTCAACACTCTTGACGTTGAGCTCGTCTTCGACAAGTTCTTTAAGGTCGTTTGACAGCTCGTATCTTCCGTTGTAGAAGAGCCTTGAAAGCGGTTGTCTGTTTTTGAGGTTCGAGCCGTTTCTTGCTGCTCTGCCGAGCACGACAAGTTTGAGCACGTTGGCCATGCCTTCTTCAAGGCGGGGATCGATCATGCTCTCGTCTGCTGTCGGGAAGGAGCAAAGATGCACGCTTTCGGGTGCGTTCTCGTCAAAGTTGCGCACGAGATTTTGATACATCTCTTCGGCAAGGAACGGTGTAAACGGAGCAAGGA
This sequence comes from uncultured Eubacteriales bacterium, assembly GCA_900548005.1. Taxonomy (GTDB): domain Bacteria; phylum Bacillota; class Clostridia; order Christensenellales; family CAG-917; genus CAG-475. The sequence goes on along the minus strand of URIZ01000002.1, from coordinate 45,648 downwards.
TTTTGCTCAGCGTTGCAAGCACCGTATAAAGCGTGGTGTAAGCCGCTTCCTTGTTCTTGGTCATATCGCTGCCCCAGAAACGCTCTCTGCTGCGTCTGACGTACCAGTTGGAAAGCTCGTCCACGAAGTCGCCGATTGCGCGAGCGGTTTCGGTGATTTTGTATTCCGCAAGACCTTCGTCCACCGTCTTGATGAGCGTGTTGAGCCCCGACAAAATCCATTTGTCCATAATGGTGAGTTTTTGGTCTTTCAAGTTGTGTTCGAGCGGATTGAATTTGTCGATCTCGGCGTATAGCACGAAAAAAGCATAGGTGTTCCAAAGCGTACCCATAAACTTTCTTTGCGTTTCGCTCACCGCGTCCGCGTGGAATCTTGACGGCAACCACGGCGCGCTCGTTGTGTAGAAATACCATCTCGTAGCGTCTGCGCCTTGTTTATCAAGAACGGTCCACGGATCGACAACGTTGCCCTTGTGTTTGGACATCTTGACGCCGTCCTTGTCGTTGACGTGTCCGAGCACTATGCAGTTTTTGAAAGGAGCTTTGTCAAACAGCACCGTGTTGACCGCAAGCAAGGTGTAGAACCAGCCTCTCGTCTGATCCACCGCCTCCGAGATGAAGTCCGCCGGGAACACTTTCTCAAAGGTTTCCTTGTTTTCAAACGGATAGTGCCATTGCGCAAAGGGCATAGAGCCGGAGTCAAACCAGCAGTCAAGCACTTCGGGCGTGCGGATCATCTCGCCGCCGCACTCGCATTCCCACTTGACGTCGTCAATGTACGGACGGTGCAACTCAACGTCGTGATCGAGATGCGCCTTTTCGCGAAGTTCCGCCTTAGAGCCGATGACGTGGATTTTTCCGCACTTGTTGCACACCCAAATGGGCAACGGAGTGCCCCAATATCTTTCACGAGAAATGCCCCAGTCGATGACGTTTTCAAGGAAGTTGCCCATACGTCCCGTTTTGATGGTTTCGGGCATCCAATTGACAGAATCGTTGGACACAAGCAACTTTTCTTTCACTTCCGTCATTTTGACAAACCAGCTCGAGCGAGCATAGTACAAAAGCGGAGTGTCGCAACGCCAGCAGAACGGATAGGAGTGCGTAAAGCGCAACGTCTTGAAAAGTTTGCCTTCGTTTTTGAGCTTTTCGATGATGTATTTGTCTGCGTCTTTGCAGAACAAACCCTTGAAATCGTAGACGGCGTCACGGAATCTGCCGCGATCATCCACCATTTGCACAAACGGGAGTCCGTATTTCTTGCCGACTTTTGAGTCGTCTTCACCGAAAGCGGGCGCGATGTGAACGATGCCCGTGCCGTCTGTGAGCGTGACGTACGAATCGTTGGTGATATAATATGCTTTTTCTTTTGCGCCGGTGTCGTAGTCAAAGAGCGGCTCGTACTCCACAAACTCATACTCGCTGCCCTTTCTCGTGTCCACTTTGACAAAGTCAACGTCCTTGAAAAGCGTGGGTATAAGCGCGTCGGCGAGAATGAAATACTCGTCGTTCACTTTGATTTTTGTATAGTCCTCTTTGCCGTTCATGCAAAGCGCAACGTTGCTCGGAAGAGTCCAAGGAGTTGTCGTCCAAGCAAGGAAATAGACGTTTTGCTCGCCTTTCACCTTGAATTTGACAAACACTGACGTTTCTTCCACGTCCTTGTAGCCTTGTGCCACTTCGTGAGAAGAAAGCGCAGTCCCGCAACGGGGGCAGTACGGCACGATTTTGTAGCCTTTGTAGATAAGCCCCTTGTCAGCCATTTGCTTGAGAGCCCACCACACAGACTCGATATAGTTGTTGTCATAGGTGATGTACGGGTTGTCCATATCCGCCCAATAGCCGATGCGGTCGGACATCTTGCGCCACTCGTCCGTATACTTCCACACGGACTCTTTGCACTTCTTGATGAACGGTTCGATACCGTATTTTTCAATCTCTTGTTTTCCGTCGATTCCGAGCATTTTTTCCACTTCGAGTTCGACGGGAAGACCGTGAGTGTCCCAGCCCGCTTTGCGAAGAACGTGATAGCCTTTCATCGTCTTGTAGCGCGGAATGATATCCTTCATCACGCGGGTGAGAATATGCCCGATATGCGGCTTGCCGTTTGCAGTCGGCGGGCCGTCGTAAAAACTGAATTCGGGGTTGCCTTCGTTCTTGGCAACGCTCTTTTCAAAGATATGCTCTTGCTTCCAGAATTCAAGGACTTCCATTTCGCGTCCTACGAAATCGAGATTGGTTTCAACTGGTTTGTACATCCTGACTCCTAAAAATCATAATATAAGATTTATTGATTATAAAACAATAAACGGCAAAACGCAAGCGTTTGACCTTGAAATCGCAACATATAGCCAAGTTTTTGCATACGGATTGCCAAATCTCGCAAAATCACATTGACAATAATGCAAAAACACAAAGTCTTGTGCTCGAAATCGCCAAAACGTCAAAAAGCAAATACAGCAGCTCAAAAAGCCACATCACAAAATTTGCAATCAAAAACGTAAAGCAACAAAAAAACATTTGCTTTCAACAAAACGATTTTGTTTGACATTTCAAAAAGTCGTGATACAATCAAATAGCAATCAATTTTGCGGGCGTAGTTTAATGGCAAAACGAAAGCTTCCCAAGCTTTAGTCGTGAGTTCGATTCTCATCGCCCGCTCCATTTATTGAAAATCCGCAAATCGAATTTGCGGATTTTTTTATGTCAAACGACGTCTTCAACGTGGCAATTCTTGTCAAAACAACTTCAAAATTTTATCACAGAGAATAAAACATATAATACACTTATCGTGTTGCATTTATATCAAAATACGGCGATTTTGACGATTTTCGGGCAATATCATCCATAAATACGCAACTTTGCAACACCTATCGTGTATCTATATTTGGTAATAGTACACGATATGTGTTGTGTAAAATCGCAAAGTCACAAAACACAAATCGTGTGAATCGTGTTGAAAACACAAAAATCTTACGTTTGTTAAAAACTCTTTCATAAATGACGCATAGAGCAAAATATATGGACATTTGTGTAAAAAGTGCTATAATATACCTATCATACAGCGCGTATGCGCAGGAGAAAATATGAACGTTTTTGAAACATCACATCTGAAAAAATCCTACGGAAAGAAGGCTGTGCTGAAAGGCGTCAATCTCACCGTCAGAGAGGGTGAAATCTACGGTCTAATAGGCAAAAACGGCGCAGGCAAAACAACCCTTATGAGAATTTTGCTTGGGCTCACAGCTCCAACCGACGGAGAAATCAGGATCAACGGTTCAAGCTCAAAAGACGCTTTGGCGTATGAAAGACGCAAAGTCGGAGCTATCGTGGACTCCCCTTCCCTGTTCCTTCATCTTACGGCAATGGAAAATATGAAGGCTTTCGGATACGAACTTGGCGAGAAGGACGAAAACACGCTCAAAAACCTTATGAGAAAAGTCGGTCTCGATCCCGAAAATCCCACAAAGGTAAAGAATTATTCTTTGGGAATGAAGCAAAGGCTTGCAATCGCCGTTTCGCTCATCGCAAATCCGAGCATACTCGTGCTTGACGAACCTGTCAACGGTCTCGATCCTGCCGGCATCTTTGAAGTGAGAGAAATCCTTCAATATCTCAACCGCGAAGAAAAGATCACGATCATCATCTCATCGCACATTTTGAGCGAACTTGCAAAACTTGCAACATCCTACGGCATAATGGATGACGGCAAAATCGTCAAGGAAATGCGCGGCAGCGACCTTGAAGAAATGTGCCGTCCGTATATCAAGCTGGTTGTTGGCGATCTGAAAACCGCTCTCAACGTCATCGTGGAGCACTACCACGCGCACGATTTTGAGATTCTGCCCTACAACACACTCGCCATCTACGACTTGTCAAAGGAAATCCCCGAAGTTGTCAAGCTCTTCACAGACGCAAACGTGCCTATCATGAACGTCACGATGTGCCAAGGCGATTTGGAATCAACTTTTATTGCTCTTATGGGAGGTTTGCACGATGACGAAAAATAATTCTATGTCCAACGTGATGCTTGCCGACTACTACAAGCTCAAAAAACTCAAAAGTGTGTGGATCGGGCTTATCGTGATGTTCCTGCTCTTGCTTTTGGGGTATTGCGCCTATTGGGTGGGCATCAAAGTTGTCGAATCACGCCCCGTAAACCCCGCCGATCCCGAAGCGGATATAATCAAGGACCAGACGATTGCATATCTCAACATGATTCGCAAATCAATGCTATACGGCTCGACTTCGACCGTACGCATCGAGCTGTTTGTGGCAATCATCGCGTGCATATTCATCGGCAAGGACTTCTCTTGCGGCGCAACCGCAATCTACACCGCTCGCGGAACAAAGAGAGCGCAAACTTACTTCTCAAAGCTGTTCTCGCTCATAACGCTTTTTGTCGCGTATGCGTGCATAATGCTTATTTTCAGCGGCATATTCAGCTCGTTTGACGGCAGACTCGGAGCGTTTGGCAAAGCGGAATTTGCAATGCTTATGCGCAACTTCTTTTTGCAACTGCTCTGCGGCATAGCGTCGATATCCATATTCACGATGATAGCGTTTTTGACAAGGAGCAGCGGCGCAGCTCTTGCCACCAACATCGGCATATACGTGGTGCTGGGCATAATCATAAGTCTGATCACAATGATCACAAATATTGACGGCAATGAACACTCGGACACATGGGCAAACTTCCTACCCTTACAACAAATGACAATCGCATCCACGGTGGGCAAACTCACAAAAATGCAAACAGTCGCCGTGACGGTTATGCCGATCGTCTACACTGCCATCTCAACGCTTATCGGCTATTTCACCTTTGCAAAACGCGACATCAAGTGACAATTTGCCATTTGAAAGCTAGCTATAAAGCCGATTGCTTACAACACATAAAACGAGCCTAAAACCGATTATAGAATCAAAAACCGTTCGGAAAAACGCTTGTAGGAAAAACAAAGCGGTTTGAAAACAGAGTTTGAAAGGCAATACGAGCTTAAAAACAAAGTTTGAAAAGCAATATGAGCTTAAAAACAAAGTTTGAAAAACATAACGAACTTAAAAAACAATAACGCAACTCAAAAAACATCAAAAAAGTCCGCTTTTGCGGACTTTTTTCATACGCAAACGTCGATTTGCGACTTCATACAAAAAAACTGTGCGCCATCTTCGATAATCATCACCGAAGCGGAAACGACGTAGGTGGCTCCTTCAAAGTTTCCCTGTGGCACACGCCAACGCCTGCTTAGTGCTGCTGCGGTCAAGCTCTGACACGGTTCACAGTATGACATTGCACAGGACCTTGATATCGACACTCCTTGCGCCGTGCAGCCAACCATGATGAAGACCTAGGATGGTGTTCGACACTGCTATTGCGGATTGCAGTTTACAGGGCACCGCAAGCTCCCCGTCTAGCACAGCAGTATGATTATATCATCAACCGCCGATTTTTGCAACAACAATTTTGCGTGATTTTTAGAGCTGTATTCGGGTGTGGGTATCCCACCCAACTGTCATGTTGTCAATGCAAAGCGGAGCAACTTGCTTGCAAGGGTTGCGTAGCGTATGTATTCACGTAGCAACGCCTTTGAAAAAGGCAAAACCGCAGGTTTCTATGCGCAAGCATAGCAGTTGCGAGTAGCGTAAGCGTGGCAATCTCGCGGTAGCGGAATGATGTAAAATGACGTGTATATAGTGACGTTTCGTTTCCACGAGATCCTTCGACAAGCTCAGGATGACACGGAATATTTGAATTTTACCGCTTAAAACACCAAGCCGACAATCTTGCGAAATTGCGGCAGGAGTTTTTGTCCGTGACCAGACTGATAGCAAAGATTTTCGGCGCGGTTAGCAGAACAACAAGCCTAATGCGGCTCTCGGCGTTGCTTGCACGCAAGCGATGCCGTTGCCGCAATGACGGCTTTTGTTCGGAAAAGCCCCTTGGGCAACAACCCTAGTGTAAGTTTGATACATGAGTTGTTTTTTTTGCGGCAGTCAATAAATATTAAGTGAAATAATCGTTATATTTAGATGAAGAACAAGAAAGAGCCACGCTATCGGCAACCCTAATATACATTTGGCACATGAGTTGACGGGAGCGTGGCTCTGCCGAAGTTATTCGCTAATAAAAAAACTAGTAAATAAGGCTGATATTTAGATGTAGAGCAAGGAAAAGCCCCTTGGGCAACAACCCTAGTGTACATTTGGTACATGAGTTGTTTTTTTGCGGCAGTCAATAAATATTAAGTGAAATAATCGTTATATTTAGATGAAGAACAAGAAAGAGCCACGCTAACGGCAACCCTAATGTACTGAGCGTACATGAGTTGACGGGAGCGTGGCTCTGCCGTAGTTATTCGCTAAATAGAACGATTATTTTTTGGCGGCCTCTTCTTCACGCTTCTTCGCATCCGCAATAATCTTGTCGTTGTTCATTGCAGGCACTTCTTCATAGCGGACGACGTGCATGTCAAACTTGCCACGACCCTGCGTCATGGAGCGAAGATCGGTTGCATAGCGGAACATTTCGGCTTGCGGAACTTCTGCGGTGATGATTTGTTTGCCGTTTGCCATATCCGTGCCGAGAATACGACCGCGACGCTTGTTCATGTCGCCGAGAATGTCTCCGAGATACTCATCGGGCACAACCACTCTTGCCTCAACGATAGGTTCAAGGAAGCACGGACCTGCCGCCGCAATGCCGTCTGCATAGGAGAGTTTCGCCGCGGTGACGAATGCGATTTCCTTGGAGTCTACGGGGTGATATTTGCCGTCATAAAGCGTAGCTTTGAGGTTGACCATCGGATATCCTGCAAGAACGCCGTGTTTGATTGCCTCGCGCAAGCCCTTTTCGACTGCGGGGATAAATTGACGAGGAACTGCGCCGCCGACAACTGCGTCGACAAACTCAAATTCGCCGTCAGCCGCGCCCGGCTCAAACTTGATGAAGACGTCACCGTATTGACCTGCGCCGCCCGATTGTTTCTTGTGTTTGCCTTCTGCGGACGCAGTCTTGCGGATGGTTTCGCGATATGCGACTCTGGGCTCTTGCCACGTGATGTCGATGCCAAGTTTTGCTTTGACGCGCTTGCACATGATGTCAAGTTGCGCCTCGCCCAAACCGCTGATAAGCACGTCACCGGTTTCAACGTTCTTTTCCACCTTGAAGGTCGCGTCTTCTTCTTGCATCTTGATAAGACCTTGGATGGCTTTTTCTTCGTCTTTGAGAGCCTTGACCGCATAGGAAATGACGGGGCTCGGGAACTCGATTTTCTCAAATTGGATCTTGTTGTCGGGGGTTGCGAGAGTGTCGTTGGTGTTGGTGTACACAAGTTTTGCAACTGCGCCGATGTCGCCTGCGTTCAAGCAATCGACAGGTTCTTGTTTTTTGCCTTTAAGCACGTAGAGCGTGCCGATTTTTTCAGTTTTGTCAACGCTGACGTTGTAGACAGTGTCGCCGCTTGAAAGTTTGCCGCCGAGAACTTTGAAGATAAGAAGTTTTCCGACGTACGGGTCGACAACCGATTTGATGACTTGCGCGCAGAACGGAGCGAACGGATCAACGCCGACTTCGATTTCTTCACCGTTCTTGATGGCTTTGATCTTATGCGCTCTTTGCGGATGCGGCATGAGATCGACAAGTTTGTCCATAAGACGTTTCACGCCCTTGGAGGTCTGCGCATTGCCTGCAACAAGCGGCACGAAAATGTCGTCTGCGATTGCAACGTGCAATCCTTTTTGGATCTCTTCTTCGGTGAACGCTTCGCCTTCAAAGAACTTCATCATAAGCTCTTCGTCGGTCTCGGCGATCATTTCCATAAGTTTGCCGTTGAACTCGTCAACATCAGCCTTCATAGATGCGGGCGTGGGGATTTCTTTATCGGAAAGGTCAAACGCCTTGCCGGTGAGCACGTCAACCACGCCGACCATTTTGCCGCCTTCCATGATGGGAAGCTCGATGGGGACAACGCTCTTGTATTTTGCCATGATAGCTCTTGCAGTGCCCATAAAGTCACTGTTGTCTTTGTCAACGGCGTTGACGAAAATAAGAGCCGAGACTCTCTTCTCTTGGCAAAGTTCGAGAGCTTTTTCAGTGCCGACCGTGACAGAGCCTGTCGCGCTTGTGACGACAACTGCGCTGTCTGCCGCGTGCAAAGCAGCGATCATCTCGCCTTCGAAGTCAAAAAATCCGGGAGCGTCAAGGATGTTTATCTTGGTGTTGCGATAAATTGCATAGCCGAGCGACAAAGAAATTGATATTTTACGTTTTATTTCTTCATCGTCATAGTCCATCGTGGAAGAGCCGTCATCGACTTTGCCGAGACGATCGATGGTCTTTGCTTCAAACATCATTGCTTCAGCGAGGGATGTTTTGCCCTCGCCTGAGTGGCCGATGAGCGAAACGTTGCGGATTGAGTCTGTATCAAAAATCTTCATAATTTACCTCTTTTCAAGTGGATAGCTACATTATATAATAAAAAAACCACATTTTCAAGAGCAAATTTTGCTCGCAAAAGCCATTTGAAAGCGTATGGCGCGATACAACTTGTTAGATAGCGGAAAAAAAATTCGCACAATTCTCGCACCTTTTGTCGCTTATCTCAAAACACCTGATTAGAATATCGGTTTTTACACAACAAAATTATCAAACGAACGTTCGATTGCAAGATTTGTAAGAAAAAACCAAAACTTGCAAAAATCGCCTTTATAACAAAATATCGACATTCTGCATACAAAAGAGTATGATTATCGGAATTCTTGACAGCGGCATCGGCGGGCTCACTACACTTGAAAAAATCGCACGGTTATACCCCGATTGCGAATTCTTTTACTATGCGGACAACCTTCACCACCCATACGGCAACAAGAGCGAAAAAGAGATTGAAAACATCGTAAATCACGCCGTTTTGAAACTCAAAAACAACAGCGACGTCCAAGTGCTTGCGTGCAACACGGCGTCCACCGCATACAAAAGCGACGATGTGGTGAAACTCTTGCCTCCCGACTGTCTTTGCAAGTCGATTCCCGACAAAACGTTGCTTATGGCAACCACAAGAACGCTTGAAAATCTCCGACCCGATTGCGGCAAAATCGCAGACACGTCAGAGCTTGCAACCATGATTGAAATACAAGCCGAAATAAACAAAGATACGCTGGATATGAGCGAGCTGTTGCCCTACCTTAAAAAACGTATAGGCAAATTCTATGGCGTTGACAACGTTATTCTCGGTTGCTCGCACTATCCGTATTGCAAAAAAACGATAAAGCGCGTGCTTGGCAACGTCACGTTTTTTGACGGAAACGACCTTGTGTTGCACAATCTAAAAGCCGAGCTTGCACGTCACGGATATGCAAATTTTGCTAATAAAAAAGCGCAAAATTTTGACCTAAACAACGTAAAATTTGTGTTCAGCGGACAGGACGAAACGCAAAAATACAGACGTATTCTCACAACCCTTTTGAGCGGCAGGGAGATTTGATTGAATAGTAAAACGAAAACAGAAAATAGACTGATAGAACACAACCAAATTACAGACAAAAAAAAGCAAGATTTACACACTTTTCAAATTCAATGAAAAACGGCATTTTATGTCGTTAGAATGTTGAAAATACAATAGTTTCAATGAAAAAATCAAATCGCCGTGTCGATTTGTTTTATACACTTTTTATCATGCGAAATTTTCCGTTTTTTTATATGGTTTATCCTGATGGTTTTAGCTTTAATTACAAGCCTTTTTGATCGTGGTTTTCGATTTTTATACGTTTATATTTAGCGCGATTTCGATAGATTGCGAGATAATACTTGACGCTTTTTCGACGAGAAAATCTATGTCTTTGGGAGCTACGACAAGGCTTGACAAATTTTCTTGTTTCATACTCTCTCGAAGGGCAAATTCGTCTATGGTTTTTCCGTCGCCGGTTGCAAAATCTTTGACAAAATTGTATATCGCCGTTTTAAGCGCAAGCATCATAGGCACACCGATGGAAAGCGTTGGCACACCGAGCGTCGATTTGTCGATACGCTCTTTGTCAAGCCCCACGCCGCTGCCGGGAGAAATGCCCGTGGTGGAGATTTGAAAAGAACGCCCCAATCTCTTTACGCTTGATGTTGCAAGGCTGTCGATGACGATGACCGCGCAAGGTTTGATTTTGTTTGCGACTCCCCCGATAATCTCGGCTGACTGCATGCCCGTCATGGCCGACACTCCCGTTGCAAGCGCGCATACGCTTTGAAGAGCGGACGAATTCAAATCCCTTGTCACACGCAATTTTTCAACCGTGCGAGAGCCGAGCGAGTCGGATACGATAAGTCTGTTGCCAAGCCCTGCCACAAGCACGGCAGAAGATCGTTTTGTCGCGCCGATGAGGTTTTTCAAAGACGTGGCGATTTGCGTTGCAAGGTAATTTTGCGCCGCGCTGTCGGAATACACGTTCTCTTTTGCGTCAAACGTGACGTATTTGCCCATGTCCCGACCGATTTTGTGCGCCTGCTCTGCTGTTTTGATCCACAGCGAGCGTTTTTCAAGCCCGTGCGAGAGCGACTTTTTGTCCACGAGCGAGCCAAAACCGTTCTCCATTGCTCCTTCCACCGCCAAATCCGTGACTATATGTCCGTAAATCATAATATTATTGTGAGATTGTGTGAAAAAACAATGCAAAACGGTTGCAAGATTTTTGCGTTTATGCTAATATATCAAAGATATTTATCGGTACAAAAGTACAAGGAGTAAAATATGCCAAATATTAAGTCAGCAAAAAAGAGAGTTATCACTTCTGAAAAGAGAAACGAAATCAACACCGCAAAGAAAGCGCGTGTTAGAACCGCTATCAAAAAATACAATGCGGCTATCGAAGCAAAAGACGTTGCTCTTGCAGAGAAACTTCTCCCCGAGACAATTTCTGTTATCGACTGCGCATTCAAAGACGGCATCTACAAAAAGAACACGGTTGCAAGAAAGAAATCCACTCTTTGCCGCGCTCTTGACGCTATCAAAGCATAAAGTATAACAACAAGAAAACTTGTCTTTTGAAAGACTGCTCTTCAAGCAGTCTTTTTTTCGTTGAACACGTTTTGTGATTTTGTCGGAAAATTCGATGTTTTTTATGCTTGCCTATAGCCGCAATTTGTGAAATCTAACTTTTCTGAAATTTGCAAAATCTACAATTCAAAATTCGCAAAATATATAGTTATTGAAATTCGCAAAAAATTGTTTACGTCAAAATATGAGCGCGCACCGCTCTTTCACTTTGACTTGCGCTTTCTTGCAACGATCACGCACATTGTCACGGCAAATGCCGCCGCAATCGCCGCCGATGCAACGATCGTGAAGATTTTTAGAACGTCTGCCGTCTGCTCGCTGATGATGCCCACATTGATCTCAACGCCGCTTGTGTAGTGTCCGTCGATCTTTGCCGTCACGGTGTAAGTGCCGAGATTGGACGGGACAAAGACAAACTCCGTGCCGCGAGCTTTCAGCACGCCGTTGACGTACCATTGCACGTCAAGCGTTGGCGACACGTAGTCGGTCATGAAGTCGTTTATCTTGAAAGTGTACTCTTCCCCTGCCTGACACACCACGCGCGACACTTCACTGCCGTTGCCGTCAAGAGCAGAGATTTTCAGCTTTGAGATTTGCTCGGGCGAATACTCGACATAATTTACGGATATTGTGACAGGCTCGCTTTGCGCCTTGTACGATTCTTTTTCCGTTTCATACGTCCATTTGGCGTAAATAGTCGTGGAAAACACTCTTTTTTCAAGCGAATAGTCTATCTTGAACGTTGAAAACGCAATGCGAGTTTCGCTGCCGTCCTGATTTTTTTCAAACCATTCCACCTTGCCGAGATTGTCAAACTTGAAGGGCGAAACCACTAAGGAGAGCGTCACGTCCTTGACGTCGAACAAATCTTGGGTGAGATTGTCGCTGTCGCACTTGATTTGCACGCGCACACTGTCGTTTGCAAGCTCGCAAAGATCGAACACGCTGAAACTGCTGCCGTATTGCTGTATCTTCGAGCCAAGAGAAGTTTTCACTTTCTTTGCGATTTGCTCGTATGTCATCAAGGTTTCGCCGCTTGCCGCCGCTTTTGCCCTATCTTGAAGTATCGCAAGTGCCGCGCCAAAGGACACAACCGGGCAAGCCATGCTCGTGCCGCCGAGTTTTTTGTATCCGTCATTCGTCTTGCCGTCCGCGCTCATATAGTCCGTGCCGGGTGCGCATAGATCATACTTCGAGCCGTAGTTTGACGTGGACGAGAGAATTTTGTTGCCGGACGCGTCTTTTGTGTAGTTCATCACGCCGATCACGCCGTCACATGCCGCCGGATAGTATTTTTTCTTGTCGGAGGATACAGGTGTTGTTGTTCCAAACAATGATTTTTCACCGTTACCTGCCGCGGCAACAAACACCGCTCTCTTTGAATTCGCAGAAGAAATAGAAAAATTCTCGCTGTCGGAGGCAAGGGACATATTAACAACATCTGCTCCGCTTGAGAGAGCAAACTTCACTCCGTCATTGAAAGCCGTGCTTGAAAAAGTCGATGTGCTCCCCGTGGGATACGCCGCTTTCACCGGCATGATTTTTATATATTTTTCAAGATTGAGTTCGTGTATAAAAGTGGCAAGAATGCCCGCAACGTGCGTGCCGTGCCTATCTGGCGCGTCGTCGAGCACGCTATATCCCGACGAAACGTAGTTTTTGTCGGTGGGAAGCACGGTGTTTTTGCCGATAATATTGCCGCTCTCATCACGATATAGAACGTCGTATTCTCCGATTCCGTCACCGCTCACGGCAACGCCGTTTTCATCGTATTTGCCGCAAAACTGCTCGTGATTGTAGTTTATGCCCGAGTCGATGACGGCAACCACAACGGGTTTCACACTTGAAAAGTCATACTGCGAAGACGAAAACCAACCCGCAACGATTTTTTTGAGCGTGGCAAGGTCGAGATAGTCTTTTGCCATATACCAATCGAGCGATTTGTCGGCAACGTCCTGCAAATAGCCGTCGGGGCTTACAGCGTCCGCAACGCCGAAAATGCCGCAAAAACTCGCAAAAACGCAAACAAGGACGAGTGCAACGGTCAAAACACCAATTGCATACGTCCTTGAAAAACGAATTGTAGAATTTTTGAATTTGTTCATACGCGCGCCGAGCGACAACGGAAAATCAAATCCAAGCGACCTTGCCGTCGAGCGTCAGCGTCCCCCATTTGCCGTCTTTTTTGACCTTTGCTTCGCCGTTTTCAAACGGAGTCGCGGCATCGTATTCAAACGGAATGACGATCTCGTTGTTTTTGTTGATATAACCGCATTTTTCGCCCTTTACGACCATTGCGTAACCTTCGGAAAAACTCATTGCGGTGTCGTATTCGAGCGGAATTACGACGTTGTTTTGCTCATCGATATAGCCGCACTTTTCGTCGAGCTCCACAGATGCAAGCCCTTCTTTGAAAGCGAAAATCTCATCGTACATTGTGGGAATGACAATCTTAAATCCGTCCGAATATCCCCACTTGCCGCCTTTTAGCACCTTGCGCCACTCTCCTGCTTTGAGCGGCTCGGTCAACTTTTCGGGGCGTTGGTTTTTGTTTTGCGCCTTGCCTTGTTGCGGCTGTTGTTGAGATTTTTGTTGCAACTTGGGCTGTTGAGTTTTGCCGCTTGTCGCTCTTTCGGCAAGACCGAACTTTGAGTGCGTGACTCCTTCACTCTTTTGCGGCTTTTGCGAGTTTTGCTTTTCTGCTCGCTCGTCCGTCAAGCAATCGGATTTTTGCTTGTTGTCCGTCTTTGGAGCGTCTTGCTTTTGCGGTTTTTGTTTTTGCTGTGCGCTTTCCGCTCTCAAAAACATATCGTTGGCTTTGAGTGCGTCTTTGACTTCAAAAAGTATCTTCTTGTTGAGCCCTTGCACCTTGTACATGTCCTTTTCGGTGCGTTTGACAAGGTCTGCCGCCGTCTGAATACGATTTTTTTCAAGCAAAGCGCAGGTTGTTTCGCTTATGCCGAGATCGGATAGAGATTTTTGGAGTTGCTCGGAAGAAAAAAGCGCGATTTGTTGCTCTTGCGCCCCATCAGGCGTTTGTTTGCGGGGGCGATTTTTATAATAATAATGTTTTTTGTTGTTGTTTGCCATAAATATCCTTTTCTATGATATTACCACACGCGCGCGAATATTTCAAGCATTAAAGATATTATAATCTTATCTTGACTTAAAGTTTTAATTTGTTTATACTTATATTTATGAAACCATATATGCAAAAACAACCATTTTTCCACATAAAAACACTTCTCGCCGTAGCAATGATTTTGCTTGCGGCAATTTTGGTTTTGCTGCCCGTTTCCTGTCAAAACGTTGCAAGCGCAGCCGATGCGACCTATCGGGTGCTTTTTCCCACCGGCAACTATTTTCAATCATCGTCCCCGTCCCTTGTGGGCGCAAACAGAAACTATCTTGTCATCTACGACGATTTGAGCAAAACCCTTTTTGTCAGAGCGGAAGAAGAATGGACTTACACTCTCGATTTTGAGAGCGTGAGCGGCATATTCGTTGTGGAAAACGTTGTGTTTTTGCATGCCGACAACAAATATTTCACTCTCGACTTGACAGACAAGGCGGCAACCGCTAGGGAGCGCACTCTTCCGAGCCCCGCGGACGTGACATTCTTCAACAGTGACGGCACGTATCTGTACGCACACTCGGCGGCAGGCAGGCTCACCGTCTATGACAAAGACTTGCAAGTGGCTCTTGGCATCGACAATCTCTACGATCCCGACACACTCGCAGGCAAGATCGTGGTGGCGGGCGAAGGGGCAAACCTTATCGTATTCTCCACAGAATACGCGTCCCCCGTGTTCATCACCTATGACGCGACAACCAAGGCGAAAACCATAAAAGGCATCACACACCATATCGGCGAAGCGTACGTGGGCGACGTTGTGTACGCGCTTGAAATCATCCAACAATCCTCCGCATCGGGCGCGCAAAAACGCATTGTGTGCATAGACAAGACAAGCGGCGATTTGCTGTTTGCAACGGATATAAATCCCGACAAATTCTTTGCTTTCGGCAACAGACTTTTCACCATTCAAGACGGCGGAGTGACCGTGTACGCGCTCAATGACGAGCACACCGCGCTCACAAAAACGCAAACGATCACCATGTCGGGCAACGATTTGCGACACCTAAGCAACCCCACGGACGTCACTCGTTTCCAAAACGAAACCGTGGTTGCTGACAGCGGCAACAATCGCATTGCTTTCATATCTCAAACAGGCGTTATGACCGCTCTTCAACTTGACGAAACTCCCCTTGCACTTTGCTCGGGCGACTCTGTGTATGCCGTCACAAAAAGCAAGATTTTGCAAATCAAGGACAAGACTATAACAAGCACCATCGACGTTGAAGACGTTGTGGACGTGACGTATCTTTCAAGCCTATACATTCTCAAAAAAGACGGCGTGTACGTCAACCTTGCAGGCAATGCCGTCAAGATTTTCGACGTTGACAACGCAAAGCGTATCACCGCCGCAAACGACGGAACGAACGTGTATGTGTTGACCGAGAGCGAGATTGTTGCAATCAACCTCTCGGGGCAACGTCTTTTGAGCCTTGCAAGCGGCGATTTCAAAGACGCAATCGACTTTGCCGTTGACTATCAAGGCAAAGCCTTCATTGCATACGCAAACCGCATCGATTACGTTTTGGGTGAAGAGAGCGGTTCGTATACGCTTTCCAATCCTTCTCTCAAAGCAATTCCGACAAGCGTATGCCTTGACGGCACGACAGTCTTCTTCACCGCAAGCGAATGTTTTGTCGGCGCACTGGACGTACAAGCCGCAACCAAGCAAAACTACGCTTTCACCGCTCCCGAGATAACAAAAGGCGCACACCACTTTGCCAAAGCAAAAGACGGCGCAATGTTCTTCTCGATTTACGGGCGCATAGAAAACGTGTCCCTTGCAACAAACGAAACGATCATCGTCTACGATGACACCACCAAGGACGGAAAAACGCTTGCGAGAGTTGGCGAAAAGCTCATCTCAATCGACAAATCGCAGTTTGATAGTGTTGAATGCGGCGCATTAAGCGGCGATTACGTCACAAAAGGCGCAACTTCGCTCTTTGCTCTCCCCTATGTCGAAGACGGCAAAATCGCGCTCGGCTCGGGCGTTCGGCTAACTCTGAAATCGGACACCGCCGAGTATGATTCTTCCGTTTGGGTGATTGCAACCTATCAAGGACAAGAGTATTTCGTCAAACGCTCGGACATTGCCGAATACGTTGAGATTGTGGAAGAAAAAGACAAAGTATACGGCAAAGCAAATGCCGACAGAGTGGGCGGTCTTGTCAATATGTACGCCGATCAATCCACCGACAGCGAAGTCGTTGCTCAAATCGTTGACGGCAGCAAAGTGGAAGTGCTTGAAACTCTTGACGGTTTCTATCTCGTGTCCTATGACGGAAAGCTCGGCTACATCCAAAAATCACAACTAAAAATCGGCACTCTCACCACCGTACAAATCGTGGCAATCGTGCTTTCAATCATCGTCGCAATCGCCGGTGCTGCAATCTTTGCGTCCGTGCATCTGACAAGAAAGAACGCCGACGCAAAGAAGAAAGAGCAAGACCAAAAACGCTTTTGAGAACAAAACAAAACAAAACAACTTTGAATTTCTAATAGACGCAAAAAAAAAGCACCGCTATTTCGGTGCTTTTTTGATGATTTATTTTGATTGTTTGTGAGTTGATTATTTGTGAATGGCATTTATAAATGCGTTTTACAAAATCGGCAAAACGCTTTTGTCCGATTATCTGTCTTTTCTCGGTTGTCCCATAAAGAACACGGCAAGCGCGTTGTAGCCTGCACAGCCCGAAACAAGACGGTTGATATATCCGTATTTGACGGGAACGCCGCCCGAGATTTGCTCGATTTGCGCACCGAATGCGTGCGCCTCTTCGGGGCAATTGGTGTGACCGACAAGGATAAAATCGTTGTCGCTCGGGATATAGTTTTGCTTGAAGAACTTCACCATTTCGGCAATGGATTTCTTTCTGCCGATAGACTTCGTGACGATACCGATCTTGCCTTCTCTTGTGAGTTCGAGCACCGGGTTTATATGCACGATCATGCCAAAAAGCGCGGCGAGCGTTGAGATACGGCCGCTGTTGCGCAAGTTGATAAGGTCGCTGACGATAAAGCAATGGTGTGTGTTGAGCTTGTTGTTTTCCACCCATTCGGCGATTTCTTCCATGCTCTTGCCTTCTTGTTGCATCTTTCTTGCATAGTAGAAAAGCAAACCTTCGCCGCCTGCGCCCGAGAGCGTGTCCACCACGATGATTTTGCGCTCGGGATACTTGATTCTCAACCCTTTTGCGATGTATGAAATGTTGTCAAAGCTGCCCGACATACCTGACGAAAAGCCGATGTACAGCACGTCTTTGCCTTCTTGCAGCACTTTTTCAAACTCGACTTCGGCATCGTGCGGATTGATTTGCGATGTTCTGACAAGTTTGCCTGCTTTGAGTTTTTCATAGAAAAGCTCGATTGGATATTCATCGTCACGCTCATAAAATCTGTCTTCCAACGTGAAGGAAAACGGAAGTCTGCGAGCGGGATTTTGCTCATAATAGCCTTCGTAAAGGTCTGCGGTGTTGTCCGTAACTATTTCAAACATAAAATGCTCCGTTTCAAGATTTTTAATCTTATAGATAAAATCTATATTTGATATTTTATCATATACGCGCGCTTTTGTAAATATAAAAATCCCCCTGCGGCGATTTTGCGTTTTTTGTCGATTGCAAAAGCCGTCATTCGCTTGCGTTTTTGCTCCGTTGAGAGCATAATATGCGCAAAAGGAAAGGGAAACTCTATGGCACTTTCAATATCCATGTTTGTTCTTGCAAGCATAGGAATATTAATCTCCACTCTGTTCGATTTGAACGTAAAACTCGGCAAAGTCAAAATCGGACTATACTGGGTCATACCGCTTGTCATAGCGGTGATTTTGCTATTGGCAAAAGGTGTGGACGCAAGCGCGGTATGGACGCAGTTTACTTCAAAAGACGCCATGAATCCGCTCAAAATTCTCGTGCTTTTCCTTTCAATGACGGGGCTTTCCGTCTATCTTGACGAAATCGGATTTTTCAGATGGCTCGCAAACGCAACACTAAAAAAAGCAGGCGCAAGTCAGAAAAAATTGTTTTTTCTGCTCTACATCGTCACTTCCGTTCTCACCGTTTTCACGTCAAACGACGTTATCATACTCACGTTCACGCCATTTATCTGCTATTTTGCGAAAAATTGCGAGATAGACCCCGTGCCATACATCGTCACGGAATTCGTTGCGGCAAACACCTGGAGTATGCTGTTTATAATCGGCAATCCGACCAATATTTACCTTGCCACAACATACGGCGTAGGATTTGCGCAATATCTCAAAATGATGGCAATCCCAACCATCTTTGCAGGACTTTGCTCGTTGGCGATTTTGTACGCACTCTTTGCAAAGAAACTCAAAGAGCCGCTAAAACCGCACGAACAAGACGAAAAAATCGACGATAAACCCTGCCTTATCATCGGGCTTGTCGGTCTTTTTGTCTGCACCGTTATGCTTGCAATCTCTTCGTATATCGGCGTTGAAATGTGGCTGGTAAGTCTCGTTGCGTGCGCCGGTGTGCTCCTTATATGCTCCATAGTCACTTTATGCGAGAAAAAATCGCTTAAACCAATAGGAAAAACGATTGCAAGACTCCCATGGCAACTCGTGCCGTTTCTTCTTTCGATGTTCGTAATCGTTTTGTCGCTCAGCGAATGCGGAATCACAGAAAAGATTGCGGCGTCTTTGCAAAAAATAGATTGCGCGTTTTCTTTCGGCACGACGAGCGCACTGTTTGCAAACCTTATAAATAACATACCGATGTCCGTTCTTTACTCGAAAGTGCTTGAAAGCGTATCCGCTCAAAACCTGCCTGCCGCTTTGTATGCGTCCGTCATAGGCTCGAATCTTGGTGCGCTTTTGACTCCCATAGGCGCGCTTGCCGCAATTATGTGGAACGCAATTTTGAAAAAACAAAACGTTCGTTTCACATTTGTGGACTTCGTATGGCGCGGTTTTCTCGTCGGTATCCCGTCCATTCTATGCGCAATTGCAGGGCTTAAAATTTCACTGCTATTCTGAAGGTTTTCACTTTTTGAGTTGTATTTTCTCAAATCATGTGATAGAATTTAGCAACAAACACAATATTAAGGTATATATGGAATACACAAAAAAACTCAATCCGATTGCAAGAGACCTAAAGCCATCGGGCATACGCGAATTTTTCGGGATAGCCGCAACGAGAAAAGACTGCATATCTCTCGGCGTGGGCGAGCCGGACTTCTCCACACCCACCGTCTTTTCGCAAGCGGGCATAAAGAGCATCAACGCAGGCAAAACTCAGTACACCGCAAACGCCGGTCTTTTGGAGCTTAGAGAGGCAATCTCCACCTACACCAAGAGCTTTATAGGCGTCGAATACGATCCCAAGAGCGAGATCATCATCACAGTCGGCGCAAGCGAAGGCGTTGACTCATCTTTCCGCGCAATCATTGCCCCCGGTGACGAAGTGCTTATCCCCGAGCCGTGCTTTGTCTGCTATGAGCCGCTTGTCAGGCTCTGCGGCGGCATCCCCGTCCCGATAGATTGCAAAATCGAAAACGAATTCAAACTCACGCCAAAGCAACTCGAAAGCGCGATTACTCCAAAAACAAAATGCCTTCTTTTGTCCTATCCGAACAACCCTACCGGTGCGATTATGGAAAAGGAAGACCTTGAAAAGCTCGTCCCAATCATCAAAGAACACGACCTTTTGGTGCTCTCCGACGAGATTTACGGCGAGCTTGTCTATGACGACGCCAAGTTTACGTCCATAGCATCCCTTGACGGCATGAGAGAGCGCACCATTCTCGTGAGCGGTTTTTCAAAATATTTTGCGATGACGGGCTGGCGACTCGGCTACGTTTGCGCGCCCAAAGAAATCATTGACGTGATATATAAGATCCACCAATTTGCGATCATGTGCGCGCCCACTTCCGCTCAATACGTTGCGCTTGAGGCTCTCAATGCGTCATTCAAAGACGGATTTGAAGAAGTGGAATGTATGAAGGACATCTATGACGAAAGACGCAAATATCTTGTCAAACGCTTGAACGATATGGGGCTTGACTGCTTCAATCCGCGCGGCGCGTTCTACGTCTTCCCTTGCGTCAAATCAACGGGCATGAACGGCGAAGAATTTGCCTACGCTCTGCTCGATGCCAAAAACGTTGCGGTTGTCCCGGGCGGCGCATTCGGCAAAAGCGGAAAAGACTTTATCCGCATAAGCTATGCCTACTCGCTTGACGTAATCAAAAAGGCTCTCGACCTTATCGAAGAATTTGTCAACGAAAACAAAAAGTAAAACCAATAACTACAAACCGGCGACAGCACTTAAACCCACAAGGTTTTGCACTTAAAACGTTAAATACGACACGACAAAAAAGCGCGATTTTACAAACGAAAATCGCGCTTTTGCTTATAGTTATGTCGCTTAAATCAGCCGATAGTGACAGTGCCGTCCTTTGAAATGGTCACGGTATCGCCGGTGTTGACGGATTTAAGGAATTCGTCGCCGAGTTGGTCGATTGCAATCACGTTGCTGTCTTCCCAAATTTTTGCAAGAACGATTCCGCTTGCGGCAAGCGAGTCGATATGGTCGGCAAAAAGGAACGCCTCAGGATTGATACCCATAGAGCATACCGTTTGAATGACGAGACCGCCCGTCGTCGAACCTATGGTTTGCGGCAAGCAAAGCACTTTGCCCGTAATGTTGAGCCCGAAAATGTCTTTGTTGTTCTGGTCGCTGACGATGACTTGTTTTGCGTTGGTGAGCGCACTCTTTTGGAACGTTGCGAGAGTGTTGACGCCTTGTCTTGAAACTACGGCTTCGCCCTTGAAGTCGCCGCCTGCAATAACTCTACCCTTAAAAGTTTTCATAGTCTTCACTCCTTTCCTGCGATGATATTGACGAGATCCGCCGTCTTATAGTATCTTGCAATGCTGTACGTGCGGAGTTTGTTGGAGCAAGTCGCAATGGATTTGCCCTTGGTGAGCGGATTGTTGGTGTACATAAGCGGACAAATGCTCGTGAGTTTCGCACCCGTTGCGATAAGTCTTGCGTATGCGGGAGTTTTTTTGAATTTTTCAACGACGTCGGGAGCGGAGCAAACGATTGTTTCAAGCGCGACTTTCCTTTTGCCGTTTTGTTTGAGTGCCTTTTCAATCATATCCGTCCATTCTTTGAGTTGGGTGAACGTAAGGTGCGGACAGCCTACAAACGCCATAGTCGGCTTGCTGTCGGGCTTTTTCCACATATTCGGATAACTCTTGTACACTCTTTCGAGTTCCGCGTCGTCGATGACGTACACTTTCGGATTTTCGACGATGAGTTTTTCGCCGAGTTCTTTCGCTTCGGGCGTGAGATTGTCGATGTGATAAAGACCGACTGCGCCGTTTGATGCGGTTGCCGCACCGAAATCTTTGAGATATCCCTTATTTTCGTCGTTAAGTTCACTGCCGATCCACTTATCGAGACCGTAAACGTAAGGAACGTATTCAACGACTTTCATGCCGATTGCGCTACCGAGAATTTGCGCTTCGGGAATTTTTGTCGTTTCGACCTTGACAATCCAAGTCGCTTTTCTGCCTTCGTCGGTGAGAAGACCGAATTCGGGAACGTAACCGATGATAGAACCGAAAAGATCGAGCATGCCGCTGTTGCGGTTGCAACGTGCACCGAGAACGGAGTTTGCATAAACGACTGCACTGGATTCCGCCCAAGAAAGAACGTCACCTTTCTTCGGAACGTTGCCGACTTCGTCGAGATAGCACGCGCAAGTGAATGCGTTTGCGTCTTTGAGCCCCACCGCTTTCAACTGCTCTTCATAGCGTTTTTGCTGTGAATACATAACCTTTTCGTTGACGAGCCTGTCAAGAAGAGAATACTTGACGTTGGCTCTGTCGAGCGGGCGCGGGTCAACCGTGAACGTGCCTTGCGTCTTGATGCCGTCCGCAATAAGTCTGTCCATGGTTTTGTAGAGCGGTTTGAGCAACCCGATGCCGAAACTCGTGACGAGATGCCCTTCCTTGTGAGTCACTTCAACCAAGCGTTTTGCTCCGAAAATGTCTCCGAACATAACCAAGGTTTGCATAACCATTGCCTTCGTTTTGCCCTGCTTGCCGTTGAGAATGTCAACTTGCTCGGGCGTGAGTTGCATTTTGTAATCCATAATACCCCTTTACGCAAATGAATGCGTCAAAAAAAATCCTTCTCAAAACGCGCCGTATGCGCATCCACTCTTATATTTTACTATATAGATAGATATATATCAATACCGATTTTTACGTTTGTATAAAATTTTTTTTTGCATTTTTCTCACTGTTTACTCAAAAAAATCCAAAAAACCATGCAAAATGCAAGAAAACGAGCGTTTTGCTCGTTTTAACGTTAAGTTTTTTTGTCGCTCGATATATTAAATGCGCGATACACGCGGTTAGATGCCGTATATCGCGCATTTGTGCATGGGTTGCGTTTTATTTGATTTTGTGAATCGCAACGTCGTATGCCTGACTTGTCGCGTCTGCGATTCTGCCGACTTTCTTTGCGTCACCGATGACAAAAAGATTGTCAAATTTGCCTTCGAGCGATTTTGCAAGATCGTTGACGGATTTTGCGCCGAGTGACAACACCACCGCATCGCAATCGATACGCTCTTTATCCCCCACCGCTTTCACTTTGTTCTTTTTCACTTTGACAGGCTCGATTGTGACGCCCTTTTCGTCTATGCACACAAGCCTGTGTGACAAAACGTACTTCGTGCCTTTTGCATCGAGTTTCGGCACAACGTCGTCCACGTGTTGAAACCACGTTCCCGGAGCAAGCGTGTCCGCCATCTCCACGATTGTGACTTTATTGTCTTTATCAACAAGCATTTCTGCGGTTTCGAGTCCCGTCATTCCCGATCCTATAAGAGCGACTTTCTTGCCTTTTAGCACAACTTCTCCGCTCAAAATCTGCGTGGTCGTATACACGTTTGCAAGGTCGGAGCCTTTTATCGAACGCGGTCTCACCGCTTGCGCGCCCGTTGCGATTACGACTGCGTACGGATTGAAAGATTTGATGACTTCTTCGCTCGCTTCGGTGTTAAGGTGGATTTCCGCGCCGAATTTTTCCGCATTTACGCGCATATCTTCAAAGCACCAGCCGAGTTTTTCTTTTTTCGGCGGTTTATCGGCAAGTTGAATTTGTCCGCCGATTTTGTCCGTTTTTTCAAGCACGATGGGCTTGAATCCGCGGCGACCGAGCATTTCGGCACAAGTAAGCCCGGCAACGCCCGCGCCGACAACAACCACCGTTCTGCCGTTGCCGTCACATTTGAGATTGTCAAACTCTCTTTCGCTTCCCACAGTGGGATTGACAGAGCAATAGCCGTGATCTCCGTGATATGCGTTGTCTTGCATGCTTTGAATACAATACAGACAGCAAATACAACGCTTGATTTCTTTTTCTCTGCCTTGTTGCGCTTTTTCTGCCCAGTGCGGATCTGCAATATGCGGTCTTCCAAGCGACAAAAAGTCCTGCGTGCCTTCTTCGAGTTGCATTTCTGCCTGCTCGGGAGTGCGTATAAGATTGGCGGCAATGACAGGGATTGTGACTTCTTCCTTCACCGCCGCTGCAAGATACTTTCTCCATCCGAGATCGAAACTCGTGGGTTCGAGCCAATAGTTGAACGTGTCGTATGCCGCGCTCGAAACGTCGATTGCGTCAACGCCCATAGCCTCGATCGCTTTTGCGTAATTTACGCCCGTTGCCATGTCGTAGCCTTTGCCGCTTTTGCCGATTTTGTCATAGAACTCGTCAACCGTCAGCCTGACGATGATGGGATAATCTCCACATTCTTTGTGTATGCCTTCAACGATTTCGCGGAGAAAACGCAAGCGATTTTCAAAACTGCCGCCGTATTCGTCCGTGCGATGATTTGTGTTTGGAGAAAGAAACTGTTGGATAAGGTACCCGTGCGTGCCGTGAAGCTCCACGCCGTCAACGCCTGCCTTTTTGCAACGCACCGCGCCGTCAACAAATTGACGTATGACTTGTTTCACTTCTCTTTTGCTCAAAGCGCGCACTCTGCCGCCCGCAAAATAACTCGGCTCGCACTTGCTTGCCGACACCGATGAAAGCGCAATATTGTGCTTTGACATGAACGGCGCGATTTTCGGCGCAATCTTGAACAGAGTTTTCGGGAAAGATTTGCACATTCTCGTCATTGCGATACACACGGGAACAGTTCCTATCGCAAGCCCCACGTTTTGTCTGCCGGGGTGATGCAACTGCACAAACAACTTTGCGCCGTGGCGATGTATACGCTCGCAAAACTCGCGAAGAGAAGGTATTTGATAGTCATGACTTATACCAAGTTGAGCAAAAGCCGCCGCTCCGTGCTTGTCGTTTATGCGGCAAATCTCGGTGATGATAAGCCCTGTGCCGCCCTTTGCACGCTCTTCGTAATAGTCCATCAATTGCTCGGTTGCGCAGCCGTCAAATTGTCCGAACCCCATCAGCATCGGGGACATAACTATGCGGTTTTTGATTTCACACGTGCCTATCTTCATAGGCGAAAACAACATTTTATATTCCATAATTCTCCGTACACAGCGAAAAATCGCACTATTTTGTATAAAAAGATTGTATCATACATATTAGTCGCGCGCAAGAATCAATTTTCACGCAAAACAAACGATAATTTATACTCAAAAGCGATATAGTATATATTCCAAAACCGATTTTAATATTCTCAAATCAAATGAAAAATTGCTTTTGCCAAATTAAAAGGGTTAGATGTCAGAAAAAGTTAATTCGCGTCAGTTTTCGACAACAAAAAAACGCTCGTTGATGAGCGCATTTTTGTGATATACACGCGATATAATCGTGTTTGTGATTGCACCTTATTTTAGGTCGTTTTGCTGCTTGAACGCTTTGAGCGTGTTTTCAATCAGCATCGTCACCGTCATAGGTCCGACGCCGCCCGGAACAGGCGTTATATACGAGCATTTTGGCGAAACGGCGGCAAAATCAACGTCACCGCACAGTTTTCCCATCTCATCTCTGTCCATACCGACGTCAATCACCACTGCGCCGTCTTTGACCATATCTTCCTTCAAAAACTTCGCTTTGCCTATGGCAACGCACAAAATGTCCGCTTTTTTTGTGATTTCGGCAAGGTTTTGCGTGCGAGAGTGACACACCGTCACCGTGCAATTTTTGTCAAGCAACAGCTGCGCAAGCGGTTTGCCCACAAGATTTGATCTTCCGATGACAACCGCGTTTTTGCCTTGCAAATCTATCTCGTAATGCTCCAGCAGTCTTATCACGCCAAGCGGAGTGCAAGCCACAAGGCTATCTCTGCCCGTCCACAACTTGCCTTTTTGCGTGAAAGTGCATCCGTCCACGTCTTTTTCAGGACAAATAAGGTCGATAAGCGCGGTTTCGTCAAGATGTTTTGGAAGCGGCAACTGCAAAATCATGCCGTTTACGTCAATGTTTTCGTTGAGATAGCTTATCGTGCCAGCCACCTCGTCAAAAGTGCTGTTTTGCGGCAATTTGCACAAAAACGACTTGATACCCACTTCGTCGCAAGCCTTGATTTTGTTGCGCACGTACACTTGCGATGCGGGATCGTCCCCAACCAAAATCACAGCCAAACCGATTTGCATGCCCGTCTCTTGTTGAAGTTTCAAAGCCTCGGCTTTTATCTTTTCACGCGTTTGTTGCGCCACGAGTTTTCCGTCAATGATTTGCATATTTAACTCCGAAATCTTGATAAAACCATTATACCGCTTGCTTTGCGCGATTGCAAGCAAATACGGATTTTTGAAAACGCAAATGCTCGAATTCACGAGAAATACGTAGGTTTTTCGATATTCTAACGCGGCGTAAGCAACCATGTAATATTAGCATTGACATTTGACATAATGTATAATATAATAAAGTAAAAGATATTTTATGTACGTATACGCGTGCAAAAGGACTTTTTATGAACTCTTGGGCTGTAGTGGACTGGACAGCGGACGTGTGGCATTTCATTGTCAGGATGCTCATCGCCGTAGTGTGCGGTTTCGTCATCGGTTTGGAAAGAAAATCTCGAAGCAAGGAAGCGGGCATCAGAACTCACGCAATCGTGTGTCTTGCCGCTTGCCTTTTTATGATATTGTCAAAATATCTCGCTCAACCGCTCTTTTCCGACTTGAAAGAAGGCTCTATTGCCGCAGACGCAACGCGTATCGCATCGCAAGTTGTCACCGGCATAGGCTTTTTGGGCGCAGGCATCATCATGTACAGACGTGACGTCATGCACGGGCTCACCACCGCGGCAGGCGTGTGGGCAACGGCGGCAATCGGCATGGCTCTCGGCGCAGGATTTGTGGTCACGGGCGTGTGCGCAACGGCAATCATTGTTGTGTTGCAGCTTGTCTTCCACCTTCCCGTCAAAGCATTCACCACACGTCACATCTCGGTGATCAGGATGCTCATTTGGCTTGAAACGGACGATATTCTTGACAAAATCACCGACAAACTCGGCTCAAAGAAGATCTCGTCCTACAAAGTCAAGCAAGCGGACGGCAAGATGATTGCAAACGTCGAAGTTTCCACCACGGACGAATTTTCCGTGGCAAAACTCAATGACGTGATACGCGCCTTCCCTTCTCACGTTATGAGCATCGAGCGTGTGGACGACTGATTGACAAATTTTATAACCATACCAAAACACCGCGAAAACTCTCGCGGTGTTTTTTATTGTATTACAAAAAGCACGCAATGCGTGCTTTTTAATTTACAACGTTTATGGGGTTGTTTTGCAAATAGGCGCGGACGTTGTCGTCGGTTGCATGCAACAGTCGCACTCTCGATTCATAACTTGCCCAAGCGATATGCGGCGTGATGACGCAATTCTTTGCCGAAAGCAACGGATTGTCTGCCGTTGGGGGCTCTTGACACAATACATCAAGCCCTGCACCTGCAATACGTCCGTCATTCAAGGCGGCAGCAAGCGCGGCTTCGTCTACAAGTCCGCCGCGAGCAGTGTTGATAAGATAGGCTGTCGGCTTGAAAAGCGCAAGAGACTTCTCGTTTATCATAAGTTTCGATTGGTCGTTGAGCGGACAATGCAAAGTGACAAAATCTGCGTTTTTGAATACTTCTTCTCTTGACACGCTGCCTTCAAAAGGCGTGCGATTGTGTATGAGCAAGTTCATGCCAAACGATTTTGCGATTTGCCCCACTCTCTTGCCGATGCTACCATACCCGATTATGCCCAGCGTTTTGCCATACAACTCGTGCAAAGTGCCGACAGTGTATGAAAAATCTTGCGAATTTTGCCAATCTCCGTTGTGGACTGATTGATTATGCTGCGAGATTTTTGACGCAAAATGCAAGATGAAGGCAAAAGTGAGCTGAGCAACGCTTGCCGTGCTGTAATAGGGCACGTTGCACACGGTTATGCCAAGCTCTCTTGCGGCTTTTACGTCCACGACGTTGTAGCCCGTTGCAAGAACGGACACCAATTTGAGCCGCTTGCACTCTCTCAAAATATCGCGCGTGAGAGCGACTTTGTTGAGAAGGACAACGTCTGCATCGACAATTCTGTCAAGCACGTCTTCGGGCGAAGTGCGGTCAAAATAGTCCACTTCGCCGTATGCCGAAAGAAAGTCAAAATCAAGATCTTCGCCTTTTGCGGCGTATCCGTCAAGAACAACGATTTTCATATCATTCAACCAGCTTGCGTTTGTTGGAATTGATGACGTTGAGGCTCTCTTTGAGAGATTTCTCTGCCGTGTCGAGAATGTTGAAAGCAAGCGAGCGGGCGTCATAGTCCATCTTGCGATAGTTCTCTTCCGCCTCGTGTTGCATCGCCTCTGCCTCGGCTTTTGCGCGCTTGAAAACTTCGGTCTCGGTCATGAGTTGTTTTGCCTGTTCTTCGGCCTTGTCCATAGTTTCGTTGGCATAATTTTCGGCTTTTTGGATTATGTCGTCCCTATCCTTCTTGATTTGGGTTGCCTCGCGCAAAACGAGCGGATAGCTTGCTCTGAATCTTGAAATTAGGTCGAGCAAAACCGCTTTGTTGATGACGATATCGGTGTTGCTGAACGCTGCTTTTTTGGCTTTGAGCACTTCGCTTTCGATTTCGTTGATGAGCATATCGATTGTTTCCATATTTGCGTCCCCTTTTGTGAGTATTATTGTTATACGCGCGTGCGCGCTATTGTTTTTTGTGCTACTGTTTCAAATCGTACGACTATAAATAGTGCGACTGTTTCAACCGCTGCGACTATAATTCGTGCGACTATTTCAAATCGGCAAATTCTTTTGATTGAAGAAGAGCCACGGCGCAAGCAGGCATATTGCGATAGTCGCCTTTTGCAATCTGCTCTCTCACAAGCGTCGAGCTGATTTCTTCAAAGCCCGTGGGCGAGATAAACTCGGTGTCAAGACCGCCGTGGTCTTTGTTGTATCTTGCCATATCTTCTTCATAGGGTATGTCTTTTGCGTCACGAACTCCGCGCACAAGCACTGTCGCGCCCACTTCTTTTGCCACTTCCACGCAGTATTTTTCGGAATACAGAGCATGCGCGCCCTTTCTGAACTCGCACACCGCTTGGACGATGGCAAGACGTTGCGCAGGCGTGAACGTATACTTTTTGTCGGGATTGACTAGGCACGCAACCCACACTTCGTCGTATTTTGCAAGAGCTTCGTCAAGCACGCTTTCGTGTCCTTTGGTGAACGGATCGAAACTGCCAGCCATGAGCGCAACGCTCTTTCTCGATATAAACTCGGCGGTTATCGTGCCCATTTTTTTTGTGCGTTGCTTAAAGCCCGCCGCTTTCATTCGATACGTCTTTTCCGAGCCGTGCTCAAACACGATTATGCCGTCTTCACTGAGCAAATCGAGCTCGACGATAAGGTCGATTGCAAGCTCGCCGAGCATTGTTGCATACGGCGGATCGAGAAAAATCAAGTCGTATTTCTTGCCGCTGACGTAGCTTGAACGAAGAACGGATGCAAAATCCGCATTGACAACCCTATACTCGCCGTCCACTCCCTTGAGATTTTGATACACAAAGGACACGGAATCCTTGCTTCTGTCCACAAAAGTCACGTCTTTTGCTCCGCGCGATATGCACTCTATGCCGAGCGATCCGCACCCTGCAAACAAGTCAAGCACGCTTGCACCCGACACCCAACATTGCAAGACGTTGAAAAGCGTTTCTTTTATGCGCGTGGTGGTGGGACGAACGCTGTCGTCCTTGGGCGCGACCAAATTTTTTCCGCGGTATTTTCCCGCAACAACTCTCATATTTCTTCTCCGAACGGATTGATTTTTTCTCCGTCAACAGTGATTATTCTCTTTTCGGTGACGATCATGTCAAGCGGCACGTCGTGGGAGAGCGTTTCCAAATCCTTGACGTTTTGACAGTCAAAAGCAAGCCCTATGGTGTAGCACGGATGAGTTGCAAGATATCTGTCATAATACCCTTTTCCGTGACCTAACCGCTTCAATCCGTCAAAAGCGACCATCGGCACGATGGCAACGTCTATATCGTCGATTGCGTGCGAGCCGACAGGTTCGAGAATACCCCACCTGTTCGTCTTGAAGTTCGAAAATGGCGAGATGACAATCGATTTCATAGTGTCGCCGTGCACTCTCGGCACGCAAACCACCTTTTCGAGCATAAGCGCAAGCCCCACGATCTCTTGCGTGTCCGGCTCGCATTCGGTGCCCAGATACACAAAAACTTTGTGCGCGCGAGTGTATTCTTCTATGCCGCTAAGCGCGTCCGCGATTGCTCCGCTTGCCCACTCTTTTTGTTGTGCGGGCATAGCTTTTATTCTCGCTCTTGCGGTTTTTCTCGCTATATCTTTTTGCATACGCTCCTTGACCTTGAAAAAGCCGTGTACACGCAATATTCGACGGTTTTTCTCTCGTTTGCCGCTACCAAGGCGGTTTCACCGTCAAAAAGCGTGACTTTTTCGCCGATTTTGGCAATATAATCTTGAGTATCAACGGCAAAAACGTCCATACACGCTATGCCGACAGCCTTGCAATAATTGCCGCCAATCCACGCTCCGTGCGGACTTTCGCGGCATATTCCGTCCGCATATCCGCCAAAAACGAACGCAACGTTGGTGTCACTTTCAAGCGGACTTCCGCCATAGCCGACAATCTCGCCGCGCCTGACAAACCTTGCGTCCACCACTTCGGATATAACGCTCATCGCGCCTTTATACGCGTAAAGCCCAACTCGCACCATATCGTATTGCAAGCCGTCCTTTTCAAACGAATGACTTGACGCAAGATGAGCTATCACGTTTGGAAAACTGCTTTTTACAATCTCCACGCACTCGTCAAACAAGGCTTTTTGCGATGCCGATCCGTCCCTTAGGTGCGAAAACACGCCTTCGGCGTGAAAGCCGTAGTCTTTGAGCGTGCGGCATATCTCATCGATTTTGCACTTCTCAAAGCCGAAACGGTGCATACCGCTGTCAACTTTAAGATGCAATCGCACGCTTTTGGGATCTACAAAACCAACTCTTGCAAGCCGCAACAACTCTTGAAGTTGCTCTTTGCAATGCAGCGAGAGCAAAAAACCGCGCTTGCACACGTCGCATAACTCGTTCGGTTGAGCAAGAAGGACAAGAATATCCTTTGTCACTCCGCTATCTTGCAAAGCCTTGGCTTCTTCGATCGTTGCAACGCCGAAAGCGTCCACAAGATCTTGCGTTGCGCCTGCCACTTGCAAAAGCCCGTGTCCGTAGGCGTTTGCCTTGACCATAAGCATGAGTTTTGCATGCAGTTTGCTTTTGATATTTTCAACGTTGCGCCGCACCCTGTCGGTGTCAACGACCATTTGCAGTTCTATATTCCGCCCCCGAGCGCAGATTTGCAAGCGAACGCTCGCACGCGCCTTACAAAATATGCGACAGGCGGACTGTTTGCGACTTATTTTTTCTTTTTGTCTTTCTTTTCGGGCGTGAACACTTCAACGATGACGTCACCGATATGCTCGCGCATGCCTTTGATGAAATCGTCAACGCGCTTTGTGGACACGTTGATCTTGAAACTCACTTCTCCGTCACTTTCCTTTTGTCCGTTGCAAAGAAGGTATATCTCACGAGTTTCGGAATTTTGCTTGATGCAAATCACGTCATCATACTTGATTTTGTCAACGAAAAATCCGAGTGTTGCCACAAGGCGATCGTTTTTGAAGCGGTACGCGCTGTTGAAAAGCACAAGCAAAGCCGCAAGCGCAATGAGCGTTGCCGCAACGAGCGAAACGATTGCGATTGCAGGAGAGTCGGTGTACACGCCGTTTGCGCCTGCAAGCATGGCAATATCAAGCCCGACAATCGCTAGTGCCCCCAGCGTGACGACTGCCAAAAGAATTGTTTTGACCACTCCGAAATTCATTCTGATCTTCATACATTCACCTTATTTTCGGCGTTCTAAGCGGCTTATCGCAGTTGCGACAGCACGCGGACGCTCACAAATCGTTTTCTTCTTTTTCTTGATTGTATTCTTCAACGCTTTGAAGTTGTTGCTCCGTTCTATATCCGAACTCAACCGTGTT
This sequence comes from uncultured Eubacteriales bacterium, assembly GCA_900548005.1. Taxonomy (GTDB): domain Bacteria; phylum Bacillota; class Clostridia; order Christensenellales; family CAG-917; genus CAG-475. The sequence goes on along the minus strand of URIZ01000002.1, from coordinate 13,950 downwards.
GATGACGTTGGTTGCGTCCGTGTAGAAACTCAAACCTTTCGTCTTGTAGTATCCCACAAGCTCGATTGCGCGGAGCATGATGTAGTAGAGCGCGGGCATCACAATGGGCATAAGTCCGCCGGTGGGAATTGAAAACACAGTGCCGAACAAATACACGATTGTGTAAGTGACGACGTAGGACTTGAAAAGACCACCCATATTGGATTTTACATAGGTCAGCGAACGAGTGAAACTTGTGTAGACCTTCTCTTCCGGGTGGAACAACATTCTTGGCAACCAACCCGCAAAAAGCAGTGATCTAAGCGAGCAAATCAGCACTCCGATGACAAGCAATATGGGGATCACAAAGAAGCCCACGTGCGGGAAAAGCCCAAAGAGTATGCTTGCCACGATCGCAAAGAACAACACGTCAATGGGGAGCGTGATTGCAAGTCTTGCCGCAGAAAATTTGCACGCTTTCTTGAAATTGAGCGCAAGGTTGCTTGCAAAGCCTATCTTGTAGTTGGACGCCATAAGTTTGTTGAGAATGTCCGACACCGTGTAGTATGACAAACCGAACACAAAACAATAGAACGCATACACGAATATAAGCGCGCATGAGAGGCTTGCCGCAAACGCGGGATATTGGAGGATGTCTACAAGGAAACATCTTCCTTCCATGATCATATCCGCAAGCGCGGCGCGTATTGTTTGCGATCCCGTCCACACCGTCTTGATGCTCGCAAGAATATTGTCAAGATGCGCGGGGAAAGTGGCAATGGACACCATGTCCATCGATTTCCAAATGGGCAAGATGATCGCAGCTCCCAGCGCAAACGTAAGAAGCAGGGATATGAGAATCCACAGCAACACTTTCAGCGCATAGCTGAGATGTGAAAAAAGAATCGAAATCGAATATTTGAATTCCATTTTATTCTCCCGACGGAAAAACCATTCCTTCAAACCGCAATCAATTGCGATTTGATCGTTATTTTTGTTTTTTTCTTGATTTTGACCAGATAGAAGTTTCTTTTCTTTCAAGGTCAACTCTTTCCGTGCCGGTGACTTCATAGAAGATGTTGTACATAAGCACTATGTAGAACGGCACGACGTACAGATACGCAATCGTGTCAAGGATGAATTGTGCCACCACCCCTGCGCCGAGCGCGCCCGTGACGATCATTGCAATCTCAACGGGCAAAACCACGAGAATGAGATTGAACATGGTGGGAAACACCCTGCCCGATATGCTCTTTGTCGCTTGATTGAACGCGTCTTTTGCTTTGAGCCCCGTGTGCAAGCAGTACGGCGGCCAGAGTATCACGCGCGCCATAATTGAGATCATCCCAAGCTGCAACACAACGTGCGTTATGCTTGACAAAACAAGCCAACCCACACGATTTTTGCACAATTCCCACCACAAATAGTAGAACGCAACGGACAAAAGATTGAGAATCTCAAACGCCACGAACGCAAGCACGATAAATCTCAATGAGGTCAGAACGTTGAAATTGAGCCTGACTTTCACTCTCGATGGCGAAACCGTAAACTCGCCCACTCTCATGTGTCTGTCGATGACGCCCAACATAATTGCCACGTCAAGCACCAGCAACACCACGCCGATCAAGCCGATATACCAGTATGAAAACGGCAGTTCGTACACCTTGACAAGCATATCCAAAAAGTTTTGCGGCTCTATGGTCTTGTACGAGAACAGATAGTTCAGCGCGCTTGTGGGCGAAAGAGCGAACGGGATAAGAAGGGACGGAAGCACATTGATGAGCAAAAGGTACGCCCCTTTGTCAAAAAAGTATTTCCATGCCCCCTTGAAACAGGCATAATTCTTGGTGCTGTCTTTTATGCGCATATCTTTCTCCTATCGCTTGATCGATTGCTATTTGCACGATATCAGTCGAACATAGCGAGTTTGTCACGCAATTTTGCGAGTTTGTCTATTGCTTTTTCAAGTTTTTCTTTCTCGTTGTCAATGAGTTTTTGCGGAGCTTTTGCCGTAAATCCTGCGTTTGAAAGCAAGCCTTTGGTCTTGTTGATCACCGCTTCCGTTTGCGCGATTTCGGCATTGATACGCTCTTTTTCCTTGTCTTCGTCGATAAGGTCGCCAAGCGGAATGAAGATCTCTGCGTCATGTGTGACAATGCTGCTGAGTTTTCCGCTTATCTCGCTCTTGTCCTTGACAAGCGTCACTTCGTTCACGCCCGCAAGTTTTTGCAAATACGGCACTGCGGTGGAGATAAACTTCTCGTCCTTTGCGATGATGAAAGCGTTGATCTTCTTGGACGGAACAACGTTCATCTCGTTGCGCAAGTTGCGGATCGAACCTATCATCTCGCGCAAACCTTCAAAACTTGCCTCTTCCTTGCGGAACACTCTGTGCTTGTTGTACGCAGGCCAAGGTTGCACCATAAGCACGCTGCCCTTTGGCGCAAACTTCGAGTAAATCTCCTCGGTGACGAAAGGCATAAACGGATGCAAGAGCTTGAGAATCTCGGTCAACACATAGGCAAGCATTGCGATTGCGTGATTGTGTTGTTTTTTGTCATCGCTGTAAAGCATGGTCTTGCTCATCTCGATATACCAGTCGCAGAACTCGCTCCACACAAAATCGTAAAGTCTTGCGGCGGCAAGCCCCAATTCGTACTTGTTGAGATTGATTGTGACTTCCTTGATGACGTCGTTAAGGCGAGTGAGAATCCACTTGTCCGCGCCGTTGAAACGAGCGGGCATGGACAAATCATCGCCGTCTTTGATGTTCATAATCACAAAACGAGACGCATTCCAAAGTTTATTCACAAAGTTTCTGCAACTCTCGATTTTGCCGTCCGTAAATCTTGTGTCACTGCCGGGAGCGATGCCCGTTGCAAGCGAGAAACGCAATGCGTCCGCGCCGTATTTGTCAATGATTTCAAGCGGATCGATGCCATTGCCGAGACTCTTTGACATCTTTCTGCCCTGAGCGTCACGCACAAGACCGTGGATAAGCACTTCGCTGAACGGCACTTCGTGCATAAATTCAAGACCGCTGAACATCATTCTCGCAACCCAGAAGAATATGATATCGTATCCCGTGACAAGCACGTTGGTGGGATAGAAATATTCGAGGTTCTTCGTCTTTTTGGGGAATCCGAGCGTGGAGAACGGCCAAAGCGCAGAGCTGAACCACGTGTCGAGCACGTCTTCGTCTTGACGGATATGCGTGCCGCCGCACTTGGGGCAAACATCCACTTTCGTCTTTGACACTATCGTTTCGCCGCAATCGTCGCAATAGTATGCGGGTATTCTGTGTCCCCACCAAAGCTGACGAGAGATACACCAGTCGCGAATGTTCTCCATCCAGTTGAAATAGGTGTTTTCAAATCTCTTGGGGATAAACTCGGTTTTCTTGTCCTTCACCGCCTTGATTGCAGGCTCTGCAAGCGGCTTCATCTTGACAAACCATTGCTTTGACACGAGCGATTCCACCGTTTCGCCGCAGCGATAGCAAGTGCCGACGTTGTGCGCGTACGGCTCGATCTTCACCATAAGCCCGAGAGCCGTGAGATCTTCAACGATAGCCTTTCTTGCCGAAAGTCTGTCCATGCCTTGATACTTGCCGGCGTTCTCGTTCATAAGTCCGTCTTCGCCGATAACTTGAATGACGGGCAAGTTGTGACGCAAGCCCAGTTCGAAGTCGTTGGGATCGTGAGCAGGCGTGATCTTCACCGCGCCCGTACCGAAACCGATCTCGCAATAATCGTCCGCAACAACGGGGATTTCTCTGTCCGTGAGCGGCAATTTGACGGTTTTGCCGACGTACTTTGCCATTTTTTCGTCTTTGGGGTTGACGGCAACCGCCGTGTCGCCGAGCATTGTTTCGGGACGAGTGGTCGCAATCACGATCGCGTCGTCTTCTCCCACAACGGGATAGCGATAATACCAAAGATTGGATTGTTGCTCTTCATACTCCACTTCCGCGTCGCTCAGAGCCGTGTGGCAATGCGGACACCAGTTGATGATACGATCTCCGCGATATATCAAGCCCTTTTTGTAGTATTTTACAAACGCTTCAAGCACGGCGTTTGAGCAGTTTTCGTCCATAGTGAATGCGGATTTTGACCAATCGCAAGAGATGCCGAGTGCTTTTTGTTGCTCGACGATTCTTCCGCCGTATTGGTTTTTCCACGCCCACGCGCGCTCCAAAAATCCCTCTCTGCCAACGTCGTTTTTGGAAAGTCCTTCGTCTTTGCGCATCTTCTCCACCACTTTGACTTCGGTGGCGATGGACGCGTGGTCTGTGCCGGGCATCCAAAGCGTCTCGTATCCGCTCATACGCTTGAAACGCACGATAACGTCTTGAATGGTTTCGTCAAGCGCATGTCCCATGTGCAGTTGTCCCGTGATGTTTGGCGGTGGCATCATCACCGTGAAAGGCTCTTTCTCGGCGTTGGGATGCGCTTCGAAAAACTTCCCTTTCATCCACATATCGTAGATGCGTTTTTCAAACTCGGGATTGTAAGTTTTTTCCATATCTTGCATATTGTCAATTCTCCTTGCGCCGTCACGGCGCACTTTGTCTTTTCTTTATCGCAAAGTCGCAAAGCGCACAAATTTACGCTTTGCGACCGATTTTACGCATATTTTTTGCAAACACGGCTATACGCTTTTTTGCTATGCAGCGAGCGTTTTAAGACTGTTTTGCCATGCGTTTACACGGCATATCCCAATCTATCGCAGCGAAATTATGCTCGCTTTTTGCCAATCAGCCTTCGTACGTGCCGTCTTTCTTTTCTTGGACGATCTTTTGGTCTTCTTCTTTGACAGAATCCGCCGTTGCCGCTTGCATCTTACCTTCCTTGATGAGCTTCACTTGCTTTGATGTCTCGACAAGATAGCTGAATGCCGCCGCATACGAGAGCGCGATGCCCCAGGCGAGAATTCCCCAGTCAGCATATTGCACGAAGTTGTGGAAGAATGCGAGAATCACGCCAACCGAGATCGTGAAGGACGACACTTTGCCAAGCCAATTCGCCTTGACGGTCGCGCCTTTTTTGAGAACGTAAAGCGCAATCATCGCTTGGATGAACTCTTTTGCAAAAATCAAGATCACAAATGCGTAATGCACAAACCACGGATTTGAAAGCGTGCCGTTCGCGACAAGGTTTTTGCCAAGCGGAGTCAAGCCCGTGCAGAAGGACAGACAGGCAAGCACCGATACGTGCATGAGCTTGTCCGCGATGGGATCGAGCACCATGCCGATGCCGCTTTGCATATTGAATCTTCTTGCGATCCAACCGTCAACCATATCGCTTGCGCTTGCAAAAAAGAACACGCCGAGTGCGGCATAAAACAACGTGAAATCGTCTCTAATGCCGCCAAGTGCCATGAGCGTCACAAACACAGGCACGCAAATGATGCGGAAATACGTGATGATGTTGGGGATAGTCCACACTTCCTTGAAGTCCACTTGACCGATTTTCTTTGCCATAAATTTTCTCTCCGTAGCGCGTATACGCATAAGCGCATGCGCAACATAATATATAGTGATTATATCAAACTTTTGCGCGCGTGTAAACAATAAAAACCGCGCAATTGCACAAAATACTCAAAAATGTGTATAATAGGGACAAAGCCTATGAAAAAATGTCTTATCATCATCAACAAAAATGCCGGTTCGAGTAAAAAAATCTCCTTCGACAAGGTGCAAAAAGTCCTTGGCGGCGATTTTTGCTACGATCATTGCACCCTTCCTTGCAATCAGTCGGTGGATCTGAAAGGCTATGACGCCGTATGCGTGTGCGGCGGCGACGGCACGCTTGGCAGCATACTGCAAATTGCGGCAGACATGCCCGTCAAGGTGTTTTATTTCCCCGTCGGCACGCTCAACGACAAGGCAAAAGCCGAAAGATATACTCATCTTAAACAAAAGAGCACGTTAGATTGCTCAAAAACGGCAAAGAACAACCGCAAAAACTCAATCGAAGATTGCAAAAACAACGCAATGCCGATTGTTGTGGGCAAATGCGGCAAAAAAGGAGAGCAAAACGGCGATACGATTTTCTCATACGTGTTTGCGGCAGGCTCGTTTACGCCAATAGGCTACACTTCGGACGTGAAAGAAAAACAAAAATTCGGCGCGCTTGCATACGTTGCAAAAGTTTTCAAAGAATATCGTCCGCACAGAATCAACATGGCTCTTGATGTTGACGGCAACAAAATTGAAGGCGAATTTTCGCTTGTGATGTTTGTCAAATCTCCGAGATGTTTCGGCTTTCGTTTCAACAAGGCGTACGACAAACAAAGCGAGAGCGGTCATCTTCTTTTGATACGCTCGCCAAAACACAAAGGCGCGCTCGGCTACATCGAAATGTTCTTCCCCTTCTTCCGCTCGTTTTTTGTGGGACTGAAAAAAGAACGTGACAAAGGCTCGATAATTTTCAAAAAAGTCAAAAGGGCAAGTATGCAAATTCAAGCCCCGTTGACCTTTTGCAAAGACGGCGAAAAGCACACTCTTGAAAAAGGCGAATATACCGTATCTTTTGCAAAATCCGTATGCGACTTTTGCGTGATAGACAAGTTTTGAAAAAGCGCATTTGCGCATGCGCCAATACGGCAATACAAAACGGAAAAGTATTCTAAAAAATGGCGATTTTTAGAAAGACTTCTCAGAATCAACGAATTTTAGAATACATTTATTTCAAAATTAGCCGAAAATTAGAACAATTTGCTATGTTTTGCGGATATTTTGCAAAATTCTCGTTTTCTTCACTGCGCATAGGATATTTTGCCCAAATGCGCATATTTTGATATGTACAGACAAAAAAACAAGGTTTCTTTTTGCCTTGGCAGCACAAAAAACCTTGTTTGTTCTTCTTCGTTCTTATTGTGAAAACTTGTCTTTGTTTATCAAAGCTATGTTCAATCTTATTGATTTTTTAGCGGCAAGTCTACCTATTTTTTTGCTTTTATATTGCTTGCTTATCTTTCAAGAACAAGCGATACAACGTCTTTCGGAGAAGACAAGATATACTCCGCCCCGTGTTCTTCAAACTCTTTTCTGTCGCCGTATCCGTACAAGATCGCACACACGTCAACGCCGCAAATATGCGCGCCGTCAATGTCGTACATTCTGTCACCCACCATCAAGACTTTGGATTTGTCCTTGACGGAAAGGCGGCAAAGAACATCATCGATAACCTCGCACTTTGCCTCTTTGCTTGCGTCGCTCGATGCGCCGCCAACCACGTCAAAATACTTTTCAAGGTCAAAGCCTTTGACAATCATGTTTGTAAATTTGATAGGTTTGCTTGTGGCAACAGCAAGACGCTTGCCTGCGTTTTTGAGAGCGGCAAGCATATCCTTCACTCCGTCAAAAACAACGCAATGTTGCCAGCCGTACTTCTCGTATTCGCCGCGATAAAGACTTATGAGTTTTTCAATGCTCTTTTCGTCCTGCCCCAAGAAATCGTGCATGCTCACCCTAAAAGGCGGTCCGATCATCTTGTCAAGAATCTCGCTTGTGTACGGCACGCCTTCGTGGTCGAGTGCAAAGCGGATACATTCCACAATGCCAGGTTTGCTGTCAATCAGCGTTCCGTCAAGATCAAACAATATATAATCGTAATTCTTCATCCGTATCTCCGTTGTCAGCCGAAACATCGGCGCATTTTGCATTTAACAAGCGCGCGTATCGGTCGTATTGCCGCTTATACTCGCGTACGTCACATGCAATCAATATTTTAGACAAACCGCCTTACGTTGTCAATCGCTTTGCCGTCCAAAAGGCTTGCAATCGGCACGTCAAGGACGGTTTTGACACCACGCTCGCCATTTTGATACTCTTTCACGCAAGATTTTGCATACGCCATCAGCACGCTTGCCGTAAAATGCGGATTGGACTTTGCTTGCAAGCGGAACTGCAAATCGCAATCATAGCCGCAAATCTCGCCTTTTTCAAGCACAAAGCCGCCGTGCGCCATTCCCGTATGCTCTTTTTCAAACTCCGCTTGCGACACAAAATGCACGCTCGTGTCATATCCGTCAAAATAGTATGGCATATTTTTGATTGTTTTTTCAATCTCATCGCCGTTTGCGCCGTCTTCGAGCACAACGAAACATTTCCTAAGATGTTTGTCCCGCTCGGATAGATTTTTGCCTTGACCGCTCATCACCGCGTCAATCGCGCTCTGCTTGGGAATGGTGTACTGCACCGCATTTTTCACGCCTTTTATGCGCCGTATCGCCTCGCCGTGACCTTGCGATACACCCTTGCCCCAAAAAGTGCTTGGCTCGCCGCTTGGCAAAATTGCCGAAAACAGCGCGCGCATGAGCGAAAACAACCCGGGGTCCCATCCTATCGAGATATAACTCAACTTGTCCGTGACCGTGCGGCGCATAAAATCGGCATATTCGGGGATTTTGGCATGAGTGTCGAACGAGTCTACTGTGTTGAACTTGTTTGCAACTTGCTCCGCAACGCCGACAAGGTCGCTTTTTGAGCCTACGCAAAGTAATAGCACGTCGATTGCGCCCGCGAAATCACACACATCGACAAACGAATACACCTTGCTTTTGTATGGCGAAATCACATTGCAAGGCTCTCGCCTCGTGAATATCCCGACAATTTCCGTATTGGTTTCAACTGCGATTTTTTCCAACGCTTTGCCCAAATTGCCATAGCCGACAATGCCAATCTTCATATCCCACCCAAAAATCGCCCCGTATTTCACGCTCGACGCAGGATTGTGTCATAATCTCTCACGGTTATTGGCGCGCGTGGCATAAAATACGATAGACGTTCGTTTTTGAAAGTTTATGCATAAACAAAGCGAATGTTGACAATAATTTTTTGCGAGTATGGATATGGTCAAACGTGGCGAATTGTATTATGCCGATTTATCACCGGTTGTCGGGAGCGAGCAAGGTGGCGTGCGCCCCGTTCTCATCGTGCAGAACAACGTGGGCAACAAGTATAGCCCCACAATCATCGCCGCCGCAGTCACGTCACAGCTCGCAAAAGCAAAACTGCCCACACATATCGAACTGCCGGCAGGCAAATTCGGTCTGCCCAAAGACAGCGTGGTGCTTTTGGAGCAAATCCGCACGCTCGACAAAAAGCGGCTAAAAGAAAAAATCGGCGAACTGCCGATCAATATGATGACCAAGGTCAACGAAGCGTTGCTCGTATCTCTCGGATTTTTTGAAACTTAGTATTGAAAGAAAAAATATATCAGTTTAGAATATCGATTTTCAATAAAACATGAAAACCTGCAAACAAACGCATCTTCCGTGCCGCACTCTCCGATGAAGGGAGATTTTTATAAACTCGGCAATCGAGTAAAATCGCAAACGATGTAAAAAACAACGTTTCAATCGATATATACATCGCCAAACATATTGGCGATCACCTTGTTGATGATTGAAAAATCAAAGCCTTTGCCGTACAAATGCGCGCTGATTTTTTGCGCGCCCGTTTTGTCAACGATTTTGCGAGATTTGGCATACTTTTGCGCCATTTTCAGCGCAAGCTCATATTCTTTTTCATCGTCCTTGACGTCAAGAAGCACGTTGTCCACAAGTTTCTTGTCAACGCCTTTTTCGTTGACGAGTTTGTATGCGATTTTCTTTGCGCCGTATCTGTTTGCATTAAACATAAGATAAGTGCGCACGTATTCTTCATCGTTGATGTAGTTGTATTTTTTGGCTTTTGCTATTGCAAATTCCACTTCGTCTTTGTGATAGCCCTTGCCGTAGAGTTTTTCCTTACATTCTTTTTCGGAACGAGCAGAAAGCGCAAGATATTTCACAAGCGCGTCATAAGCCTTTTTTGCTCTCTCTTCATCGAGCGGATACTCTTTGACTTCTTCGGACATATTTCACCAAAAACTATGATTTCGTGTATCTAATGCAGTATTTTTATTGTTTATCGCAAACATTTGTTTATCGCAAACAAGGATTTTACAGCCGAAAATCGCAAGCTATTGTGCGACTTTTTCAAATCGTTTTTCGTTCAAAATCTCAACGTGTGCTCTTGCTGCCGACAGCTCGCAAATCTTGTCCGCAAACTCTTTTGCATCATCGGTTTTGACAAAAACCCTGCATCTAACTGTATCAAAATAGGTTATATCGTCAATGATCGCATCGCCTTTGCGGATAAATTTTTCAAGGATTGCAAAAGTCGGATAATCGGCGGATATTTCAAGCGCGACACACTCGGTCTTGACGGATATTTTGCCCATAGCAACACCGCTTGCCGCCGTCTGCGAATACGCTCCGACAAGTCCGCCCGCTCCCAGTTTTATTCCGCCGAAGTATCTTGTCACGACAATTGCCGTCTTGACAAGACCTTGCTTGCGAATGACGTCGAGAATGGGTTGCCCCGCCGTGCCCGACGGCTCTCCGTCGTCGCTGAAACGAGTGACGTTGCCAAGCTCGTCCGCAACGTACGCATAACAGTTGTGCGTTGCGTCCGGGTATTTTTTGCGGATTGATTTGACAAATTCTTCCGCGCCTTCACCGTCCACTTCGCCCTTGACGTTAGCGATAAAAACCGAGCGTTTAATCTCGGTTTTTATCTCATATTCGCCGTCTACGTATTTGTACGATTTCACTCTACGCTGACCTTGTAGAAATTCTTTTTGCCTTTTTGCAAGACAAATCCGTTTGCGATTTGGCTGTCGGTGATTTGCGCCATGATGTCGGTGACTTTTTGGTTGTCAACCGAGATGCCACTGCCTTGAATAAGACGTTTCGCTTCGCCCTTTGACGGCACTTTTGCAACCGCAACGAGAATATCCGCAACGCTCGTCATACCCTTGGGAATAACCGCGCTCGGCATATTTTCGCTATCACCCGAGAACGCTGCGCGCGCCTTTTGCAAAGCGTCGTCCGCTTCTTTTTCGCCGTGCACCATTTTGGTAAGCTCGTATGCAAGGCGTTCTTTTGCCTTGTTCATGCGCTCGTCATTGTATTGCGTAAGCTCCTTTATCTCGTCAAGCGGCAAGAAAGTCAGGAATCTGAACACCTTTTCCACGTCCGCGTCCGCAATGTTTCTCCAATATTGGAAGAAATCGTACGGAGCGGTCTTGTTGGGATCGAGCCACACCGCGCCTTTTGCGGTTTTGCCCATTTTGATACCTTCCGATGTCGTGAGCAATCCGAAAGTGATTGCAAAAGCGTCTTTTTGCTCTTTTCTGCGGATAAGGTCCGCGCCCGAGAGCATATTTGACCATTGATCGTCACCGCCGCATTGAAGCACGCAACCGTACTTTCTGTTGAGCACCAAAAAGTCGTAAGACTGCATGAGCATGTAGTTGAATTCAAGGAAAGTCAAGCCCTTTTCAAGACGTTGCTTGTAGCACTCCGCCGTGAGCATACGATTGACCGAGAAGTTTGCGCCGACTTCGCGCAAGAAGTCGATGTAGTTGAGATCGAGCAACCAATCCGCGTTGTTGACGAGAATCGCCGCATTTTCACCGTCAAAACGGATGAATTTTGCCATTTGCTTTTTGAAACAATCGACGTTGTGTTGAATGGTCTCTTTCGTCATCATAGAGCGCATATCCGTGCGTCCCGACGGATCGCCGACCATTGCCGTGCCACCGCCGATGAGAATGATGGGGCGATGTCCTGCGTCTTGCAAGCGTTTTGCCACGATCATTTGCATGAAGTGTCCAACGTGAAGGCTGTCTGCAGTCGGGTCGAAACCGATGTAAAAGGATTGAGAGCCTTCGTCAAGCAACTTTTTCAGGTCTTCTTCAAAAACCACTTGTTTGACCAAACCGCGTTCGCGAAGTTGGTCGATAATGTTTTGTGCCATATTTATATCCTTTTGGAATAGTATTTGTATAGATAAGTGTACCACTATCGGCACTATTTGGCAACTTGTTTTTCCACTATATCGCCCTTTACGGCATCAAAATCGTTTATATTTGAAATCGTCAAAGATATTTTTCCGTATTTTCTTGATAAAACTTTATCTATATGATAAAATGTCATCGACCAAAATAAAATAAACTCTTTAAGGAGACATTTATCTATGCAATATTCAAGTGAAGTTGAAAAAATGTGTTGCGTTGCAAAAGGTCCGAATCACGGCCCCGCTCCTATTCCCGAAGAAGGAAAATGGGTTCAAGCCAAAGAGATTAAGGACATCAGCGGTCTCACCCACGGCATCGGCTGGTGCGCTCCGCAACAAGGCGCATGCAAGCTCACGCTCAACGTCAAAGACGGCGTCATCCAAGAAGCTCTTGTGGAAACCATCGGTTGCTCGGGCATGACTCACTCTGCGGCTATGGCGGCTGAAATTCTCACCGGCAAGACCATCCTCGAAGCTCTCAACACAGACCTTGTGTGCGACGCTATCAACACCGCTATGCGTGAACTCTTCTTGCAAATCGTCTATGGCAGAACGCAATCTGCATTCTCCGAAGGCGGTCTCGTCATCGGCGCAGGTCTAGAAGACCTTGGCAAAGGCACGAGAAGCCAAGTCGGCACGATGTACTCCACCGTTGCAAAGGGACCCCGTTATCTCGAAATGGCTGAGGGTTACGTCACCAAGATTGCTCTCGACGCACACGACGAGATCATCGGCTATCAATTCTGCAAGCTCGGCGTGTTCATGGAAATGATCAAGAAAGGCACGGACGCAAACGAAGCACTTGCAAAATGCACCGGCACGTACGGCAGATTCAAAGCTGAAGACGGCGCTGTGAAGTGGATCGATCCACGCCATGAATAAGGAGATTCAACTATGAGTGTCACATTTGAAGGTTATGAAAGAAGAATAGACAAAATCAACAAAGTTCTTGCTCAATACGGCATCAAAGACCTTGAAGACGCAAGAGCGATTTGCCTTGAAAAAGGCGTTGATTGCGAAGCAATTGTCAAAGGCGTGCAACCCATCTGCTTTGAAAACGCTGTTTGGGCATACACCGTCGGTTGCGCAATCGCAATCAAGAAAAACTGCGTCAACGCTGCAGACGCCGCAGAGGCAATCGGCGAAGGACTTCAATCCTTCTGCATCCCCGGCTCTGTTGCAGAACAACGTCAAGTCGGTCTCGGACACGGCAATCTCGCCGCAATGCTCCTTAGAGAAAGCACCAAGTGCTTTGCATTCCTTGCAGGTCACGAATCCTTTGCTGCGGCAGAAGGCGCAATCGGTATCGCAAGAACCGCAAACAAAGTGAGAAAGACTCCCCTTAAAGTCATTCTCAACGGTCTCGGCAAAGACGCCGCATTCATCATCTCCCGTATCAACGGCTTCACTTATGTCCAAACCAAAATGGACTACTACAAAGGCGAAGTGTCCGTCGTCAAAGAAACAGCCTACTCCAACGGCGAAAGAGCCGCTGTCAAAGTGTACGGTTGCGACGACGTCACCGAAGGTGTTGCAATCATGCGTCTTGAAGACGTTGACGTCTCCATCACCGGCAACTCCACCAACCCGACTCGTTTCCAACACCCCGTTGCAGGCACTTACAAGAAATGGTGCGTCGACCACGGCAAGAAATACTTCTCCGTCGCATCCGGCGGTGGCACGGGCAGAACTCTTCACCCGGACAACATGGCGGCAGGTCCCGCATCTTACGGCATGACCGACACCATGGGCAGAATGCACTCCGACGCGCAATTTGCAGGATCTTCATCCGTTCCTGCACACGTCGAAATGATGGGACTTATCGGCATGGGCAACAACCCGATGGTTGGTGCTTCGGTCGCATGTGCGGTCGCAGTACAAGAGGGACTTACAAAATAATCGTTCCGCACAAGCGAACGAGCATTTGCTTTGCGTAGCAAAGTAGAACCAAAACCCAAAAGCATCCGCAAGGATGCTTTTTTGGTTCTATAAAATGCGTTGCTTGCGCGGTTGCCGTGCAAGAAGGTTTGACAAAATAAGTTGTGCGCATAGCAACGCTAAATTGTTTGCGTAGCAAAGTAGAACCAAAACCCAAAAGCATCCGCAAGGATGCTTTTTTG
>URIZ01000001.1 GCA_900548005.1 uncultured Eubacteriales bacterium | reverse complement strand
GTGGTGGAAGAAATACCGGCGCGGACCGGAAAGATGGGGCATTTCTATTTAGAGTTTTAAACGCAAAACTTGTGTAGTGCCGAAATCTTATAAAAAACTTATCGGGCGAAACAAGTATGCGCCTGACGGCTAGATCCTTCGACTTCGCTCAGGATGACAAGGAAAAATTCGTATTAATTCGCCCGAAACGAAAATCTATTCGGAGTGTACTTGACGTAAATTATTGTTTGTGTGAGTTGCGCTACATAGCTATGCGCTCAATAGCGCGTTATTCAAAGGCAGTAAACGGATAAAGAGCAAGAAAGAGCCACTCGCAAGACAACCCTAATGTACAAATATTTAGATTGTAAATAATGCGATATTGAGATGCAGAACGCGAAAGCACCCCGAGAATGACAACCCTAAGTTCTTATAATGTAAATAACGCAATATTCAGATGAAGAACAAGAAAGAGCCACGCCAACGGCAACCCTAATGTACTCAAGGTACATGAGTTGACGAGAGCGTGGCTCTGTCGAAGTTATTCGCTGAATAGTGCGTTATTTATTGTTCGCGGATAATATCAGTCTGCGCATACGACTTAATCTCTTTCATGCGCGCATTGGCATCTTCAAAGGTGTTTTGCGGAGCACCCTTGTGGACGTAAGTCTTGCGTTTGAGAACGAAGAAGAATTTGCCGTCGGCGGCTTCGATGGTGAAAGTGCCGATGAGTGCGTGCGATTTGAAACGATTGATTGCGCGCTCGCAATACTCCTTGGTGGTGTAGTTGGAGCTTTCGTAGATGTCGTTGCCGCTGGCATCGTAGAGTGTGTAGAAATACTCTTGAGTGCCGTCTTCTTTGTCAACGTGCTCGATGATATATTTGCCGTAGATAACGGATTCGTCAAAACCAGCGACCTTTTGCGGCTCTTTTCTCGCGTTCTTGGGAGTCTTGAGAGCGGCAAACGGCGGAGCGACTTTCTTGATGATGACTTTCTTGTCCTTGTTTGCGTTGAGAGCTTCAAGCTCGGCTTCTTTGGCGGCGAGTTTTTTGGCAAGAGCGGGTGACGGAGTGCCTTCATAATAGCAAGCGTCTTCGGGATCGTAATAGTAGCCTTCATACGTGCCGTCATACTTTGACCAATCGTCGGGTTTCTTCTTGACGACCTTCTTTGCGGCAGGTTGAGCAACGCCTTGCTTTTTGGGTTCTTCTTCCGCAACAGGCTCGGGCGTCGGCTCGGGAACAGGCTCTTGAACGGGCTCAGCCACAGGTTCGGAGACAGGCTCGGGAATAGGTTCGGGAGCGGGTTCTTCCTTGACTTCTTCAACGGGAGCAGGCTCTTGCACAGGCTCTTGAGCAATCGGCTCGGCGACAGGCTTTTCTTCTTCGACAGGCTCTTGCCCTTTGACCTCTTCAACGGGGACTGCAGGAGAGTCTTCTTGTGCCGTTTCTTCGGTCTTGGCGCGCTTTTTGCCACGCATTGCGTCACGCACTTCACCGCGCAAACGAGCAAGCTTTTGGTTGAGTCTCATCTCTTCGGCATTGACGCCGTATTCGGAATAAAACTCGTTTTCAGCCTTGTCTTCCTTCTGATCCTTACGCTCTTTGAGTGCTTTGATGATGCTCACCACAAGCACCGCCACGAGAGCGGCAAGTGCAAGCACCAACACGATAATAACGATGAGTGCGGAATAACCTTCCAAAGGACCCAATTTGAGATTTTCCATAATTTCTAACCCCTTATAAGAGTATCATAATCATAAGATATATTAACACACAACGGGCGCGCTTGCAATACATTTTTAAGTTTTTTCGCCAAACACGCCATTTTATGTCGAAAAATCGTCGCAAAACCGCCGATTGTGCAATAAATATTATGCGCAACAAACGAGATTTATCATCAAACCACCCTATTTGCTCACGCAAAAATGCATGATTTTTATCACGAAAATCACACTTCACAGCACGGCTACAAGCGCGCAAATTGCGCCGAGCACAAGCCCCGACGATGCGGCAATCAATGCGCCGCGGCATTTTTGAACGCGAGTGAGAAAGACGTATCTTGACAAAAGTGTGGCGATTGCAAAGTAGGTCAACATGCCGACTATGCTTATGGATACGGGAATTGTGGCAAAGTTTAGACTGCCCACCGCCCCGACGTACAATCTGAACGGAACAAGCAAAAATTTGATTATCCACACAAATCCGCCCCACGTTGTCACAAGCGCGAGCAAGCACAAGACGAGCATTGCAACGTACACCGCCATGATGTACGGGAGAACAAAAAAGTTGGAGAGCAGAAAGAGAGTCGGCACTCTGCCGAAGAAATAGGCAACAAGCGGATACGTGAGCAAGTTTGCCGACACGGACACCGCAAAGACGGATACGAAACGCTTGCCGATATGCCGCTTGGGCGAGATCTTGTCCACCGCTTTCATGCCGACCTTTTCTATCGGGCGAGCAAAAGCGAATATGCCTATCACCGCGCCGAAAGATAGCAAAAAGCCCACTTCCATGATTGCGTACGGACGGAAAAGCAATATGAGAGTTGCGGCGAACGCGGTTGCCGACAAGTCGTCTTTCTTTTGACCGAATGACGATGCAAACGTAAACACGCCGCTCATCACCACCGCGCGCAAGGAAGACGCCGTGAACGAACATAACATGGAATACACAAAAGTGAGCGCAACCACTATGCCGAAACTGATTTTGGGATTGACTTTGAGCTTTTTGAGCAAGAAATATATCGCCGTGGCGAGCGTGGAAACGTGCAAGCCGCTGACCGCCAACACGTGCGCAAGCCCTGCCGCTTTTATGTCCGAATACAAATCGGTGTCGATGCCGAATTTGTCGCCGAGAACGAGAGCTTGAGTTATGGACGCGGTGTAATCGTCAGTGTATTCATAAAGGATTTTCTTGATTTTGTGGCGCAAACCGTCCACAAAACCGAGCTTGCCGTCGCACACGAAAGTCACGCTGTTTGCGCTGATTTTATACCCCACGCCCTTTGAAAGACTGCTTGCAAAGAAGGTGTCGAAACGCTCGTGTCCGACCGATTTCAAAATGCCGTATATGCTGATTGTGTCGCCTGCGTTGAAGTCTATCTCGTCAATAGAGCAAGTGACAAAACCACTGTATTTGTAGCTTTTGCCATCAATGTTGATATCCTTGACGTAGAACTTGCACACGTAATTGGTGACCACGATGTCGCTTGCAACAGTACAAGTGAACTCGCCCTGATAGCTTGCAATCGTGTTTGCATTAAACGCAACGTTTGATGACGTCATGCAGACAAAACCGACAAGCACGGCGATAGGAATATACGCAAATTTTCTCGACTTTTTGAAAGCGAAAACAAGGGATATGGCAATCAAAAATATGAAAAGCGGAATGAGATAAAATAGAACGCCCGCGCCGTACATACTCTCGGCAACGAGTATTCCCAAGACGAGCGATAGTGCGAAAAACACCATCGGTCTACAATTGAAAATACGTCTCCCTTTTATCTGCATACTTTCATGCAAGCGCAAAGCGCAAGCAATTTGTCCTTTGTTTTTTGCTTGTTTTTGTCGTTTTGTTTTGTTGCTGTTTTCGTTTTATGTTTTCTACTGTCGGCAAGTCGTGATTTTGCGGCTTTTTGCCGACAATATGCAAAAACGGGTTTTATCCGACAATTTTGACGGATAAAACCCGAATACAATCATTTTCTTCCCGTGATGACAACGTCTGCGCCAAGCCCCAAAACGTCTTTTGCGATGACGTCGCCTATCTTGCAATCCTTTGGCGCGACAAGCGTGCCGATGAAATGCACCACGTCAAATATTCTCTCTTTCGGAACGGTCGTGGTGGTTTTCACAGACGCGACTCCACCGCCCTCAAGTTGCACAAGAGTGGTGACGCTGCGCTTGGGATGAGTGTACTCTTCCTTTCCGTATATCTCGCCACGCTTGCAAGTGTTGCCTTTCACAACCACTTGACCGTCAATCTCTTCTATTGTCAACGAACAGCCCATAGGGCACATAATGCATATCGTATTCATTTTTCAAGCCTCACAGTGACGTCACCGACAATTGCGGATTTGTCAATGACGACGTTGCCCATTTCGCCGGGGGCAAGCACCATACATTTCTTGGACACGAGAGTGTTGTCGCCGCTTGTGACAACCAGCTTGCAATTCTTGTACACGTCACCCACGCGGAAGAAGATTTGCACTTTTCCATCTCCCTTGCTTATGCGTTGCGGCAGAGCGTATCTCACGCCGTCCGTTGCGATGACGTTGACGGTTTCACTGCTCTTTTGAGATTGACCGAGCGCATATTTTGCCGCGCTCTCGCCTGCGATTTCCGCTTCGTGCGACACGTTGTCCACAAGGTCATGCACGTGAAGAACGTTGCCGCATGAGAATATTCCGTCCACGCTTGTCATACGATGTTCGTCAACCACCGCACCGTTGGTGACTTTGCTCATCTCAACGCTCGTGCCTGTGAGCAAGTCGTTTTCCGGAATCAGACCGACAGAGAGCAAAAGCGTGTCGCAAGAGATGTATTCTTCCTTGGACAAATCGGGCTTTCTATCCGCTCCGACAGGCGCATAGTAAAGCCCCGTCATACGCGGCTTGCCCACCACTCTCGTGATTGTGTGGCTATATTTGATGGGAATGTTGTAGTCATCGAGGCATTGCACGATGTTGCGTTTAAGTCCGCTTGAAAACGGCATAAGTTCGAGAACGAGTTTTACGTTTGCGCCTTCTGTGGTCATACGGCGAGCCATGATAAGACCGATGTCGCCGCTGCCCAAAATCACGACGTCTTTGCCCACGAGATAGCCGTCAAGGTTGCAAATCTTTTGCGCCATACCTGCGGTGTATACGCCGGCGGGACGAGTGCCCGGAAGAGCGATTGCTCCGGCAGTGCGTTCTCTGCAACCCATTGCAAGCACAATCGCGCCTGCCTTTATCTCGCAATAGCCTTGGCTTGGCGAAAGCACGTTGACGGTCTTGTCTTCAGAAAGTGACAAAACCATGCTTTCAAGCATAACGTCGATATCTTCGCTCTCCACCATTTTTATGAAACGATAGGCATATTCGGGCCCGGTCATCTCTTCGCCGAAATAGTGCAAGCCGAAACCTTGGTGTATACATTGATTGAGTATACCGCCCAAGCGCACGTCACGCTCGAGAATGAGCGTCTTTGCGCCTTGCTTTCTTGCCGCGAGAGCCGCCGCCATACCTGCAGGGCCGCCGCCTATGATCACAACGTCATAAGAAAGTGTGTTCATCATTGCACCCCCTTGATCTTGTAGCAGGCGATGTTGGAGTCTTCTCCGCCGCCCTTTCTGACTTTGTCAAGCGGTATATTCAGTTCACGAGAAATGATCTCCATAACTCTCGGACCGCAGAATCCGCCTTGACATCTGCCCATACCTGCGCGCGTGCGACGTTTTACAGCGTCCACGGTGGTTGCCGGCACGGGGGAATGAATGGCTCTTACAATCTCCGCCTCGGTCACCTTTTCGCAACGGCACACGATTCTTCCCCACGCCTCGTCTTGCTTGACGAGCGCATTGATTTCGTTTGCGCTTATCTCCGTAAGTCTTGGCAGTTTTTCGACAACGGTGATATATTCGGCTTTCTTTGTCGCGCCCATCTCTTTTGTGATTTCTTTCACGAGATACTCCGCAATGGCAGGGGCGGACGTAAGCCCCGGAGAGCAAATGCCGATTGCCGTATAGAAGTTGTCCGCTTGCTTTGACTTGCCCACGATGAAGTCGTGTCCGATGATCGTGCGAAGCCCCGAATACACTCTTATGCACTTGTTGTATGCGGGAGTCTTGTAGGAAAGCGCAACGCTCTTTCTCAAAACGTCGAGAGAGTCAAGCGAGCTTGCAGTATCGTCGGGATCGGTGGTGTCGATTGCTGTCGGTCCGTATATGACGTTGCCGTCCGCTGTCGGCGCGACAAGCACGCCTTTGCCCGCCGCCGTTGGAAGTTGGAATATAACGGTGTGTATATTCTTTCTCTCCGTGTTGTCAAGCACAAAATAATCTCCCCTGCGATATGTCGTGTCAAAATGCTCCGCGCCTGCCATATCGTTGACTTTTGCTCCGTACGCACCTGCGCAGTTGACGATATAGTCACACTCATAGTCGCTGTCTTGGGTGTGGACGATATACACGCCGTCCTTTCTCTCAATCCCGACAACTTCTTGCTCCAACTTGACGGTTGCGCCGTTTCTCACCGCTCTGTCGGCATAAGCTATGCAAAGCTGATACGGCGACACGATGCCTGCGCTTGGGGCATAAAGGCTGAATGCAATCTCGTCTGCAACGTTGGGTTCGAGCTCGCGAGTCTTTTGCTTGTCCCAAATCTCAACGTACACGCCGTTTGCCTCGGCTTTCTCTTTGAGAATTTCAAGACCTTGCACTTGGTCTTTTGTGGCAACCACGATAGAACCGCATTGATGATGCGGAACGTCAAGCTCTTTTGCGTCTTGCCACACGAGTTTGTTGCCTTCAACGTTGAACAACGCCTTTTGAGTGTTCGGTTCGCAGTCGTAACCTGCGTGGACGATGCCGCTGTTGGCTCTTGTCGAGAAGGACGCAACGTCGTCTTCCTTTTCAAGCAGAAGGACGTCAAGGTCGTATCTTGCAAGCCTGTCAAGCACCGCCGCGCCGATTATGCCGCCACCGATGACAATGCAATCGTATTTCATTTTATCTCCTGTTTCGTTTTTGGGCTGATGCCCTATAAACGCAATTCGGGTTGACAATGTCAACCCGAACAAAACTTGTTATTCTGTTGTTGTCTTGAAACTTACTTTACGTTGAATTTCTTCTTGTAGGCTTCAAGGTTGTCTTTGATGATAAGCTCTGCAAACTCTCTGTTCTTCACTTGGAAGACGGTGGTTTGCTTGCCTTCGAGCTGCTTGTACACTTTGAAGAAGTGCGACATCTCTTCCATGATGTGAGCAGGAAGTTCTTCAATCTCCTTGTAGCTGTTCCAAGTCGGATCTTTGAACGGAATTGCGATGATCTTGTAGTCCATCTCGCCGCTGTCTTGCATCATGATGACGCCGACGGGATAACATCTGACAAGTGCGAGCGGAACGATCGGCTCAGAGCAAAGAACAAGAACGTCCAACGGGTCGTTGTCTTCGCTGTACGTGCGCGGAATAAATCCGTAGTTTGCAGGATAGTGAGTGGACGTGTACAAAACTCTGTCCAATATCAAAGAACCCGTTGCTTTGTCGAGTTCGTATTTATTTTTGCTTCCTTTTGAAATTTCGATACACGCCAAAAAGTCCGTGGGCGTGATTCTTGACGGGTCAACGTCGTGCCAAATACTCATTTGTGGCTTTCTCCATATACATTTTATTCTCTTGACAAAATTATAATATTATTAAACAAAAAAGTCAATGCCGAAAACGATAATTATTGTGCTAATGTACGATTTCTTTGTTTTTGCGTGTTTAGAACATAGGAAAATGTATATGCAAATGCAAATATAAGTGTCCCTTGCACAAGCACAGTGCGTGTATAGGTTTTTTATAAGTGCACGGCTCTACAAGGTTGTACGTGTTAAACCCTAAATGCAACTTTCCCCTTTCCTCAGGTGTTTTCCCTATTGCCGTTCCCCCTTGCAAGGGAACCCACGGCAACCGCGTAGCGGGGGAAAACACTCGGTCGAGACATAACTTACGCCATTTCTCTTATTATGCCACTTCGCCTGTGTGGCAGCTACGCAACAGAACGCCACACATTCTCGTACTTTACGTCAAGTCCGACGCTCGATACGGTCGCCGCCTTGCGGCTCAAATTCCGTCTTCGAAGTCGCACAGTCCGTTTATAAGTGCTCTACGAATAGGGTGTTCGTTACGGGCGCATCTCAAAAACTTTGTCATCCTGAGCTTGTCGAAGGATCTCGTGGAAACGAAACGACAAACTTTTCTGCGCCCGTGCCACAATTATTCATTATTAATTGTTAATTATTAATTGATATTTGTTCATTATCTTTGCCTTTTGCGGTGTGTTGTGCTAAAATTTAGGCAACTATATCGGCAAATAAACAGGATAATATGACCAAACTTTTACGTTATCTACAAGGTTATTGGGGCAAAACCGTTTGCGGCCCTTTCTTCAAGCTCATCGAGGCGGTGTTTGAGCTGTTCGCGCCCATAGTTGTTGCTTGGATCATCGACAATGCCATCCCCATGGGCAAGGCGGGCGATTTCAAGGGGCTTATTTACGGCGGATTGATAATTCTCGCACTCGGAGTGTTCGGGCTTGCGTTCTCATTGACGGCGCAGTTTTTCGCATCGCGCGCGTCTGTGGGATTCGGCACGAATCTTCGCAAGGATTTGTATGCGCACATCAACACGTTTTCCTATTCCGAACTTGACAAGTTTTCCACCACTTCGCTCATAACAAGGCTTACGGCGGACGTCAACCAATGCCAACAAGGCGTTGCGATGTTCATACGTCTTGTTTTGCGCGCGCCCTTTATTGCCGTGGGCGCAATCGTCATGGCAATGATCATAGACTTGAAACTCTCGCTAATATTTGTCGGTGCGGCTCTCGTAATAGCCGCCGCGCTTGCGCTTATTATGTTGCTGACAATGCCCAAATACAAGGGCGTGCAAGCAAAACTCGACGACGTGACAAGACTCACCAAAGAAAATCTCGCAGGCGCAAGGGTTATACGCGCATTTGACGCCCAGGACAGAGAAAAACAAATCTTTGACAAAGCAAGCGATTCTCTTGCCGCCTCGTCAATAAAAGTGGGACGTTTGTCCGCTCTTCTCAACCCCCTCACCTACTCAGTGCTTAACATCGCAATCATCGTGCTTTTGTACTTTGGCGGAAAGAACGTGTATTACGGCAATCTCACGCAAGGCGAAATAATTGCGCTTGTCAACTATATGACGCAGATACTCAACGCGCTCGTTGTGTTTGCCAACTTGCTTGTGACCTTCACAAAAGCGTCCGCATCGGCGTCCAGAATCAACGAAGTGTTTGCCGTCACGTCTTCCATGCAAGAAGGTAGCGGAGCAATCGCCGATCCGCAAGCACCTGCAATCGAGCTTGACAACGTCACTTTCACCTATCAAGGATCTCCCGAACCTGCTCTTTCAAACGTGAACATAATCGTCGAAAAAGGCGCAAGCGTGGGCATACTCGGCGGCACGGGCAGTGGCAAAACCACGCTCGTGAGCCTTATGACAAGGCTGTATGACGCAACAAGCGGCGAAGTGAAAGTGTTTGGCGAAAACGTAAAAAACTACACAAACTCGCAACTCTACTCTCTCTTCGGAGTCGCTCCGCAAAAAGCCGTGCTGTTTGAAGGGACGGTG
Organism: uncultured Eubacteriales bacterium; assembly: GCA_900548005.1. GTDB lineage: Bacteria > Bacillota > Clostridia > Christensenellales > CAG-917 > CAG-475. Next base: position 271,110 of record URIZ01000001.1, on the reverse strand, counting down.
CGCGACAATCTCAAATGGGGCAAGGAAAACGCAACGGACGAGGAGATAGACCGCGCGCTGAAAATCTCGCAATCGGCGGAATTCGTATATTCTATGAAAGACGGGCTTGACACCAAGATAAGCCAAGGCGGAAAGAACCTTTCGGGCGGTCAACGTCAAAGGCTCACCATCGCTCGCGCGCTTGTCGCATGCCCCGATATTCTCGTGCTTGACGACTCTTCGAGCGCACTCGACTTTGCAACCGATGCAAAACTGAGAAAGGCTCTTGCAAGCATGCGCCTTGAAGACGGTCTGACCACCGTCACCGTATCTCAACGAGCCACGAGCATAAAATATTGCGATCTTATCATCGTGCTCGACGACGGAAAAATCGTCGGACAAGGCACGCACGACGAACTTATCAAATCTTGCGACGTATACCGCGAAATATGCCTATCTCAAGTGAAGGGGGACGAAACAAAATGAGCAAAGTCACCCAAACCAAACTCGTAAACGACAAGAAACAAAGAAAGAACAAAAAGACGGATTTTGTCGCAATCAAAAAACTTTTGCGCTATGCAAAACCATACGTCCCCGTCATCGTGCTTGCACTGTTGCTGTCCGTGATACAAATCGTATGCACGCTCTTTGCTCCCGTTGTGATAGGCAACACGGTGGACTACATCATTGGTCAAAACAACGTGGATTTCGGCGTCATTGCCAAGAATGCAGGCATACTCGCGGCTCTTATCGCAATGGTGTTTATATCCCAATATCTCGGCTCTCTGTGCATAAATTTTGCGTCTTTCAGAGTCATTCGCGACCTTCGCAGAAACGCTTATGCAAAGCTCAACACCGTGCCGCTTTCCTATATCGACTCCAACTCCCACGGCGACCTTATGTCGAGAGTGGGCAACGACATAGATCAAATCTCGGACGGACTTATCCAAGGTTTTTCGCAACTGTTCAGCGGAATAGTCACCATTGTCGGCACGCTCGCGTTTATGGTGTGGTACAACTGGCTTATCGCGCTTGTGGTGGTGATTCTCACTCCCCTGTCGCTGTTTGTGGCATACTTCATCGCAAAAGGTTGCCACAATATGTTTGCCATGCAAGCAAAAAAGCGCGGCGAACTGTCGGGACTTGTCACCGAAATGCTGTCAAGTCAGCGCGTCGTCAAACTTTTCGGATACGAAAAACGCGCCGAAGATCGCTTTGCCGGCATCAACCAAGACTTGAAAAAATGGGGACAGAACGCCGCTTTCTTCTCTGCCATGACCAACCCTTGCACACGTTTTGTCAACAACGTGGTGTACGTTGTGGTGTGCGTGCTCGGGGCGTTCCTTGTGATAAAAGGCAACGCCGTGGCAGGAGTGGGCACTCTCACCGTGGGCGCACTCTCGTGCGTGCTTTCATACGCCACGCAATACACCAAGCCTTTCAACGAGATCACCGGCGTTGTTACCGAACTGCAAACCGCAACTGCCGCCGCAACAAGAGTGTTCGATCTGCTCGAATCTCCCGATCAATCATCGGACGAAGGCTTTGAAGATCTCACGGACGTTGACGGCAACATCTCCATTGACGACGTGTATTTCTCCTACGTCAAGACCAATCCGCTCATACAAGGTTTCTCGCTCAAAGTCAAGAGCGGTCAGCGCATCGCGATAGTCGGCCCGACAGGCTGCGGCAAAACAACGCTCATCAATCTGCTCATGCGGTTCTACGACGCCGACAGCGGCAAAATCGAAGTGGAAGGCAAGGACATAACCAAAGTCACGAGAAAATCGCTCCGCGCAAGCTACGGAATGGTGTTGCAAGACACTTGGCTCAAAAAAGGCACGGTGCGTGAAAACATCGCATACGGCAAACCCGACGCAACCGATGAAGAAGTCATCCAAGCCGCAAAAGCCGCGCATATTCACTCCTTCATCACCCGCCTTGAAAACGGCTATGACACCGTGCTCGGCGATGACGGCGGCAATATATCCCAAGGTCAAAAACAACTTCTCTGCATAGCGCGCGTTATGCTCACGCATCCGCCCATGCTCATTTTGGACGAGGCAACGTCTTCGATCGACACTCGCACGGAGCTGAAAATCCAACAAGCCTTTGAAGTGCTGATGAAAAACAAAACGTCATTCATCGTTGCTCACCGCCTGTCCACAATCAAGAATGCCGACCTGATACTTGTCATGAACAAGGGCAACGTCATCGAAAAAGGCACACACGACGCCCTACTCGCCCAAGGCGGATTCTACGCCAACCTATACAACTCCCAATTTGAACACTAATTTGAACACTAACATCCAATTGGCGAATACAAAGCGTCACGCCAAGTATTCGTCAATTGCTTTTATAGTCGATTGTACTGTTTTTCAAATTCCGCAATTCAGACTCAAACACACCTTTATCTTTATACAATTTTAATACATCAAGAAAGAACCCTAACGCCATCTTTATAGCAAACGTGATAGCATAACGTCGACAAATCAGATCGAGGTTTTGCATGAAAATACCCAAAAAGAAACTATCGTCTTTTCAAATAATACTATTAGGATTTGCCGGCGTTGTTTTGCTTGGCGCATTTTTATTGTCTTTGCCGATTTCTTCAAAAAATCATGAGTGGACATCTTTTATCGATGCCCTGTTTACATCAACGTCCGCCGTTTGCGTAACGGGACTTATCGTGTTCGATACGGCAACTCATTGGACGATATTCGGGCAAATTGTCATATTGTTGCTGATTCAAATCGGCGGTATGGGCGTTGTTACAATAGCTGTGTCTTTCGCCGTTATTTCGGGCAAAAAAATCGGTTTATTCAGCCGCGAAACGATGAAAAACGCAATTTCCGCGCCAAATGTGAGCGGTATAGTTCGCCTGACCGGATTTATAATCAAGGGAATTTTTTTGATTGAACTTATCGGCGCTCTTGTTATGATGCCCGTATTTTGTATAGATTACGGCGCAGAAGGTATTTGGCTGTCGATTTTCCATTCTGTGTCGGCGTTCTGCAACGCAGGATTCGATATTATGGGGACGAAAAGCGGAGAATTTACGTCTATCACTCACTATTCCACACAACCCGTCATCAATATTACGATTATGTTGCTGATTATTATCGGCGGTATCGGTTTTTTGGTATGGGAAGACGTTTGCAAACACAAGTGGCGAATAAAAGAATATCGCACGCAAAGCAAAGTGGTATTGATTGTCACCGCCGTGCTTATTGTTTTGCCCGCAATATACTTCTTCTTTTTTGAATTCAGCGATATGCCTGTCGGTAAGCGAATACTTGCGTCTTTGTTTCAATCGGTAACGCCGAGAACGGCAGGGTTTAATACGGTAGATCTTACGGCAATCAGCGATACGGGACTATACATTATGATTATTCTGATGCTGATAGGCGGTTCTCCCGGTTCTACCGCAGGCGGCATGAAAACGACGACGATAGCGGTTTTATTCTCTTCCGCTTTTTCCGTATTCAGAAAAAAAGATAATGCGGAACTTATGAAACGAAGCGTCGATGATGGAACTGTTAAGACGGCTTCGGCAATATTTCTCATGTATATTGTCCTCTTCTTATTTGGAGGAATGGCTATAAGCGCAATCGAAAACTTGCCGATTAAGTCCTGTCTATTCGAAACCGCATCCGCCGTCGGCACGGTGGGACTTACGCTCGGAATTACCCCGACGCTCGGAATCGCATCCAAATTGATTTTGATCATCTCGATGTTTTTCGGGCGCGTAGGCGGATTGACATTGATATATGCCGCTTTCGGCACAAATAAAAAACAAGTGGCAAAATTGCCGACGGATACAATCGCAGTCGGTTAAGGAGGTTATTATATGAAAACGAAATCCATTTTATTGATAGGTCTCGGACGGTTCGGAAAATATATTGCAATGAAATTGCACGAATTAGGACACGAAATCATGGCGATCGACGAAAACGAAGAAAGGATAAACGATGCTATGCCCTATGTAACCAACGGGTTAATCGGCGATAGCACAAACGAATCGTTGCTGAAATCGCTGGGCGTAAAAAACTATGACGTATGCATCGTAACTATCGGCAGCAACTTTCAAAGCTCTCTTGAAACAACGTGCTTGTTAAAGGAAATGGGGGCACAAAAGGTTGTGTCGCGTGCAGAACAAGACGTTCAGGCAAAATTTCTTCTGCGAAACGGCGCAGACGAAATCATTTATCCCGAAAAACAACTTGCCATTTGGACAGCGATACGTTATAGCTCAGACCACATTCTCGATTATATAGAGCTGTCCGACTCATGTTCTATTTTTGAAGTCTCCGTGCCGCGAAATTGGATAGGCAAGACTATAAGTGAAATCGATATAAGAAAAAAATACAACATAAATATAATTGCAATAAAAACAAACGGAAAAATAAACGCTGTCATAACACCGGAAACAATGCTTTCGCAAAATATGTCTTTGCTTGTTCTTGGCGAGTATAAATTTATCAAAAAGTGTTTTGAAATATAAGATGTCGGATATTATGTTTGTGCTATTGGCACTTCTTGCAATCGCTATCGGTTTTGTCGTGATGGTACAACTCGATAAATACCTATATAGGACCAGTGTCCGAAAAAACAATGCGAAATTAACTGTTCGCATAAGAACCAAATGTAAAAAATGAAAAAACTATAAGATTTATTGTCGGTTCAAAAGAATGTAGTTGTAGGATTTAGCAACCGATGTTATTATATAAAAAAAGGAGGTCGATAGAATTTGTCAGACAATCACAATAAAAATACAGACAAAAATGCCGAACATATTTTGGTTTGTATATCCTCATCGCCTTCGAATACGAAAATAATACAAACGGCATCATCCATGGCAAAAGCGTTCGGCGCAATGTTTTCCGCATTGTACATAAAAACGCCATCCACTGCATCATTGCAGTCAAAAGACAAAGAGCGATTGCTTTCCAATATACATTTTGCAGAAGAATGCGGAGCATCCGTCACTACGGTATGCGGTGACGATATTCCTTTTCAAATTGCGGAATATGCACGTCTTTCAGGCGTTACAAAAATAGTGATCGGAAGAAGCGTTGTAAACAAAAAACGTTTAGCTTTGCAGCCCACTTTGACGGAAAAACTAATATCTCTCGCCCCAAACGTCGATATACATATTATTCCCGACAGCGATGCCGTTTTGCCCAAAGGAAAGGCAAAAGTCTTTGAAAAGCCGGCATTTTTCAAAATTGTCAAAGGGGTAATCGTTTCGACAATAGTGCTTTCGATTGCAACGCTTCTCGGTTATATATTCTCAAAATTTGGCTTTACCGATGCAAACATTATAACCGTTTATATGCTCGGAATTCTCATCACCGCCATATTGACCGAAAGCAAGATTTGTTGGGTGCTCTCCTCTGTCGTGAGTGTATTGCTCTTTAATTTTTTGTTTACAGAACCAAGGTTTTCGCTGTTAGCGTACGGCAACGGATATCCCGTGACTTTTGTGATTATGCTCGTTGCATCCCTTGTTATAGGCGGCACGGCGGAAAAACTTAAATCGCGTGAACGTCAGGCAACTCAAACGGCATACAGAACAAAAATTTTGTTTGATGCCAATCAGTTGATTCAACAAGCACCCGACGAAAGTGAGATATTTCGCGTTACAGCAAATCAATTGAAAAAACTGTTAAACCGAACGGTGATTGTTTTCGATGACAAATCTCAATGTCGTTGCTCGCTTCCAACTGAAAATGATACGGTCATTGTGCCGCAAGACTGCGCACAAATACTTCTGCAAGTCACCAAAAACAACGTAAAAGCAGGAAAAGGAACAAGCATTTACTCTGAAAACGACTATACTTTTTTCCCAATATGTAAAAACGGCAAAAACTATGGTGCAATAGGCGTTTTTGTCGGGAACAATCCGATTGATGCCTTTGATGAAAGCATTGTAAATTCCGTTATAGGAGAATGTGCGCTCGCTGTTGACGGAATTGTAAACGCAAAAGAACGCGAACGCGCCGCGGTTTTGGCAAAAAACGAACAATTGCGTGCAAACCTGCTACGTTCCATATCGCACGACTTGCGAACTCCGCTTACTTCCATTTCCGGGAATGCAAGCAATCTGATTTCAAACGGCAACGATATTGACGATATCACAAAAAAGCAAATCTACGAAGATATTTATGATGATTCTCTTTGGCTTATCAATCTGGTTGAGAATTTGCTTTCCGTAACTCGCCTTGAAGAAGGCAGAATGAATATAAATTTAACCACCGAACTTGTCGGCGATGTAATCGATGAGGCGCTGAAACATGTTCGTGTAAAAAGCGAAAAACAAACTATCACCGTCATCCAGCCCGATGACTTGCTTCTTGCTCAAATGGACGCTCGACTTATTGTGCAGGTGTTGATCAATCTGTTGGACAACGCAATCAAATACACCCCTTCCGATTCGCAGATCACAATAACATCAAAAAGAGCCGACAATATGGTTTGTTTAAGTGTGGCGGACAACGGAAACGGAATTGCAGACGATCAAAAACTGCGTGTTTTCGATATGTTTTACACCGGCACAAACAAAATCGCCGATAGTCGTCGAAGTATCGGAATAGGGCTTTCGTTATGCAAATCGATTATAAACGCACACGGCGGAGAAATAACCGTAACCGACAATGTTCCGCACGGTGCGATATTTACGTTTACACTACCCGTAGGAGAGGTGGATATTCATGAATAACTTGCTGATTTTAGTTGTGGAAGACGATGCACCGGTTCGCAACCTCATCGGAACGACCTTGAAAACCCACGGTTACAACTATATGACCGCTTCAACCGGCGAAAGTGCCCTTATGCAAGCGTCTTCCAACAATCCGAACATCGTTTTGCTCGATTTAGGCTTGCCTGATATCGACGGTGTTGATGTTATCAAAAAAATTCGCACATGGTCGGAATTGCCGATCATCGTAATAAGCGCAAGAACCGAAGATAAAGAAAAAATCGAAGCACTTGACGCCGGCGCTGACGATTATCTGACAAAACCGTTTTCTGTCGAAGAATTGTTGGCAAGAATAAGAGTTACCGAAAGAAGATTGGCTACAATGCAATCGGCGAACAAGTCCGAATCGATTTTTGTGAACGGAAATCTAAAAATAGATTACGCGGCAGGGTGCGCATATTTAAGCAATGAAGAACTCCATCTTACCCCAATCGAGTATAAATTGCTTTGTTTGCTGTCGAGAAACGTCGGAAAAGTACTTACCCACACTTTTATTACGCAAAAAATATGGGGCGCGGCATGGGAAAGCAATATCGCTTCTCTGCGTGTCTTTATGGCTACCTTACGCAAAAAAATCGAATCGACCACCGATTCACCGCAATATATTCAAACTCATGTAGGCGTTGGATATAGAATGATAAAAGCAGAGTAATTTCACACTATAATCAAGCAATCGCATATACAATTTTGCCAAAGGTAGAAAGCATATAATATCTCTGTTCGGCGGTATTTCATGCCACCTGCGGCACTCAAAAGCAAGCTTGCGACAACGCTACGCGTTTTGTTTTTTTATATATGCCTGCGCTTGACTGCAAGCAGAATTACATTTTTGTCGGACTCGTAGCACGCTTGCGTGCGTAATAGCGAAGCGAGTGAGTTCACTCACAAAAGCGGAGCGTCAGCGACACGGTGTCGGGGCGCATATTTTATGCGCATGTGCAAAGCACACCGAGAACGACCGCCGGCGGTATTTCATGCCACCTGCGGCACTCCGTTGGTGCTCGGCGGTATTTCATGCCACCTGCGGCACTCAAAAGCAACCTTGCGACAACGCTATGCGTTTTGTTTTTTTATATATGCTCGCGCTTGACTGCAAGCAGAATTACATTTTTGTCGGACTCGTAGCACGCTTGCGTGCGTAATAGCGAAGCGAGTGAGTTCACTCACAAAAGCGGAGCGTCAGCGACACGGTGTCGGGGCGCATATTTTATGCGCATGTGCAAAGCACACCGAGAACGACCGCCGGCGGTATTTCATGCCACCTGCGGCACTCCGTTGGTGCTCGGCGGTATTTCATGCCACCTGCGGCACTCAAAAGCAACCTTGCGACAACGCTACGCGTTTTGCTTTTTTATATATGCTCGCGCTTGACTGCAAGCAGTCGCGCGGCATATATAAAAAAACAACCTTACGGTTGTTTCGCAAGGTTGTTTTTTCGTTTGGTGCCGGCGGTCGGACTCGAACCGACACGGATGATTAGTCCACAGGATTTTGAGTCCAGCGCGTCTGCCAGTTTCACCACGCCGGCGCAAGAATGAATATATCATAAATCATCGATTGTTGCAACTGATTTTTGAAATTTTCAAAATTTCGTTGGCAAATCGGCGAAATTCTCACTCGGCGCGTGAAAATTTTGCTTGAAGTATTGGCGATTGCATTGTACAATTGTTTTAATAAATCATCAGGAGTGTGTTATGAAAAACGAAAACGGATACGTAGACAGTTTTGTAAAGCTCATTCAATGCCCCACCGTCACCAACAGCGGACACGAGTATTTTGACGCTTTCCACAAGGTGCTTGACAAGGAGTTCCCAAACGTGACGGAAAAGTGCGATAAGATCGACATCGGCGGCGATTTGCTTTTGTACAAATGGAGCGGAAAATCGAATACGCGTCCGCTCGTGCTTATGGCGCACCAAGACGTTGTGCCGGCAGTGGGCGGCGATTGGAAATATCCGCCCTACTCTGCGACGATCGAAGACGGCAAAGTTTACGGTCGCGGCGCAATGGACTGCAAGAATACGCTGTTTTCCACCATACAGGCGGTTGACGAACTCATTGCGGAAGGTTTCGTGCCCGAGCAAGACGTATATCTCAGTTACAGCGACTGCGAAGAAACGGGCGGTCCCGGTGCGGAAGTTGCGCGCGACTGGTTCAAAGCGCACGGCATAACTCCGTTTCTCGTCGTTGACGAAGGCGGCGCAATCATAAGAAAAACGACAAAATTCATGACGAAAGACGTTGCAGCGGTCGGCATACTCGAAAAAGGCTATGCAGACGTCAAGTTTATTGCGCGCGGCAAAGGCGGACACTCCTCTCAACCTCCCAAAAACACGCCGATTGCAAGGCTTGCGGCGTTTGTAAATTATTGCGAAAAACACACGGTGTTCAAGCCCAAGATGTCGAAAGCGGCAAAAGCGATGATCTACGGCATGGGAGATGCTCTCACACCGCCACTCAAACTCTTCTGCAAGACGATAGGGCTCAACGGCTGGTGGGTGTCCAAGCTTGCGCCGAAAATCAACGCGTCCTACGGCAACAGTATGTTTGCAACAAGCATGGTGTTCACGATGTCGCAAGGCTCTGCCGCGCCCAACGTAATTCCGCAAGAAGCGTGGGTGAACGCAAACTTGCGTATCGCCCCGACGGACACTTGCGAGAAATGTTTCAAAATTCTTGAAAAAATCGCAAAGAAATTCGACCTTGAAATGCAAGTTGATTTGCAACGCAACGCGTCACCGATGATAGATTTGAACGGCGAAGGTTATCAGTCTTTCAAAAAGGCACTCAACAAGGTATATCCCGACGTGGCGGTTGTGCCCTACCTTATGTTCGGCGGAACGGATTGCAGAGTTTTGCAACAAATCGCAACGCACGCAATACGTTGCACGCCCTGCACGCTCTCGTTCGATCAACTTGGCGGCATGCACGCTTCAAACGAGAACGTGGACATCAAATCGGTGGAAGAATGCGTCGGATTCTTCAAAACGTTTATCCGCGATTTCAAGTGATCTAACCCACCCAAACGCGTCCTATACGGGCGCGTTTTTATTTTGCGGACGTTGCGCAAGGCTTGGCAAATCATCGTCAAAATCACGGCTTTTCACCGCACAAAAACGCGTTGTTGACTAAATGCGCATTGTGTGGTATCATTTACTACTAAATAAATTGAGAAAACTTATAGGTGAAACATGATAAGCAAGGCACTTGACGCAATCAAGCAATACGACGTTATCGTCATACACCGCCACACAAGCCCGGACGGCGACGCAATGGGCAGTCAGATCGGCTTGAAGAAAATCATCGAGCACAACTTCCCCGACAAGCAAGTGTACGCCGTGGGAGATGACGCAAGGCGATTTTCCTTTATGGACGGCAGCAAAATGGACGAGATAAGCGACGAAGTGTATCACGGCGCATTGGCAATCGTGCTGGACACGTCGGCAAATTCGCTCATCAGTGACGATCGCTACAAACTTGCCGATCTTCGCATCCGCATAGACCACCACATATTTGTTGAAGACATCGCGGAAATCGACATAGACGACACGAGTTTTGAGAGTTGTTGCGGTCTTGTGACCTATCTTGCGCGCGAATGGGGACTTGACGTGCCCGTTGACGCCGCCAAAGCGCTTTTCACGGGGCTTGTGACGGACAGCGGAAGATTCCGCTATGACAGCACAACGCCGCGCACGTTCGATTTGGCGAGCTTTCTGTTGTCCAAAGGGTTCAGCGCAACGAGCATATACAACGAGCTGTATCAGGACGAATTCAAAAACGTGAAATTGCGCGCGGAGTTTGTCACCGCAATCCGCTTCACCGAGCACAACGTTGCGTATATCTATTCCGACCTTGCGCGCGTTGCCGAGACGGGCATGGAAGCGCAAGCAGTGTCGCGCGGTATGGTGAATTGCATGGGCGAGATCAAGGGCGTGAACACGTGGGTGAACTTCACCGAGTGCGAACAAGGCGTGCTGTGCGAGATACGCTCCAAAAATCGCAACATCAACCAAATCGCAGTGGCGCACGGCGGTGGCGGACATCTCAAAGCCAGCGGCGCAACGCTCAAAGACAGACAAGAGGCGCAAATCGTGCTTGACGAGCTTGACAAGCTCACCCAAGAAGGAGAAACAATATGACGGACAATTTTGCAACAAAACAAGCAATCCTTGACAAGATAAAGGCATACGACACAATCGTGTTGACGCGCCACTTCCGCCCCGACGGAGACGCAATCGGCTCGACAAAGGGCTTGCAACGCATCCTTGCGCTCACCTATCCCCAAAAGAAAGTGCTTCTCATCAACGAAGACAGTTCGGACTATCTCGCATTTTTGGGCGGCGAAGACAAGCCCATAAGCGACGAAGAATACAAGGACGCACTCGTCATCGTGTGCGACACCGCCACCACCGACCGTATCTCCAACAAGAAGTTTTCGCTCGGCAAAGAGATCGTCAAGATCGACCACCACATAGAGAGCGACCGCACCGAGTACGGCAACATCAAATGGGTGGAAGAAGAACGCTCATCCCTTTGCGAAATGATTGCCGACTTCTACAACACGTTCAAGAGCGAGCTTGTGATAGACTCGCTGGCTGCAACCTACATCTTCACCGGCATGGTGACGGACACGGGCAGATTCAAATACAGCAGCGTCAACGGCGAAACCATGCGCCTTGCAGGGCTTATGCTCGATCAAGGCATCGACACCGAATGGGTGTATGCCAATCTCAATCTCGACGAGTTTGAAGTGCTCAAATTTGAATCCTACGTCTACAAAAAGATGCGCGTCACGCAAAACGGAGTTGCGTATATCTACGTGGACAAGAAGATGCAAAAGAAGTTTTCACTCACCAACGAGCAAGCAAGCAACGTTGTGAGCTATCTTGACGGCATCAAAGGCAGCATAGCTTGGCTCGCCTTTATCGAGAACACGGACGGCAGCATCCGCGTGCGCCTGCGCTCGAGATTTATGACCATCAACGCCCTTGCCGAAAAATACAACGGTGGCGGACACGACCGCGCTTGCGGCGCAACCGTCCACAGCAAGAAAGAGATGAAACAAATGCTTCTTGACGCCGACCAAATGGTGCGCGACTTCAAATCAACCAATACGAAATGGCTGTGAGCAAAAATCATCGCAATTTTACAGACACCACGCATTGCGCATGGTGTCTTTTTTTTGCTTGATTTTATACTGTCATGTTGAGCTTGTCGAAACATCCAGCCGTCAGGCGCATATTTGCTTTTCCTTTTCGCTTCCGCGAGATTCTTCGCTTGCGCTCTGAATGACATGGAAAAAACGCAAATTCAAATTGAAAATACACTTTTACAAAACCAAAGCCCCGCATTTCTGCGGGGCTTTGTATTACCTAAATTAGATAATTTGTTGTTTCAAAATAACAACATTGATTATTTATAGATGATTTCAATCGACTTAATATGGCATTGAGCATCAGTACTTGAATTGCTTAACACAACCGTCCTTCCATTAATTGTATAAACGCCACTTTCCTCAGCGATTGTATCAGTACCATTTGTTACAACCAAAGCACCTTTGTCTTTGCCATAAGTAACCTTGATAGAAACAATCTCATGTCCTTCTGCAATGGTAATTGTCAAAGGAGTAGTACCATCTTTGTAAAGTCTAATAGTACCATCTTTATTGAGACCAACTTCGATCGATCCCCCAGTTTTTGCAGAAGTAACATTAAACACGCTTTCATCAAGAGCAATCTTTGATGCGTTATTTTTACCTGCCGCCATATTTGTTGTTGTGCTTCCGGTATACTTTGCAGTTACAGTTGTATTCGCAGGGATTTCTGCAAATGCGACTGCGAAAGTGGTGTCTGCCGTGATTGTGAGTTCAAAGGAAGTCTTGCCTGCAACGGAAGTGTCTGCTGCGCCTTCACCGATGGTGACGGATGCAAGTCTGAATCCATCTGCAGGAGCAACGGTGACAGTGAGCTTGGTGTCAGCAACGACCTTGTCGCCGGTTTTGACATCTTTTTCGCCTGCTTTGACAGATGCTATAGTTCCGTTTTCACCTGCACTGTAATTGACGGTGTATTGCGGAGCTTCTTTCAAAATGTTAACTGTGAATTCTCTTGTATCGCTTTCTGTACCTTTGGTGATGGTTGCGACAAGAACGATTGTGGTGCTCGGATCAACAGGATTGATCGTCACAACACCGGTGGACGGATCGATAGAAACAACTTCAGTTGCTTCTTTTGTCGTCCAAACGATCGTAGAGCCGTTTGCACCTTCAAGCAAAAGGTTGAAGTTTGCGTGATAGCTTTCTTCAAGGGACAAAGCTGCCTTGTCTTTTGCAATGATATTTGCATCCGACAAAACGTAAGTTGATTTTGCATCAAATTGGACTTTACCATCTTTGTTCAAAAGCGTACCTGTGACAGTGATGACATCTCCGACTGCAAGGTTTGCACCACCTGCCAAACGGAAACAAGAAATGGTCTTGTCTGCCAATTCGCCAACTTGAATTGTGACAGTGATATTTTTGAAATCGGCACTGTATGCTGTATCAATCGATTTGATAGTACCAGTCAATGTTTGAGTGAGAAGAGATTCGCCAACTGCAAGTGCATATGCAGCATTGACGGTTTCTTCCGCAGTTTCAAACTTCAATTGTTTTTCGCAAAGATCGCATTTTCCGTCCGCATTCTCATCAACGTGCACGCAAATCGGCGCGACATAGATTGCAGACTTAGTGTAAGTTGCACCTTGAGCAAATTGAACAGTGGTTTTGTATTTGTCGGGTTTACCGGTGACGAGAATGTAATCGCCAACTGCAAGATCAGAGCCGCCTGCCAAGCGATAGCAATCCATTTCTGTCGTACCATCGGAAATAGTAACGGTGATGTTCTTGAATTGATCGCTATATGCGCTGCCGATCTTCACGATTTGTCCATAAACGATCGTGCCGTCAACGCCTGTGCCATCATTGGCAGCTTTGTATGCAGTTGCGATGTCGGTGACATTCATTTTGACAAAGGTTGCAACTGCTTCGAGCGTCGTTCCGAATTTCTTCATCGGAGCTGCGATAGAAACGAAATCACCGACTTTGATTGTTGCTGCATCGTCAAGATTGTAACGATAGATGAGAACGTCCCACACACCGTCTGAGAGTATGAACGATACGTTCTTGTATTCTTCGCTATATGAACTGGTGATTTCCTTTACGGTACCGATAAGCATATAAGAATCCGGGGTTGTTGCCTTATCTGCAAGTGCGTCTGCAGCATCAAGAGCTTTCTTGATAAACGTAATTGCAAGTCTTGAAATCGTGACGTTGAAGACTTTCGTGTCAGTCACATCACCGCTGGTGATGGTTGCCGTAAACACAACTTGTTGATCTTCGTTCGTTTGGGTGATAGTAACAAGGTTGTTTTCACCGATGACTGCGCCGGTGCCGGAAACCGTCCAAGTTACGTTAACCAAAGTGCTGGTCGGGAGCGTGAAGTTTGAAGAATACTTTTCTTCGAGAGACAATGCATTCTTGACACCTTCCACTTTTTCTGCATCTGTTTGTTGTACGATTTCAAGGCAGTCAAGGCTGTTCGGATAAATTTGATATTTACTACTGTAAACGTTTACAATACCTTTAAGGTTTGCCTTTCCGCCGGGGATCCATTTTTCCTTGAATGCTTCCATGGTTTTATCATCCATGAGATAGACATTGTTGTAGCAAATGAATTCTCTGTCGTTTTCGCCGATCGTGAAGTAGAGATTGAGTCCATCGATTCTGCCCATCGTGATGCCGGTAAGGCTTGCCATGGTTGCTTGGAACGGAACAAGAGACGGATCGGTATAATTTTGTCCGATACTGCCGAATGCTTCGGTGCGATCAACATAATCAAGCGTTACGTTATCTTGTGCTGCTGTACGGCCGGTCTTCTTGACAGTGCAGCCTTTGTTGAATTCATATGCGCCGTTATAAAGCGTGAGAGTGCCGTTGACAATAACTTCAGTGCCGAACGGGAATTCTGCATTGATAGTTTCTCTGGAAGCTTTCACTGCATCGGTAACAACCGGAGCATATGCATAATATCCATGTCCGTCTTTGTCCATGATCCACAAACTACCGACAGAAGATGAGTCTTTGTCTGCATTTACGCCAACAACATATCCAACGATATTGTAAGTCTTGTTTGCATCTTTTGCTTCGCAAGCCGCGATGTATTCGTCATAAGTTGCCACGACAAATTGCGGGACTTTGCGCTCAAACGTGACAGACTTTGTAGAGCCATCGTCTGCTTTGACGGTTGCAGTCAACGTGTAGACAATCTCTTCAGGTGATCTTTCAGGGATTTTGACAGTGACTTGAGTTCCGTTTCCTTTGTCGACAATTTGGATCTTGTCGGTGTTGACAGTCCATTCAATCGGGAATGAGTAGATTCCTTCAAGCGGGACCGCCTTTGACAAATCAAAGCTGCTTGTCGTCTCTGAAGGGATACTATCCTTGTTCAACTTGTAGACTGCGTCAGCTGCCGCATCGAGTTTTGCAACAGGGTTGTTGGAATCTGTCGTTCCACCGCCACCCTTCTTGTCGCAAGCTACGAGAACCACTGATAAACACAGCACCAATACAAGTGCAACTGCTAATAGTTTTTTCATTGCTATTCTCCTTAATAAAGATTTTTGTTTTTATACATCGACATCGTTATGCAACGATGGTAATGTTTTTGGGTGAGAACACCTTGATTTGATAATCACCGTCAAACTTGTCGACAAAGCCCTTAACGTTGATGGTTTTGCCAAGATATGCGTCTTTGGTGATCGTGTTGCCGTCTTCGTCCTTGAGAACGGTTGTGCGCACATAAACGGTCTTGCCGTCTTTGGTCTGACAAGTGAAAGTCATTGCGCCCACAGACGAGCTGCTCTCGGCAGTCGTGGTGTAGATGCTCTTCACCGTCAACTCGTTCATCGCAATGGACGTGTTGAGCGTTGCGTTGGCATAATCCATCTCGATTGCCTCATCATCGCCTTGAATGGTGATCTTGCCAAGGAAGGTTGCCGCATCCACAAGCGGATATGCAGGCTCGTGTCCGCCCTCGTCTTCGATCTTTTGGATGTTGTCGGGATTCTTGGGATCTCTGGGCTTGTATTGCAAGCCGGAGATTTGCCACAAATCACCCGTTTCATAGTATTGCACAGATCCGACAATGCGCACGCGATTGCCCTTGGTGAGTATCTTCATGCCCGTTGCGCTGAGATTTGCCGTGCCGTAGTATACGGAGATGCCAAAGTAGATGCCCGTCTCTTCATCGTATTCTTCAATGTACACGGAGCCGCCGCTGTCAAGCACTATGTTGCCTTCAAAGGCGACTTTGACGTTGCTGTACGACTCGATGTTGCATCTCAACTCTTTGAGAGTGATCTCTTGTGCTTCGCCGTAGTACATCTCGGGGTCTTTCTCTCCGGAGAAAACCTTCAGCTTATTATTTTGCGCTTGATTGAGCGCAGCCATAGCGATTGTGCCGTATCTGTTCTCTGCCGTGTTGGATGCAATCGCAAGACCGTTTTGCAAAATCTCGATGTTGAGATTGCGCCACTCTGCGTCGTCGCTCGTCTTGTACCACACCCAAACGAGATATCTGCCGTTTGCGTCGGTGTTCCACTTGTCGTTGTCAGACTCGATGAGAATGGAAGTTGCGTTTTTCAATTTATCTTTCGTGAACTTGGACGCTTGTTTGCCGTATTCTTCGATTCTGCCCGTCGACTCGGGGGTGTTGATTGCAAGATATCTTGCCTTCACGACACCGGTGGAATCTACGTCCGCCCAAAAGTGAGTCGTATCGCCGTCAACATAGTTTTTGATAGTCACGACTTTCTTGAGCGACGTGCTGTTCATGTCCAGTTTGAGTTGAGAGACATAGTCCACCATCTTGCCGCCGTCTTTGTCGCCGCATGCAACAAAACACGTCAACAAAACGCACAACACAAACACTATTGAGACTATAAGTACGTTTCTTTTCATTTCGATAAGATTTTCGCGCAAGGCGTGCCTTGCGACAATGGCCGACATCACGTCGATGCCGTTTTTGCGACTAAAAAGCGTTACAACGCGTGCAAGGCGCATGAAAATTCATACGCCTTGTTTGCGTTTTGTTTACAGGCTTTGTACGCAGTTGGAGATTGCAATACCAAATGCGGCGTTGATAGCTGCTTTGATTTGAGCTTCGTCAGTGAGCTTTGAGCAGTCGGTGAAGCACTTTTGGATGAGAGAACCAACTTCGTCACGAGCTTTGGAAGAACCGTAGAATGCAGGAGATGCATAGTATGCGTGTTCTTGCTCGATGCAGACCTTTGCGGAAAGTTGCGGAAGTCCTTCGTGGCCGTTGGCTGCTGCCATTTGTTCTTGGTACACTGGATCTTCTGCTGCGGACTTGATGACCGGAACGTAGCCCGATGCGATGGAGAAGTCAGCTTGGAAGCTTGCATTGGTGGTCAAATACTTGAGGAAGAGCCAGGATGCCTTCACTTCTTCGGTGTTTTTCTTTCTGAAGATGCACACAGACGGACCTTGAGAGATAACCTTCGGGTTTGACGGATTGATTTGCGGGATGCTGGTGATGCCTGCTTCAAACGGATATTTGTCGTTGACTTTTTCAGGAATTTGGTGTTTTGCGCCTGCGGAAGAACCGATGCACATCACAGCTTCTTGTTTCTTGAACAAGTCGGAGGTGTAACCGCCGTTGAGTTCTTGCGTGGTCACATAACCGTTTTTATACCATTTCACGAATCTGAGCATGAAATCTTTGTTTGTGTCATTGTTGAAAAGGAAGTGACCTTCTTTTGTTTCGGAATTCGCCGCAGTGTACAGAGAGCCGAGTTGTTCGCACATGGTGATGAACCAGTTGGATTCGGAGTCATAACCGAGCGGAATGATCTTGCTGTTGATTTTTTTCACTGCTGCGCAAACTGCTTCCATTTCATCCCAAGTGGTGGGCACTTTCAAGTTGTTCTTCTCAAAGAACGTCTTGTTGTAGTAAAGCACTTCGGTGGATTTGGAGAAAGGCATGGAATACATCAATCCGTCGCCGAATTGCTTACCTTCGTTGTAGTAACCTTCGATGAAGTCTTCCTTTTGTGCCGCCGTCAATCCAAGCGTTTCGGTTGTGCCGTCAGCTCTTGTCACGGTCTCGGTGCTGTTGATATAATCGTCGAGAGTTTGCACTGCACCTGCAATGTTGTAAAGCGCGACGTGGTCGGGATAGCAATATGCAAGGTTTGGTTGTTTTCCGGTCATGATTTCGGAAGAAACTTGGTTTCTGACGTCATCATAAGATCCGACTTGCTTTGCGTCTACCTTGTATTCGGGATACAATGCTTCAAACTTTGCGATATACTCGTTGAGCACGTCCGAAAGGTTTGAACCCATAGTGTGATAAAAAGTGATGTGAAGTTTTCCGTCGTCTTTCTTATCACACGCAGCAAACACGCTGAGCGATGCAATCACGATTACGACCAAAAGTATAATGGCTATACCTTTTTTCTTCATAACGATTCTCCTTTATAAATAAATTATTGTTATAATCAAAGTATGGCAGTGCCACACGGCTTGATTTCTTGTTTTCGGGAAGCGCGTTTTTGCGCGCTTCCGCAATTGTTCTTAGCCCTTGATACCGCTTCTCGACACGCCTTTCATGATGTATTTTCTGAAGAAAACAAACACCAGGAACAACGGCAGCGAGACCACGGCAACAGCCGCCATCTGCACGGGATAGTTCACATCGCCCGACACGTCTTGGAATGCGTTTCTCAAGCCGTAAGTGACAAGCGCGTGCGCATCGTCGTTTGCAACAAGGCGCGGCCACATATACGAGTTCCACGCGCCCATCATCTTCAAAATCGTGATCGTGATGATGGTGGGAAGCGCAAGCGGAATCATGACTTTGAGCAAGTATTTGAAGTCGCTCGTTCCGTCCACTTTCGCCGCATAGTACAACTCGTTGGGTATCTGCAAAAACGATTGTCTCAACAGATAGATGTAGAACACGCTAACAAGGAAGGGTATGATCAAAACCGTGTAGGTGTTGGTCAACTCCATCTTTGAAACGGTGATATAGTTGGTGATCGTAAACAACTCGCCCGGAATCATCATCGTTGCAAGCAAGCCCGCAAAAAGAATGTTTTTGCCCTTGAATTCAAGCCTTGCAAACGCAAATGCCGCGAGTATCGTTATCACAAGCGACAGTATCGTGGACACGATGCCGACAAACACTGTGTTTCCGAACAATCTCCACAAATTTGCTTGCGTGAACGCTTCTGCATAGTTGCTCCACAGCACGTGTTGCGGCCAAAACGTCGGCACGCTTTGACGATATTCTTCAAGCGATTTGAGCGAGGAGATGATCATCCAGTAGAATGGGAACAGAACTGCCACCGCCACAAGAATAAGGAATGCATACTTGACGATGTATCCGATCACTTTGAATGTCGTTTGCCTAATGTAGGTGTTTTTTACGCTTTGTTCTTGCATAACTCTTTCAGCCATGATACACCTCCATCAATAGTGCACTTTCTTCTTGCTGACTTGCAAGTTGATAAGTGTAACGGCAAGGATGATTGCAAACAATATCAGAGCCGCGGCTGCCGCCTTGCCCTGGTTGTTCGGCATCTGTCCAGCAACGTTGTCGTATATATAACCGACCATGGTGTTCAATCTGCCCGCATCGCCGACAGGTCCCATTTTTTCGCCGAAAATACCGACGACGCTGGAATATTCCTTAAATCCGCCGATAAAGCCCGTGATGACAACGTATGCTATCATCGGTGAAAGGAGCGGAACGGTGATTTTTCTCAACACCCTGCCCTTTGACGTGCCGTCAACCTTCGCCGCATCGTAATACTGATTGTTTATGCTTTGCAAACCGCCCAGCAAAACAAGTATCTTGAACGGGAGCGCGTTCCACACTATGTACACAACCATGACCGTCATGTTCGCCCAATAAGACGAACCTGCGTTGATCCAGTTGATACGAGTACCGCCAAATGCCTCTATAATGTTGTTCATGATGCCCGCGGTGTATACGATTTCGCCTTCCGTGCCGATAAAGCTGCCCGTGATGTTGAACATTGCCGCAAAAACCATGCCTATTGCGATCGAGTTGGTCACGTACGGCAGGAAATAGATGGTTTGAAGCAATCTTCTGAGCGGTTTGATTGAGTTGAGCGTAACCGCAATCAAAAGAGCAAGTATCGTGGAAATGGGCACTGTCAACACGCAAAGCAATATGGTGTTTTTAAGTGCGCTTGTGAAACCGTTCCATGCGACGACGTCTTTGAAGTTCTGAACACCGAACTCAAATTTTACGCCCGCAATAGCAGACAACATGCCGTAGCCGTCCGAAAACGCCATAATCAAGGTGTTGATGATAGGCCACACCGTAAATACGGCAAGCAATATCAACGCCGGCGACAGATAAAGCCACGCTTTCCATTGATGTTTGGAGTCTACCATATTATTTTACCTCGCTGTCGGTGTTTTCGTCTTTTTTGACTTCGACTTTTTCTTCGACAATAACTTCTCCGCCGTTTTCGACGACGTCTTCAACAACTTCTTCGACGATTTCTTCAACGTCTGCTACGTCTGCGGTCATTTTTGCATCCGCAACGACTTCATTCATATATGCAAAGCACTTTTCTTCGTCTTCTTGGCAAAGGAAAATTCTCTTCTCGTCGTTTTCGGAGTTGTGAACAACGAAAGACGGATAGACTTTTTCGTCTCCGACAAGATAGTAGACGCCGAATCCGTCGTCAAATTGCTCTGCAAACACGTCCATTGCCTCTGCTATGTCGAGAGTCGTGACAAGTTTGCCGCCTTCAACGCCCGCAAAATATACGGGTGCGCCGTCTTGATGATCCACCACGCAAACGTAGGGAGTATCGAGATTGAGCTCGACGGGTTTTGCCTTGGGTGTGCACAAATCGATAAGTTTTTCAAATTTCTTTTGCGCGCTCTTGACAAAATTCTTGACAAACTTGGGTTGTTTTTCCTTTCTTTCTTGAGCAGTGGCAACTTTGATTGCCTCTTCTCTTGTGGAAAGCACGCCAAAGTCAAAGTCGTGTCCGTCTTCGTCAACGGACAATGCGCGGCGAATCTTGTTCCATTGATACTTCACCGTTGCCGTATCTTGAACATTCCAATCGATTCTTCCACGAGAGAAGATGAAAATCTTGTTGGGTTTGATGTCGAAACGCACTTCGTCCTTGTTTGTGTCGACAACGCTTGTAGCGTCGATGATTGAACGGATGATCGGGCTGACCGCATTTTCGTTTTCGGAAACTATGCTCACGTCGCGTCCCATAACTTCAACGCTTCTGAGCTTGCATCCGAGCACGCCTTTTTCGTTAAGAATGAAACCTTCCGGACGGATGCCGACGTACACGTCCTGATCTTCAACCGTAGGAGCGTCAAGCACTGCGTCTTTGCCGATATAAACTTTGCCACCCTTCACTTCGCCCTTGAACACGTTGATCGGCGGAGTTCCGAGGAATTTTGCGACAAACAAGTTTGCAGGGCTGTCATACACGTCTTGCGGCTTGCCGATTTGTTGCACGACGCCGAGTTTCATAACCACGATCATGTCCGAGATGCTCATCGCTTCTTCTTGGTCGTGGGTGACAAACACCGTTGTGATGTTGGTCTCTCTTTGGATACGTCTGATTTCTTCACGTGTTTGAAGTCTCAAACGCGCGTCAAGGTTTGAAAGCGGCTCGTCCAAAAGGAGAACGCGGGGCATCTTGACAAGCGCACGCGCAATTGCGACACGTTGTTGTTGACCACCCGAAAGTTCGCTCGGTTTGCGATCCATAAGCTCGTCGATTTGCACGAGTTTTGCCGCATCGTAGGCTCTTTCAAGCATTTCTTCTTTGGTAAGTTTGTCTGCGCCTTTCAAGTTTTGAAGGGGGAACAAAATGTTTTGCTTGACCGTCATGTGCGGATAAAGCGCATAGTTTTGGAATACGAGTCCGACGCCGCGGTTTTCGGGCGCGAGAGCGGTCACGTCGTCGTCACCGAAATAAATCTTGCCGCCTGTCGGCTTTTGCAAACCGCAAATCATATAGAGCGTGGTGCTCTTGCCGCAACCGGACGGACCGAGAAGTCCGACCAATTTTCCGTCGGGAATAGCAAACGTGAAGTTGTTGACAGCAACGACTTCTTTACCTTTCTCGTGTCGACTTTGGAAAATTTTCGTCAAATTTTCTAATACAACTTTCATAATCCCATATTTCCTTTATAAGATATTTTGTTATAATCCATAAACCTTTGTCGCGTGCGCGCTCAACGATTTACGTTGTTGTCATTTGTTTTTCTTATGCTTTATGTGCTTTTTTGCATTCGCATTTGCCTTGCCGTTTTCTTCGACAGTGGAAACACTCTCGCCTTGCGACGTTTCGTTTGAAGGTGCGCTTTCTTCCTTCTTTTCATCGTCATAGACGATCTCTTTGCCGTTTTCGTCAACGATTTTTCGTCCGTTTCTGCGATTGAGCGAGCTGTTGTAGAAGTCAAATTTCTTCCCTTCTCGGTATGCGTCTCTCTCGGCAAGTTCATCCTGTTGCGCTTTTTTGAATTCCATAAGCTCTTCTTCGCTGTCAAATATCATTTGGCTTGAGAAGTCAACGCACACCGTCCTTGCAATCAAGTCGTGCAAAACGGACGCGGTGCTCTTGAACGTGTACGCAAAAACGGCGATTTGCAAAATCACGATTGCGACAATAACGCCGATTGCGATATATCCGCTCAAAACGTGATAGAAAAACGCCATCAAAATCAAGTATATCGGCACCATCATTTCAAAAACGTACATGCCGAGTATGGAGCGAACGAACATAGAAAAAGGTCTCACACGCACGCCGTTTGTGTGCATCACGGCGAGCCCAAAGACCTTTTTACCGATAGTTTGCCCGTTTTTCAATGCTACGGGGATAATAAATTCAAAAATCAATACGGAAAGGAAAATCCCGATTGAAACCATAAGCGGAGTCAAGCCGTTTATGTACTTGTACTCTTTCATAAAATCACTGTTTGCATTGAGTTTTTCAGTGATTTCTTTGCCGGCTTTTGTGCGAAGCTCGTTGACTTGCGTCTTCTGCTCTTCAGTGAGAGCGTCGTATTCTTCCTTTGACATATTCAAGTCAAAACCGGTCTGTTGCTTGTAACTTTCGACGACTTCTTCTTGAACCTGAGTCGCCATGGATTGCATATTTTTGTAATGGGTGTCGTATTTGCAAATAACTGCAACAAGAGCCATAAATCCCACTGCCAAACAAGCAATGAGAATGATGTCAAGAAGAAACGCTGCGAATCTCTTCGTAACACTAGCCTTTTGTACGTCGTAGATCATTACGACCCCCTTTTTGACAATATCTTCTCTCAAGGCGGCGATTTTTGCAATTTTACTATAACTATTATAGTGTATGCACGAGCGTGCGCCGTAACTCTTAGATTATGCTATCATATTCCGCAAAAAAAAACAATGCCCAATATTAAAATTTCTTTAATGGTTTTTCAAAAAGTGGATTTTTCTTGTGTAAAATACCACACACAATGTCACAAAACCCCACTAAACAGCGGAGTTTTCAAGAAAAAAGTTTTCATACATTTTGCCGTATATTTTTTTGAAAAATTTTAATAATACGACACGAAAAGTATTTTTTTATACATTTTAAGGCGCGGTTTTACTTGGCAAGAAACAAGGCTTGACAGGTCTGATCAAGGCTTTGGGGCGGATTGAGCGCATCATCTAGGCAAAAAGCCGCCGAATTCTTGTCCGCGTGCGATTTTTGTTCCTTCGCCTTCTTAATCATGTCTTTGAGCGAAGACTCCTCGTTGTCTCCGTCATCGGTGATTTTTGCAATTGAGGTTTGCCTTGCGCTGAGCCTTTCCACTTCCTTTCTGAAATGCATCTCCATATCGTCGTCGCTCACGCACTTGTTGAGCGAAAAATCCTGCATGAGAAACTTTTTGAGCTCTATCTCAACGGCAACGGCAACGCTCTCCACATTGAGCGCATCTTTGTCAAAGTGGTATCTTTCTTTCATCTGCTCGTATGCGCTTGTCCACTTGGCTCGAAACAAGCGAAGTCTTTCAAGCTCGGCGCGGTATCTTGCCTTGACGTCGTCGGTGAGTTTGTTTGCGTTTTCGGTGGCGGAGACAAGACACAGCTTGATCTGCTCTTCTCTGCCTTTCAACTCGGCGTTTTCCGCCCTGAGATTTTCAAGCTCGTCGGACAGCTGTTTTATCCTGTCTCTAAGCGCAAGTTCGGTTTCTTCCGCCTTGCCGTCTTCAAGGGCGATATAACTCTCCACAGCGTCCACGTCATACCCTTTTCTCGATATGGGAAATCTTGTGATTTTCTTCTTTTTCATAGCCTACTCTCCGCACGTTTTTTCTATGAAAACAATAGCAGAAAATTGCAGATAAAATCAACGCACAACTTTGTCGAAAAAAGTCTTATTTTATACCAAATCGCAACTTTATGCCATAAATCGTGCGTGTAAACTATCTTTTGTGTGAAAAACAAGAAAATACAAAACAATGATTTTTTTTGCAAAAAAATGTGGCTAAATTCGATATTGTTTTACTGAAAAAACAAAACTTATAAACAATGGTTTTTCATAAATAAAGCAGGTTACGACATGTTGTTTTTTCACAAGAAATAAGGCGGCAAAAGGGCTGTTTCGGCACAAAAAATCGCACCCGTTTTTGCGGATGCGATTGTGTGTTTTTTCTGAAAAATATGTTTGATTTTTGCCTCTGTCAGTCGTTGGCGTGAGCCTTGTTGAGCAGCTCGGTTTTGAGATCCCACAGCTTTTGGGACAAGTCCACCTTGTATTCTTGAGTGTTGATGACTCTGCGATATTCCGGGAAAAACTCTTTGATGTTCTCGTCTTCGTTGTCGCAAATTTGTTTGAGTGACGGCATATCGTAGACAAGTTTTCCGTCCTTGAAAACAGGCACCATAAGCTCTTTGACGGTGTAGTCGGTGAAAGTGGTTTTCTTCCAAGTTTGCTCGGGGTGGAAAATCGTGAGCGGCTTCGAAGTGTCGATGACTTCGTCTTCAAGGCAAATAAGGTCTGCTTGCGCCATGCCGTCCTTGAAGATACGCACGATCTTTTTCACGCCGGGATTGGTGGTCTTTTCGTGGCTGTTCGAGATCTTGATCTTTGGCACGAGTTTGCCGTCTTCTTCGAGCGCGCAGAGCTTGTACACGCCGCCCAAAGACGCGTTGTTGTAGCTGGTGATAAGTTTTGTGCCGATGCCGTACACGTCTATTTTTGCGTCCTGAGTGTTGAGCGCAAGCAAGATGTCTTCGTCAAGGTCGTTGGTGGCAAAGATAAGGCAATCCTTGTGCCCTGCCTCATCGAGCATAACGCGCGCTTTGCGGCTGAGATAGGCAAGGTCGCCGCTGTCAAGACGGATGCCGATTGGCTTGTGGCCTTTGGCTTTTAGCTCGTCAAACACTTTGATTGCGTTTGGCACACCGCTCTTGAGTGTGTCATAGGTGTCAACAAGCAGCAAGCAGTTGTCGGGATAAATATCGGCGTATTTTTCAAACGCTTCGAGCTCGCTGTCAAACGACATAACCCAGCTGTGCGAGTGCGTGCCGGTGACGGGGATGCCGAACAGCTTGCCTGCCACGACGTTGGACGTTGTGCGGCAACCGCCTATACAAGCGGCTCTTGCGCCGTAGATGCCTGCGTCCGCGCCTTGTGCGCGTCTGAGACCGAACTCGCTTATTTTATTCTTTGTACATTCTTTGAGTCTTGCAGCCTTGGTTGCGATGAGCGTTTGGTGATTGATGAACGTGAGAATTGCGGTTTCCACAAGTTGCGCTTCCCAAAGCGGAGCGGACACCGTGAGTATGGGCTCGTAGGGGAAAACCATAGTGCCTTCGGGCACGGCTTTCATATCCCCCGAAAAGCTGAAATTCTTGAGTGCGGCAAGGAATTCTTCTCCGAAAATGCCGAGCGAGCGGAGATATTCTATATCGCTGTCATCAAAATGGAGATTGCGCACGTAGTCGATTGCTTGTTCGAGTCCTGCGGCAATGGCATAGGAATATCCGCCTGCACCGCGATAGAACACGTCGAAAACGGCCCTTGTTTTGTCAAGACCGCAAAGGTGATAACCGTTCATCATCGTAAGCTGATAAAGGTCGGTCAAAAGCGTGAGATTGTTGGTTTTTACACGTTCGGTAACATAATTTTGTTCCATGATTTCTCCTGCGAGCAAGTCGCAATAAGGTATTCTATATTGTTTTGTATGCTTTATACGCTGTTTTCAAAAGCCGCTCAAAGCTGATAAGTTGCGGTTTTTTGTATGTTTTTGAGACGTTTTTTGTATCCTTTCTTTGCCACGACAACGTCCGCTCTGTCAAGGGGCAGATAGTCTTTTTCGTCCTTTCTGACGTAGCAAATCTTGAGTGTGAGCATTGCAAAGAACGCCGCGATTTTGTCCCCTGCCTTGTCCGATTGCGTGTTTGCGCTCGCAAAGATTTTGCCGATACGCTCGTAGTTTGCGATCTCGTACTCGCTCACATACGCGCCTTTTTCACCCGAACTTGCAAGCGCGCGCAAGCTCGAGTATGCAAGTTTGCTGTTGCGAGCAATCACGTACACTATGCCAATGACAAGCGCGATGACGGACACGATGATGCAAGCCGTCTTTGTGACGGGCACAGCGTCCATACGCAAAAATTCAAGCCAAAATCTGCCGAGGCAGTACCAGAAAAGGTAGAATATCATAAGAATGCCCGGATATTTCTTTTGATAGTCCTTTCTCCAAAGCGCGACTGCAATTGCAACGCCGATTGCGTTCCACACTCCTTCATAGAAGAATGTCGCGCAAAACCAGTTTCCGCCGCCGCCTGCCGCGATATGTTTGTCAACGATTGACTTGAAGTTTCCGCTCACGCCGCTAGGATCTGTGATGTACACGCCAAACGGGAAGAATTGCAACGCCTTGTTTGTTATTGGCAAGCCGAACGCTTCCTGATTGACGAAATTGCCCCATCTTCCGATGATTTGTCCGAGAAATACGGGGACTACGACCAAATCGACGACGTTGAGAAAATTGGTTTGTTTTTTATGCCTGAGCGAGAAAAACACCGCCCCGATAAGACCGCCGAGCAATCCGCCGATGATGGTGATGCCGCCCTTCCAAATTGCGATGATGTTGACAAATTTTTCCCAGCCTTGAAGACCGTTGTTTCCGAAATACTCGTCAAATCTCGGCAACACGTACAAAAGACGCGCAAACACTATGGCAAGCGGTATGAGCCACAAAAACAACTCTATGATGTCGTCGGGAGTGAGCCCCACCTTCTTTGATTGCCAGCACGCGTAGGCAAGACCGACTATCATGCCTATGACGATGATCAAGCCATACCATTCCACGCTCAAACTGCCGATGCGGAATGCTTCTCTCGGATTATCTTTCGTTGCGAGAATAAAATCAAACATAACGTTTCCGCCTTATAAATCGAGTTTTGCCGCGCCGCTGTCGCGAATTGCGAGTTTGAACACGTTGTCTTTTCCGAACATAATTTCAAGTGCGTTGTCAACGCCCGTTTCGCTCTTCTTGGCAAAGACGAGAATCGTGCCTGCAAATCCGCCGCCGTGCACTCTCGATGCAACCACGCCTTCTATCTTGACCACTCTGTCAAGCGCGTTTTCGAGATTGTGATTTCTGCTTGCGGGAGAATAGGTGTTTTGCAGCTTGTATCTCGAGCTAAACCCCGACTCGTTGACAATCTTCAAAAACTCGTCTTCGTTGCCGTTCTTCACCGCCGCAAGCGCATTTTCCACGCGTGCGTTCTCCTCAAAGAAGTGTTCCGCACGCAAATATGCCCTTTCGCTAACCTTGCCGACGATGTTGTTTTTGTCCCTTTCCCACTTATCTTTGGGGATCTCGTGAAGGAGTTTTGCGCCGAACAGGCTTGCCACTTCCTTCATCTCTTGCGGAATTGCCGCATAATCGTCCGTCAAATCGCTGTGGTCGCCACCCGTTGCGATGACGTAGATGTCAAGATCGTCAAAATGCCAATGCGCCTTTTCGATTGCAGGCTCTTCAAAACTTGCAAAATCGATGAAGTCAACGCCGCCGAGAGCAATCGCGCTTTGGTCCATAAGACCGCACGGTTTGCCGAAAAACGTGTTTTCAGCATATTGCGACGCTTTTGCTTTGAATACGGGATCGAGAACGGAGCCGTTGTACAAGACGTTGAGAATCTCTGCAATCGCAAGCTCAAACGAACTTGACGAAGACACGCCCGAGCCCTTCGGAACGTTGGATGTCATGCAAGCGGAAAAACCGCCCGCTTTTTTGCCCGAACGCTTGAAATAGTCCACAACGCCTTTGATGAG
Source organism: uncultured Eubacteriales bacterium (assembly GCA_900548005.1). GTDB lineage: Bacteria > Bacillota > Clostridia > Christensenellales > CAG-917 > CAG-475. The sequence goes on along the minus strand of URIZ01000001.1, from coordinate 242,978 downwards.
CGCAACGGACGTGCCTATCTCGCTCACCGAAAAGTCGGGATGATCCACGTCCACTTTTAGCATAGGGTATCCTTGCGATTTGACTTCGATCACGCCGTCCGTACGGGTGGATACGCTTGCCAAAGTGTCATAATTGATTGCGGCGCACAACACTTTTCCGCCGTTGTGATCGGTGTGGTTGCCCACAATCTCGATGCGCCCCGGGGACGAGAAAAACTCCACGTCTTGAGTGTTGAACGTGGATTTGTGCATCGCCAAAAGCTCTTCAAAGCGAAGGATTTCTTCTTCTTTTGTTGCGTGGAAAACGTCTTTGCAGGCTTTTTCAAATTTCGCGTTGGTCAAAAAATCTCTTGCCATCATTGGTTTTTGCTCCTACATAGCATAATTTATGCTATATTGTATCACACGCACAAGAGATTTGCAAGACATTTACAACTTCATTCGGGCAAATAACGGGCAAAACCTTGCATAAAAAAAATTGCCGTGCTACAATGTTTTACGAAAAATTTTATCCATTTGGAGACCTTGTATGTCACCGAGAATTTCTTATGACGAACTGGCAAAACAAAACGTGGCAAAATTGCTCAAATACGCAACCGAACGTCTTTTTCTTGACGAAGCGGACTATTTTTATGCCCAAAACCAACTTCTCGACGCGCTGAAAATTCAAGAACCCGGACAATATAGCGATATCCAAGTCGGCGATATATACGACGTTGTGGAAAATCTTTCCGCCTATGCGGCAAGAAAAAAGCTCATCGACGAGAACGAAAGGCTCAATTTCGAAACGCGACTCATCGGCTATTGCATGCCCACCCCGAGCAAAGTCATCGAAACGTTTGACGACATTGCGAGTTTCGAAGGCGTGGACAAGGCGTGCGACTATTTGCACCGCCTCGGCATAGACAGCTTGTATCTGCGCCAAAAAGACTTTGACAAAAACATCATTTGGAAGCACGAATCGCCGCGCGGAGACATCACGGTCACAATCAACCTTTCAAAACCCGAAAAAACGCCCGAACAAGTGCGCCTTGCAAAAGAGGCAAAGACCGGTTATCCAAAATGCCCCCTTTGCGCCGAAAACGTCGGATTTGCAGGCAACTTGGCTATGGCGGCAAGACAAACAATCCGCACAATCCCGTTTGAACTTGACGGCGAAGATTGGTTTATGCAGTTTTCACCGTACAGCTACTTCGAGCAACACGCAATAGCCGTGTGCAAGGAGCATCGCCCCATGTGCGTGAGTGACGCAACGCTAAGACGTATGATAGATTTTGTGGACTTGTTCCCCCACTATTTCATCGGCTCGAACGCGTCTTTGCCGATTGTGGGCGGCTCGATTCTCGCTCACGACCACTATCAAGGCGGCAAAAAGATCCTGCCCGTGTTTTTCAGACCTTCTCGCAGATATTTTAGAGTGGACGATTTCTCAGACGTCAACGTGTCGGTTGTGGACTGGTACAACTCCGTTGTGCGCATAGAAAGCCAAAATCGCGAACACGCAATCGAAGTCGCCAACAGATTCCGCCGCGCTTGGGACGTATACTCCGACGAGAGCGTCAACATCCTTTGCTCAACGCAAAAGGACGGCGAAAAAGTGCAGCACAACGCAATCACGCCCATTGCGTCGATCAACTCCGACGGCGAGTATCAGTTCAATCTCATTCTTCGCAACAACCGCACTGACGAACAACACCCGTTCGGCATCTTCCACCCCGCAGTCGAGCTGCACAACATCAAACAAGAGTCGATAGGCATAATCGAAGTTATGGGCTTGTTTATTCTTCCCGGCAGACTTGCAAGAGAGTGCGAGATGATACGCGACTTGCTCACGGGCAAAACCACGCTCGACTTCGAGGCAATCGCAAAAGACGATCATCCCCTTCACAAGCATCTTGGCATGATCACCCAACTTGTCGTTGACAACGGCACCAACATGTCGGAAGGCAAAGCCGCAGGCGCGATTACGGACTATATCAACAACGCTTGCGAGCAAATTCTCGACACCACCGCAGTGTTCAAGAACGATGAGCAAGGTCAAGACGCATTTGACAGATTTATCGCAAGCGTGCTTGGTTAATACGCAATAAGTCGCTTGAAACGCTAGATCGCAAGAGAAAATCAAGCAATCAATTCGAGCAAAATTTGAGAAAATTCGGATGTTTACACAAATCAAAAAACGCCGTGAAAACGGCGTTTTTTCATACATGTTTTTCAACAAATCTAATTGTGATTTTTGCGGCATCTAACTCGCTCAATCTGCCTTTTTGGAGAGCTTGAGAGTGTTGACCAGTCCAACGATGCCGGCAGCCAAAAGCACGACAACCCACACGATGACCGCAACTTTCATAAACGGTGACAAAATGACTTCGTCAAGCACCTTTTCAAGCCTTATCGTCACAACAAGCGCGACTATCTCCACAATCGAGTATACGGCAAGAACACCCACCATTGCGCAGTATGCGATGAAGGACTTTTTGTAGGTTGCAAACACTGCGTCGTTTGGAGTGGGAAACTTTGTGTTTTTGGTCTTTGACACAAACACGACAAGGGCGATTGCGCACGCAAATATTGCAACGTGCAGCGCGATTTCGCTATACGCCGCGCCTATATATGCCTTGATCGGAGCATAGTATATCGTGCCGACATACGATGGCAAGTTTTCGACAAGTTGACCTATGGACGCAACGCTCGTCAAACCCACTACAAAACGCAACGCGCCTATTACAAGCAAGAACACGGCAATGGAAAACACGCTTCTAGCCGCCTTGTTTGCCTTTGCGTCACTTTCAAACGCCGCATGATAGGTGGTCAGCACAGGCTCGTATGTCGGTTGAACAGGCTGATATGTTTCACCGTTTATATCGCCAAAAAACTCATCGTCTTGCGTGGACGATGCAAGCGGAACTTCATATCCGCAATACGGACACACGTTTCCGCCCGTTTTGTCAACGTCGAACTCCGCTCCGCATCTTGGACAAGTGATTTTCATAAGAATTTCTCCCTTTTTGAAATATTGAAAAGCCGCCATATTGCGCCGCCTTTCGCCTTTATTATAAATAACATTACACATTATGTCAATAGAGCAAAAGCCGTCATTGCAGCAACGGCATTGCTTGCTTACTGAAATTAATAATGAATAATTAATAATTAATAATTATGGGTGGGACACCCACACCCGAATTGGAATAATCGGTAATATGCAAAATTATCCGTGTCATTCTGAGCGCAAGCGAAGAATCTCGTGGAAACGAAACGGCACTATATACACGTCATTTTACATCATTCCACTACCGCGAGATTGCCACGCCGAACAAGTCGGCTCGCAATGACAACATAACAACATGGAAGAATTTGAAAACCGACACTTCTCTTTGACGGCAGTATTCGGATAAAGAACAAGAAAGGCACGGCTTGAAACAAAACCAAACGTACATAAGCGTACGTGATTTTGGGGCAAGCCGCGCCTGACGCAGTTATTTGCCGATATTCTAAACTATTATAAGCGCAATATTTAGATGAAGAACAAGGAAGAGCCGCGCTAACGGCAACCCTAATGTACACATAGTACATGAGTTGACGGGGCGTGGCTCTGTAAGGAACGCAGTGACGGAATAGCGATTGTTACGCTTTGCGTCAATCGCGTCCGAAGTTGTTCGCTAAAAAACGACTAAAACTTATCTCTTTGACGGCAGTATTCGGATAAAGAACAAGAAAGGCACGGCTTGAAACAAAACCAAACGTACATAAGCGTACGTGATTTTGGGGCAAGCCGCGCCTGACGCAGTTATTTGCCGAATAATGCCGTCAAAGCTCGATGCGGGAAGACAGCGCGCGCGACAAAGTACTCTCATCCGCATACTCGATCACACTACCCTCGGGAAGTCCGCGCGCGATGCGAGTGACTTTGATGCCCATAGGCTTGATAAGACGAGCAATGTACATGGCGGTGGCTTCGCCTTCAACGTCGGGGTTGGTGGCGAGAATGACTTCTTCGACACCGTCAAGACGAGCAAGAAGTTCTTTGATGCGAATGTCGTTTGGCCCGATATGCTCCATTGGAGAAATCACGCCGCCGAGAACGTGATACACGCCTTTGAAGTCCTTGACTTTTTCAAGCGCAACGATGTCTTTCGGCTCTTTGACAACGCATATAGTGGTGGGCTTTCTTGTGGCGCAAATGTCGCACACTTCATTCTCGGTGTAGTTGCCGCAGACTTTGCAAAAATGCACGTTTTGCTTGACTTCTTTGATGGCATCAACAAGTTCGTCCACTTCTTCGGCGGGCGAATTGAGAATTGCGTATGCATAACGAGCCGCCGTTTTTTCTCCGACAGACGGCAGTTTTGACAATTGCGCAATAAGTTTTGCAAGAGGTTCTATATATTTCATAAATCAGTATTGAAAAAAGCGGATGTTTGCGCCAAAATTGACGAATATACGCAATTTTAATCGGCACAACAATTGGGGTGTGGGGTATCCCCCACCCGCAATTATTTATTATTCATTATTCATTATTAATTAAAACAAACCGCCTGCGTTGCCCATCGGACCGAGAAGTTCTTTGGAAAGATCGTCGGCTTGTTTCATCGCGTCGTTGAGAGCGGCAAGCACCATATCTTCGAGCATTTCCACGTCATCGGGATCGACTGCTTCGGGTTTGATGGACACCGATACGGGTGTTTTGTCGCCGGTGAGCGTCACTTCAACCATACCGCCTGCCGCGCTGCCCGTGACTTCGCTGTCTGCGAGTTCTTGTTGCGCCTCTTGCAATTTGCGTTGCATTGCTTGCGCTTGTTTCATGAGTTGTTGCATATTTCCGCCGCCGAAACCGCCGTATGTCATAATTTGTGTCTCCTATATTGTGAATTTTGTATTATTTTATTTCCAGCATATTGCCAAACATCTCTTTGACAAAGGGCAAAGCCTTGTCTTCGTCGAGACGATGCACTGCTTCGATAACCAGCCTATGTGACGAATCCACGGCATAAAAAGCCTTGTTGATTGCGTCCCTGTTGTTCTTGTCTTCCAAAAACCCGAGCGTTGCGGTGTCCGCCACCTTGACAAAGAAGGTGTCATCATTCATTTCAAGCTCGGCGTCTTGCGTGGATAGTGCAATAAGTTGAAAGCCACTCTGTCTAAGTTCGGATGCTACCCTGAGCCACACCTGTCTCGCATCCGTTTTGACAGGTGCGGACTCAAAACCCGATTTTCTGAGCCCCGCTATGATTTTTTCAAGTTTTGCAACGCGCGCTTGTAGCTCTTCCACCTTGGCGTCCGAATCGCCGCCGCTCGATGCAAGCACCACAGCCGATTCAAACAATATGCGGTGTTGCGCGCTGTATCTGAACTCCCCTTCGAGCTTGGACATTATCTTCATGATACCCATGCACTTTTCGGTGGAGTATTTGTCAGCCATATCTTTGAGAGAAACGTATATACTATCGGGCAAAGCAAGCAACGTCTTTGCGGAAGAACAATTCTTGATATACAACACGTTTCTGAAAAGCGTGGCAAGGTCTTGCGCGAGAATGGGAACGCTCTTGCCCAAATCGCAGAAATTGGCGACGTCTTGAAGAGCTATATCCACGTTGCCGTCCGCAATCGCCGTGGCAAGATGCTGCAATTTTTTGGGATCTGCCGCGCCGAGCACTTCGAGCACCCCGTCATAAGTGACGTTGCCTGCGCAATAGCTCACGCACATATCGGCAACGGACAAAGCGTCTCTGACGCTGCCTTTGCCTGCTTGCGCAATCAAATCCACCGCTTCGCTCTCGTACTTGACGGAGATGTCGTCAAATATGTCACGGATACGCTTTGCTATGACTTGGCTTGGCACGAGCCTGAAATCGAAACGCAAACAACGCGACAAAATCGTGGCGGGAATCTGGTGTATCTCGGTTGTGGCAAGGATGAAAATCGCATGCGAAGGCGGCTCTTCGAGCGTCTTCAAAAGAGCGTTGAACGCAGCTTTGGAAAGCATGTGCACTTCGTCGACGATGTAGACCTTGTATCTGCCGATCGTGGGCGGAAAGTTGATCTTGTCCGTCAGTTCCCTGATCTGATCCACAGAGTTGTTGGACGCAGCGTCTATCTCGAGAACGTCAAAATTTGACGGCGAGGCAAGCTCCACACAATGAGCGCATTTTCCGCACGGCGAACCGTCGGGAAGCGGCGAAAGACAATTGACCGCCCGCGCAAAAATCTTTGCGACGGACGTCTTGCCCGTGCCGCGCGTTCCCGTGAAAATGTACGCATGCCCGACGCTGTCGGTTGCGATTTGATTTTTGAGAGTGCGCACGATATGGTCCTGTCCGATGACTTTGTCAAAGGTGTCGGGACGATATTTGCGATATAAAGAAGTATATGCCATAAACTGTATTATAAACTAAATGCGCGGATATGGCAAGACGCTATGACAAATTTGTTTTTCGATTGCGTTTTTGCCGTAAAATAACAAAAAAACGCCGCAACGATATTCAAATTCCGCCACGAGCGTGTTTTTGTTTTGGCGATACAACAATCAAGCCGTCATACGTTGCTCATAAGAGCCTTTCTGCAATAGGTCAGCTGAACAAGCTGATAGCGAATCGACGATGTGACAAACGCCCTGCTTTTTGCAAAATCCACGTTGTCGATAAGAGCCAAAGTCGTTGCAAGCGCAACCTTGATTTCGCCTATTTGCGCCTTGTCGCAATCCGCTGTGTTTTGATAGAAAACGCACTTTATATCTTCGATTTGTGCGCGTAAAACATTGATTTGCGTCTTTGCGTCTTCAACGCTTATAATGTCGGCATTGAGATCGTTTGCCACTTTGTACATACTCTCAAACGCAATGTCAAAGTATTTCAAGGCGGCAAAAACGCTCTCTTTCAAATCACCTTTACACCACTTGAAAGATCCTTTGTCAATCTCGATTTTTTTGACGTACACACCCCTTTCGCCCATGGACGACACCACCCTTTTCGCATCGTCTTGGCTTGGGTACAAAGCGTATATAATCTCGATCTCGTCGCCTTTTAGCACATAGCCCGCGCCGCCCCTTGACTTTATCATGTCCGCGCTCGCCCTTGCCAAAGTCATGTCACTGTATCCGCCGCACGCCACCGCATACACCGCCTGCCGCTCCCCCGCGCCCACATTGAAAACTCCGAGAATCCCTTCTCCCGAAAAGGTCATGCACAACGCAAGCGTCAGCATAAAACACAGCACGATCGTGCATACGACGATGATATTTTCTTTCGCCATTTTTCGCATGCTAGATTATATGCACCCGCCTTGCGATTGATTATAACCACTTAAAAACAAGCAAATATTATTCTTTTTCATCACAATGATTTTGTCGCTTTTCCATAATCCGACAAATAAAACGGCTGCTGATTTTCGCAACCGTTTTATTTGTCGGTTTCCCTATTGCTCCCCAATAGACACTTACTTTTTATCCTACAATTTCAAGCAATGTTTGCGGCAATATCTGCAAATCCACAAAACCGTAATTGCGGTGCGCTCCGTCACGATATTCGCACAACATAAACTCGCTTCCTTGCGTTTCGACAGTGAACATTCTAAGCCTATCATTGCACAGAATTAGAATGACGTACACATTGTCGCACATGGAAAATCTTCGACCTTGATACAAATACAACACGACAGGATATTTGCCAAAAGTGTCCGTGCATGCGGCTACCGGATTTGCAATCGAGCCTAATATCGGCGCGTAAATCATGTGTTTGCATGCATCTAGCAACAGATTTCCGGCTTGGTTGTCAAAAAAACTGTTTATCTTCATGGCGTGTCCGTTGCCTTGCAAAACATCGTTGTAAACGTTGTTGAACTCTTTGATCAATTCGACGTTTGCCAAATCGTCTTTTCCACTTTCAAAAGTGTTTTTCTTAATACTCATAGTTAGCCTCCCCAAATCAACCTTGCGGTTGTTCAATTATTATTTTGTATAGTTGTTTTCATAATCGGCGATTACCTTTTGAATGTCTATCCCCCTTCTTTCAAGTTCCCGAATCAGTTTTGCATTTGGCTCTTGCTGAAACAAGCTTTTTTCTTCGGCAGTAAGCGAATCCCACGTGGTTCTTTTGGGCTGTTTGTCGCAAAAATACTGAATAGCTATTCCGCAAATCACATCGAGAATGAGAAAAACCAATCCGCATATCCATGCCGCTTTGTTCCCCGCAATTGCGCCGCCAATCAACAAACCCAAAAATAACATTGCCAAAACGTACGTTGCCGCTTTAATTTTTTGCATCATTTATCCTCCATTTTTTGTTTTTCAATTGTATTTTTTAGTATACATCGCCGAAAAATCTATCGCGATGCTCACCCCATTTATGCTTCTTTTGTCAAAGAAAACGGAAATGCCGCAATGTTTTTTTGTCTTAACATGTTGGCGATTCTTATTGCAACCATTTCTGTAAATCCCAAAGCAAATTCTATATCGTCAACAAATCTCAACTCTCCGTCACTTCCCCCATGCAGTCCAGTCAAATAAAAGATTTTACCTTCCCTATTCACTTTGACATAGTAGTGCTTTTTTGACGGCGAAAAATCGTTTTCGCATGTCTCGACATACCCTTTTATCGATCCCGTCTTGTAAATAAACTGTTTGAATCTACACATAGTTTTCCCCCTTTTGTATACATTTCGATTATCTATTGTAGAAACACTTTCCGTCATTTGTTTTGCCAATCGGAAAACCGTCAGCAATGAGGTAATCCACGTTTCTCGCCACAGTTTTTCTGTCGCATGATTTGCCGATGCCTTGCAAATATCGCGACAACTCCGTGTATGAAACAGGTCTTTCTTTTGTCGTGTATTTTTGCAATGCAAGCAAAATGTGCACTATTATCGTTTTTGTTGCGTAATCCTTTCTCATAATCCCTTCACTTTAATTATAGCAATATGGTATAGACAAAATTGTCCACGTTCACAAATTCATGACAAAATTCGATTATTCCTATAAATATTTTGTCAAAAAATATCCTTTGTCGATTTTCCAAATTTAACAATTGAGCCTAAAAATCAATAACCAATCCCCCCTATGTTTTTTGGTATCTATGTTATACAACAAAATGTTTCACATGTCAACCCTGCCCAATTTTAGGCACTTCAGTGCAACTATATTGCTATTAAATAGTCGCTCGCCGCCGTTGCAGCAATAACGGCATCAAATCGGGTGCGGGTGTCCCGCCCAAACGTACATTTAGTACGTGATTTTGGAGCAAGTCGCATCTGACAAAGTTATTCGCCGAATAGTGCAAACTAACTACCCTGTAAGGGCAATATTTGGATGAAGAACGCGAAAGGCACGGCTTGAAACAAAACCCAACGTACATTTAGTACGTGATTTTGGAGCAAGCCGTGCCTGACAAAGTTATTCACCAAATAGTGCCCTTACAGGTTGTAGGGGGTGACTTGATATACATAATAATTCAACCAATTGTAAAACAGCAAATTGGCTGTGGAACGCCACTTCATGTCCACTTTGTCGATGTCATCGGTGGCGAAATAGTTTTTGGGACGATCGATGGGGAGACCTTTTTCAAGGTCACGGAGATACTCGTTGCGGAGCGTGTAGCGATCGTATTCGCTGTGCCCGGTGAAGAAAAACGACTTGTTGTCGAGCGTTTTTGCGATGGCAACGCCCGATTCTTCGCCTTCGGCAAGGATTTTGATGTCGGGATTTTCACGCAGAGCAATCTCGTCAACGGACGTGTGGCGAGAGCTTGGGATATAGAACGTGTCGTCCATGCCCTTCAAAAGCATATCGTTTTTCACGACTGCGTGTGTGGGAAAGATGCCGAACAGCTTTTTGTCAAGCATGTGCTTGCCGATGCCGAACTTGTGGTATAAAGCCGCTTGCGCGCCCCAGCAGATGTATATGGTGCTGGTGACGTTTTTGTCGGCAAAATCGATGATTTGTTCAAGCTCGTGCCAATACTTCACTTCTTCAAACGGCAACGTTTCCACAGGTGCGCCGGTGACGATCATTCCGTCAAACTTCATCTTCTTGATCTCGTCAAGCGACTTGTAGAAACGGTTCATGTGGTCGTCCGTGACGTGCGTCGGCACATAGGTGTCCGTCTTGATGAGCGTGACGTTGATTTGAAGGGGCGAATTGGACAAAAGACGTATAAGTTGCGTCTCGGTGGTTTCCTTTGTGGGCATCAAGTTGAGAATTGCGATCTCGATGGGGCGGATGTCCTGCCCCACTGCGCGCTTTTTGTCCATGACGAAAATCTTTTCGCTTTGCAAGTTTTCAAACGCAGGCAAGCCGCGCGGAATAACAATTGGCATAATGATTGCTCCTTGGTGAGAGTTTACGCTTGGACGTTTGCGTGGTTGAGCGCTTGCTTGATGTCGTCGATAAGGTCGTTTGCGTTTTCAAGACCGCAAGAGAGTCTGACAAGGTCGGGAGAAACGCCGGCGGCATAAAGCTCATCATCGGTGAGTTGGCGGTGAGTGGAACTTGCAGGATGCAAGCAGCAGCTGCGAGCGTCGGCAACGTGCGTTTCGATCGCAACGATTTTGAGCCCTTTCATAAACGCTTCCGCCTTTTCTCTGCCGCCTTTGACGCCGAAACTGACAACTCCGCAAGTGCCGCTGGGGCAATATTTTTGCGCAAGAGCGTAGTCGGCATCGCCTTCAAGAGAAGGATATTTCACCCACGCGATGCGGGGATCGGATTGCAAATATTTTGCGACGGCAAGTCCGTTTTCGCAATGGCGAGCCACTCTGACGTGCAGGCTTTCAAGACCGAGATTGAGAATGAACGCATGTTGCGGGCTTTGGATAGAGCCGAAATCGCGCATAAGTTGCGCCGTGCATTTGGTGATAAACGCGCCTTCTTTGCCAAACTTGGTGGCATAGGTTATGCCGTGATAGCTATCGTCCGGGGTGCAAAGACCGGGAAATTTGTCGGCGTGCGCCATCCAATCGAATTTGCCGCCGTCAATGATTGCTCCGCCCACGGTTGCGCCGTGTCCGTCAAGGTATTTTGTGGTGGAATGAGTCACGATGTCCGCTCCCCACTCGATAGGACGGCAGTTGATGGGCGTTGCAAAGGTGTTGTCGATGATAAGCGGAACACCGTGCTTGTGCGCCACTTTTGCAAACAGCTCGATGTCAAACATTTTGAGCGCGGGATTGGCAATCGTCTCGCCGAAAACCGCCTTGGTGTTGGGCTTGAACGCCGCCTCGATCTCTTCTTCGGTGCTGTCGGGAGAGATGAAGGTGAAATCAACGCCCATTTTTCTCATGGTGACGTTGAAAAGATTGTACGTACCGCCGTAAATCGCGCTTGTAGAGATGACGTGATCGCCTGCGTTGGCGATGTTGAAAACGGCATAGAAGTTTGCCGCCTGTCCGCTTGAGGTGAGCATACCGGCAGTGCCGCCTTCCAGCTCTGCGAGTTTCTTTGCGACGTAATCGTTGGTGGGATTTTGAAGACGAGTGTAGAAATATCCGCTCGCTTCAAGGTCGAAAAGTTTCGCCATATCTTCGGACGTGTCGTATTTGAAAGTGGTGCTTTGAACGATAGGAATTTGTCTTGGCTCACCGTTTTTGGGGGTGTAGCCGCCTTGAACGCAAATGGTTTCGATTCGTTTGTCCATAGTGTCTCCGTGCGCAGTGCGCTATATAAAAAATTTTGGATTCAGATTGTAAAAGGCATGCAAAACTCAGCGCGTGTTGTACTCTTTCATCACGCGGCGAAGATTGCGGTCGTTTTCCTTCTCTTTGATGGCTTGACGCTTGTCGTGCAGCTCCTTGCCCTTGCAAAGCCCGATTTGCACCTTGACGAGCGCGTCTTTGAAATAGACTTTGAGCGGAATGAGTGTGTAGCCTTTCTGCTCCACCTTTCCGCGCAACTTGTTGATCTCGCTGCGGTTGAGCAAAAGCTTGCGATTGCGGCGAGGATCGACGTTGTTGTAACTGCCCATTTTGTAAGGCGAAATATGCGCGCCTATCATAAAAACTTCGCCGTTTTTGATAATGACGAAACTGTCGCGAAGGTTGATCGCGCCAAGGCGAATGGACTTCACTTCGCAACCGACAAGCACAATACCCGCTTCATAGGTGTCTTCCACAAAGTAGTCGTGGAAGGCTTTTTTGTTTTGAGCAATAAGTTTTTCCATATACGATATTATATATTATTGCGCGCAAATATTCAAGAGATACGCGCGAGATAAACATGCGCAATTCTGCGGGCAAAAAAAAGACCTGTGAAACATCACAGGTCAATCTGATACGATCTTGTCAATCAGCCAACAAATCTCCACATCACGAAACAGATGATTGCGCACACCATAATGAATGCGAACAAACCGAACGTGACTTTTTTGAGAATGCTTTCTCTGTTGGTTGCTTTGTTCTTTCCGTAGAAAGTATCGCTTGCGCCTGTGATGACGCCCACGTTGTCGTTGGTGCCTTTTTGCATCATGATGACGACGATAATTGCGACTGCCGCAATCACCATCAATATAACGAATGCCATTAAAACATTCATTGCAGTTTCATACTTAATGCCTTGTTCTGCGGCAAGAAGAATAGAATTCAATGAATCAAGCATACTTTACCTCCTAAAAGTTACTATGAGATTTTAGCATAAGCCAATGCAATTTGCAAGCAGTTTTACAAATATAATTTGAAAATGTAACGTTTTTCACGCAAGAAACATAAAATGCGAGCATGGAAAACCAAAAATATGCAAGCGAACTGCCCTATCCGAGCATCGACGTTGACAAAAACGTCGCAGAAAGCAAGATGCTGATGCCATCCTACGCAGGCTCGGCAAGCGAACTTAGCCACGTAATGACCTACGTTTTTCAAAGCTACGTCACCGAGAGATACCCCGAGATCGCAAAAGCCATGAAGGAAGTGGCGATTGTCGAGATGCACCACCACGAGATGCTTGGCAAAGCGATATATGCGCTTGGCGGCTATCCCGTCATGGGCGCGCGCACTTGGTGGAACGGAAGTTTTGCAAACTACACTCTCGATCCAAGAAAGTATTTGCTTGAAAACATCCGCGGCGAAAAGAATGCAATCGTCAACTACGAGCGCACGATTCTCAATCTGACGGACGAGAGCGTCAAGACTCTTCTCGCTCGCATAATCATAGACGAAGAGATACATATCAAAGTGTTCAAAGACTTGCTGTCAAACTACTTTGACGTGCAAGCGTAAATGCGCACAATGGAGCGTTTATCCCCTTAATATCGCAGATAAACATCATTTCTTGACATAATCACAAAAAAACAATCCGCAAATATTTTTTGCGGATTGTTCGTTTTTTTTGCAAGATATTTTGTCTTTTACACCCACTGCTAAACAATGGCTTTTAGCCTTGCGCTCACCGAATTGCATTGAGTTTTCAAGGCTTATGCTTGCTTGTTTGCAAGTTTTTCAACCACGATTTTTACTTTGTTTTTTCTCGCATTTGGCAAAGATTTCACAAAGCACGGCGGAAAACGTTTTGTAGATTTGCTCGTAAGCGTCAAGGGAAAGTCCGTACGGATCAGGCACGTCATATCCGAGATAAGACGAGAGTGAAAGGATCTTCTTCTCCGCTCCGTAAAACTTTGCAAGCACTCTTTTTTGCTCATCGTTCATCGTAAAAACAAAGGTTGCGGACGAAAAAGTCTTTTTGTCGCAAAACTTGGCTTCACGTCTTGCATCGTATGGCACGCCGTGCGCATCAAGCACCCGAGCGCAAAGCGGATTGATAATATCGTCATGCAACACAAGCCCCGCGCTTGCAACTTCTATATCTTTTTTGTCGCGCGCGTACGCGTACTGCTTGAACATGTATTCGAGCATTGGCGAACGGCACGTATTTGCTGTGCAAACAAACAAAACTTTCATACTTCTTTGCCGCCTGCGGCTTTTGTGACTCTGTTCATCACGGACGCTTCGAGCCCGCTGCCGTGCAACTCTTCCACGATTATGTAATCGTACTCTTTCTCTGCCGTGTGCAAGGCGGAATAGATGTTGCGAGTGTAGTCTTCAACGGTGACTCCCAGCGATATGAGATTGCGATCCTTGAGCGTGTCGCGATATATGTCGCGCGCAACTATCACGGGGTTTTTGCCGAGAGATGCTTGCTTGTCGTACTCGTTGACGGCATGGTCGATGTTGACAGCTGTCACAGTGTCCACCTTGGGCGCATAGTGAGTGTATTTCATGCCGGGGGCTTTTGCCACTTTGATGATTTTACCGTTTTGGCTGACCTGCCCCACAACGTCAAGGAGCATATCGGCAGTCACCGCGCCCGGTCTCAAAATGGTGGGAACGTCCACAGTCAAGTCAAGCACGGTGGATTCTATGCCCACTTGGCATGCGCCGTCGTCGAGAATGAGATCCACTTCGCCGTTCAAGTCTTCATAGACGTGTTGCGCCGTTGTGGGAGATATGTGCTTTGAGCGGTTTGCGGACGGAGCGGCAAGCGGAAAACTCTTGGCGATGAGCTGTCTTGTGTACGCGTTGTCGGGCATACGCACCCCCACCGTATCGCCGCCTGCTGTGACGACGTATGGGATTTTGTCGCTCTTTTTGAGTATTACGGTGAGCGGACCGGGCATAAAACGCTCGGCGAGTTTGTAGAACTCATCGGGCACGTCCACCGCAATGTCCTTGACCTGATCGAGCGAAGAAATATGCACGATGAGCGGATTGTCTTGCGGTCTGCCCTTTGCCTTGAATATGTTTGCCACGGCGTTTTCATCGTAGGCGTTTGCGCCGAGTCCGTACACGGTTTCGGTGGGAAAAACCACCAATCCGCCGTCTTTGAGAATACGCGCGCCTTCGTCAATGCCGTCTTTTGCTTTTACGATTCTTGTCATATAAGCCTTCGTATTTTCGGTTGCGATTGCAAGCCGTTTATCGTTTTTGCGGAAAGTCCGCTATGTTGCTGTTAGATGAGTCTGTACACGTTGTAGGACACGTCTGCGCCCGTTGTGATTTTGTCAAAGACAAACACGTTGCTCGGCGATGAGCTTGGCGCATAGAGCGTGCAGCCGCTTGCCATGGTTGCAGGCATAACGATGTTCTTTTGCACGTTGGGGTTGAAGTTCTTGATGCCGTATCTTGTCACGTCCTTGCCGTTTTCGTCCTTTTGTTTGACGAAATACATATAGCAACCTATTTTGTAGATACCCTCGTTGCTCTTCTCGACGTACGCCATGTCTTTGAGCGGTTCTGAGCCGTCGCTCATACGATCGACAGTCTTGCCGTCCGCGCCGACAATGTAGTATTTCTTCACCTTGTTAGCGTCGAGTTTTTGTCCTATCGTGTACGAGCCGCGGAATGCGGAAAGCGAGAGATACTCAAACGGCACGACTTCTTGTCCGTAAAGATTGAATGCGCCGTACAACGTTTGCTTGGAGTCTTTTGGATCGGTGATTGCGGCAACGATCATGTTGTTGGACAACTCTTGTTGCAACACTGCGCTGCGATCGTTGTGTCCCACAAGATTGCCCGCCTTGTCATAGACGTTGACTTCGCTCGGGTGGAGCGGCACGTAATAGTAGCCGTCAACGCATTGCATGATAAGGTCGAAATAGCCGACTTTTTCCTTCTTTTGATCCTTGATCGTGATACCGTAGTTGCCCGTGAGCGACATGACGACGTTGAGATTTTCATCAAGAATAAATTGATCATAGAAGCCCACTTTGCCGATTATGGTCAAGCCGTAGCTTGCATAGGTGTAGCCTTCTTTGAGATAGGACGCGGTGTTGATGCCGCCCTTGTCGCCGCTGTAATACTTGTTTTCAAGATACAAGAAAACTTTGTCTGCGTTTGCGGTGTATTCTCTTGTTACGTCGTTGTCGGGCGTATAAATGCGGCGTCTGAACACATAGTAGTTGAATCCGTCATAATAGGAATATTCTTCGGTGTTTTCAACCGTCCAGTCTTCGTGAATGAAGAATCTGCCGCCGCCGATGTAGGTGATTTCGCTTGAATAGTTCTTATTGTTGTTGGTTGACACCGTGCCGTTGGTCGTGGAGTCGAGATTGGGCACGACAGCGTTTGCCGTTTGCGGAATCGCAAAAATTTCATCGCCAGCCTTGTTGCCGACAACCGTCACGTATTTTGAATCGAAACCTTTGACGTAGGAGAGTTTGTTGTCGCTGTTTTTCACTCTGCAAACAAGTGCTCCGCGCTCGTTCAACGCGCCGCTTGTCGTGGGACGATAAATTGACGTATATCCCGTCTTGCCTTTTGTGTCGTATTGCGCCGAAACCGCCACAAGTCCGCCGTCAAGCACCTTCACCGCATTGTCGATGTTGACGTTTGCAAGGCTTTTTGAAGAATTGGGATCGCTCGATCCGATTTTCGTTCTTGAAATCACGGTCTCGCCGTTGACGGTGAGAACGCCCGCTTCACCGCTTGCAAACTTGCAAAGGATAAGTCCGTCTTTGACTCTGACAGCCGACACGCCGATCCACTCGGGGAAAATCATACCTTTGATGCCGCCGTCAAAATATATCTTTTCGTCATTCATCTTGACAATGGACAAAACTCCGTTCTTTTGCACCACGAATGCGTTGATGCTCTCTATGTATCCCACGTCGCTGTTGTGGGACGCGCTTTGAGAGCCCGTGCCGCTCGAAGTGTATACGCTCCACCCCGCAGGCAGAGAAATCTCAAGTTTGTAACTTGAAAACTCGCTCTTGCTGTTTGAGCTTTTGAAGACGTCTTCAACGGTGATCGTCTTGTTTCTGTCGCACGCAAAGAGCGTCAAACACGTTGCCAGTATCACGCCGATAACAAGCGTGACAGAGATGATTCTTGCAAAAATCTTTTTGTTCATATTTGCTCCGTAAAGTAGTGAGTGCCTATGCGCACCCCCAGCATTATGTACACAAAATCCGAGAGCAAAAGATTGGCTTTCACTCTCAGAAAATGAGGTATGTTTCTATTTTCGCCGCTGAGATATTGCCTTTGAGTCGCGTCTATGGGTATGCCGTCAAAGCCCTTGCAATGTCCACACACCACACCGTCCGCGTCTTTGAAATACGCCGCACCGTCAAGATCGCACTTGCACACGTTGCAATGCGCAAAGTCAAGCTCGTTGCCGTTGTCTTTGAGCGCGGACAGCAAAAAATCGGTGACTATCACGTCCGGCTCTTTGTCGGTGTAGGCAAGGTTGTTGAGCGTTTCGAGCGCGTGGATAAACAAGTCGGGCTGAGAGTCTATGGACAGTTTTTGAAGCACTTCGAGCGTCAGTGACGCGGCATAATAGCGTTCTATGTCCAGCGTGATTGCCGAAAAGGACTCTATTTGCGAACACTCGGTGATGACGTATCTTCCGTTTCTGCCCGTCAGCACGTAGTCGCCGAAGTTCATGGGTTCTGCCGCATAGCGCAATTTGGCTTTCGGTTTCAAACATCCTTTTGCCGTTGCGGTGATTTTGCCCGTTTCAACGCCGACAAGAGTGACGATCATGTCACTCTCGTTGTAAGGTACCGCTCTCGTTACGATAGCTTTAACTTTCAGGTCGGCTGTTTGCATTTGTCCTTTCTTCGGCTTTTTTAGGCTCGTCTTCAATCATCGAGCGATACAAACTATACCACTCGATATCGCCGGTTTTTGCAAACATTTTCCACAATTCTTTTCCGTCCACAATTGTAGATTGCGCAAAATCGACTTTTCTATTCGCCTATTCGCCGTTTTTCTTTTGCCTTGTGTTTACTCGAATTTGCCGCGCGCCGAGCGTTTGCTCAAAAAGCGGCAAATGTTTGCATATCTCTGCGTTTTGCTATTATGCCGTCAGTCCTTTTTCAAGGCTTTTAGGTCATATCCGAGCTCGCGCATGATGCGGTCGTCGTCGCGCCATTCGTCTTTGACTCTCACATACAGAGTGAGAAAGACTTGTTCGCCAATCATTTGTTCAAGGTCTTTTCTTGCTTTGGTTGCGATTTGTTTGAGCATCTCGCCGCCCTTGCCTATGACGATTGCCTTGTGCGATTGCTTTTCGCAAATGATGTCCGCGTCGATGTCAACGATGGGTTGATCTTCTCTTTCTTGAAACTTGTTGATATACACGCCGATGCCGTAGGGCACTTCTTTGTCGAGAAGATACAACGCTTTTTCGCGTATGATCTCGGTCGCCATAAAACGCATGCTGCTCTCGGTGTACATATCGTCGGGATACATCTTTGCGCCTTCGGGGAGAAGCTCGACAAGTTCCTTCATAAGCGGCTCGAGATTGTCGCCTTTCTTTGCGGAAATAGGCACGATTGCTCGTATGCCCTCTATTCCGTTGAGCTTTTGAAGGCTGAAAAGCATGGTCTCTCTCGTCACGCAATCTTCTTTGTTGAGCGCAACCACGACGGGAGCTTTCTTTGCGTTCTTTTCAAGAAACTCGTAGTCTTCCTTTTGCATGCCCTTTGCCGCGTCAATGACGTACACAACGCCGTCAACGTCTTTGAGCGAGTTTTCCACCGCCTGCATCATGTATTCGCCAAGGTGATTGCGCGCCTTGTGGATGCCGGGCGTGTCGATAAGCACCATCTGATAGTCGTCGCCGTTGATGATGCCGAGAAGTTTGTTTCTGGTGGTTTGGGGACGCCAAGACACAATGGACACCTTCTCGCCGACAAGTGCGTTGGTGAGCGTCGATTTGCCCGCGTTGGCAAGCCCCGCTATGCAGATAAAACCGCTTTTGAAATTCATATACTTTTCCTTTGTAAAGATATTTTTGTCTGTTGTTTCTCTATTGTTTTTCCGTTGATTATCGATTTTTGTCGATTGGTCATCGCTTGATTTTGTCAATCGTCAATTCATTGTAGATTGCCCACATTAATTATTGCTTAATTTCGTTTCAATCCGACCTTGTCCATGATTGCTTTTTGGTGAGCAATCATCACTTTTTCATCATCGGGATCGATGTGGTCGAACCCCAAGATGTGCAAAAAGCCGTGGCAAGCCAAAAAGCCGAGCTCTCTTGCATAGGAGTGACCGTACTCTTTTGCCTGATCTTCGGCGCGCTTGCGGCAAATCATGATAGAGCCGAGCAGCACCTTCGAGCCGTCATAGTCACATTCGCAAAACTTTGATTGTTCAACGGGCAAATCGAGCTTTTCAAAGCACGGAAAACTCAACACGTCCGTCACTTTGTCCACTCCCCTTGCGCTTGCGTTGAGATCTTTGATTGTTTTTTCATCGACAACCGTGATGTCGATAAGAAAAAAATCCTTTTGCCCCAAATGCTTGAAGGTGGCTTTCTCCACCTTCTTGACGAGCATTTTTTCTTGTAGGTTTGCACCCGAAATACGTATCATATCAGTTTTTTGCGAAAGTGTTTTCTTTCTTCTTCTTGTCGTAGCTCACGCGGCTATGATGAATGGACGGCAGCACTTCGATGATCGTGCGTTTGATTGTTGCGATATCGCCCATAGTGATCGGACATTCGTCAAATTGGCGCAGCTCGATTTTCTCGTCCACGAGCTTGTTGATTCTTGCCTCGAACTCTTCCTTGGTGTCGGGCATATACGCGCGCATTGCCGCCTCGATGGTGTCGGCAATCATGATTATTGCGGCGATCTTGGTCTGCGGTTTTGGACCGGCGTAGGTGTATTTGTCAACGGCAAGATCCCCTTCTTCTTTCAAGGTGAGAGCCTTGCGATAGAAATATCCCACAGGCGACGTGCCGTGGTGCTCGCGGCAAATTGCCACAATCTCTTTTGGCAGCCTGTTTTGCTTTGCGAGTATCTCGCCAAAGAGCGTGTGCGACGTGATCATGCTCACGCTCACTTCGGGGATAAGCTCGTCGTGCGGATTGTAGGAAGATTGGTTTTCGCTGAAATAGATGGGGGCTTTGAGCTTGCCTATATCGTGATAGTAGGCGGCGCATCTTGCCATATTGGGATTTTCGCCTATTGCGGTTGCGCACGCTTCTGCAAGGTTGCCCACGACAAGCGAGTGGTTGAAAGTGCCCGGCGCTTCGCTCGCAAGGCGTTTGAGCAAGGGGTTGGACAGATTGCAAAGCTCGTTGAGCCTGAAATCGTCCGCGATGTTGAACATGCCTTCGAATATTGCCACAAGCGGCATAAAAATGAGCGATGCCGCAACGTTTGCGCCGTACGACCACACCACGTGCCACAAAAGGTTGATGCCCACGTCCTTGGACAAGAGCGTGAACAACAGAACGAGCGGTTGCATAAGAAGGGGCGTTGCCATGGACACGAGCAAGAATTTGAGCCTTGTAAGGTGCTTTTTCTCATAAAAATCCACAAGCACTGCGCAAAGTGCGTTGCAAATCACGCTTGCCATGATCACCGCAAGGTCAAATCTGACGGTGTCGATCATAAACGCCGCCACGATGAGTATTGACAGCACGGCGGTTGCCAAAGTGGACGTGCGTCTGTCGATAAGCTCTATCAAAACAAGCGTTGCAAGCGCAATGGGCATTGCGTATTCGTTGAACTTCACGGCGGCGGTTATCGAGATGAAAAAAGTGACAAGCACCATGATTGCCGTCAGGTGAAAATCTCTCGTGCTTGTGCCTTTTGCGCCCGTAAACCTGTATACGCCCGCCATGAGAAAAATCATCATCCCGACTGCGATAATCATTCTTCCCGTCGTGGCAAGCGCATTCTTCACGGTGAACGCCGCCTTGAAATTGCCGATCATAAAGAGCGAAAACAGCGTCATTGCAACGGCAAACACAATCGCCGTCGCGATACATTGCCAAAAATACGTCGCTCTTTTGTGCCTTGCGATCGCCTTTTCTTTCTCGACTCTTGATATGTCTTTAATGTCGTCTATCATAGGTTTTCTCCAAAAATCGTCACTCCTGCTCGTCGGCTTTGGTGTGCGATTCTGCTTTTTCGTATGCTTGAATTATTCTTGTGACAAGCTCGTGTCTGACCACGTCTTTTGCCGTCAACCTGACAATGTCTATGCCCTCAACGTCTTTTAGCACGTCAAGTGCGTCGATAAGCCCGCTTTTCACACTCTTGGGCAAGTCGATTTGCGTTATGTCGCCCGTCACCACTATGCGCGAGTTTTCACCCATGCGAGTGAGAAACATCTTCATCTGCTCTTTGGTGGTGTTTTGCGCCTCGTCAAGAATGATGAAACTGTTTGAGAGCGTCCTGCCCCTCATATACGCAAGCGGCGCAATCTCTATGCTGCCGCGCTCGATATGCTTTGAGTATGCGTCCTGTCCCATCATCTCTTGAAGAGCGTCAAACAGCGGTCTGAGATAGGGATCGACTTTTTCCGTCAAATCCCCGGGCAAAAAGCCGAGTTTTTCGCCTGCTTCAACGGCGGGGCGAGTGAGTATAATCTTGTCAATCTCGTGATTTTTGAGCGCGTACACCGCAAGCGCAACCGCAAGATACGTCTTGCCCGTGCCCGCAGGTCCGACGCCGAACACAATGCTGTTTTTCTTGATTGAGTCAACGTATTTCTTCTGTCCGAGCGTCTTTGGACGGATGATTTTGCCGCGCGCCGTGATCGCAACCGTGCCCATGAGATCCGCAACGTCAAAGTCGCGCCCGGCTTTTGCATAGCCGATGACCATATTCACCGTCTGAGCATTGAGCGGCTGAGTCTTGCACAACTTTTCAAGCGCGTCTATCGCTCGAATCGCGCCGTCAACGTCCTTTTCTTCGCCGCTGACTTTCACGCTCGTGCCAAGCGCAAAAACGTCCACGTCAAAAGCGTCCGTCAGCTTTTCGATGTTCTCGTCAAGCTCGCCGAACACGCTCATCATGGTTTCGTATTTTTCAAACTGCTTTTCTTTTTGCGTTTTCATATCCTTTCTTCCGCTTCCAAAGTCACCGTGACGGAAACTCCGTTGTCACCCTTTTGCACGTCATAGTAGACGTCAAGCACCTTTACGCTCTGTTTAAGCTCGCCGCAAAGACGAGAAAATGCGATTTTCTTCATCTCGTCCACGCTCTTGTCGTTGCGCTCTTTTATCTCTTCTATCGCCGTATACTCAAAGCGGTATATGCGTATCGGCAACAAAAATCCGAACTCTTGCACGCTTGTTTTCAGCTCGTATTTTTCAAAGGGCGATTGGGGCAGCTTGGGCGTTTTGCCGAACATGGCGTAGCGCACGAGCGTTTTCGTGTCTTTTCGCACGCATCTCACGCTCTCGTTTGCAAAGAACACCGAAAGTGTGTGATACACTTTGCCAAAGGCATAGCCGCTCGCTTTGACGGGGATCTTGTCATCGCCGTATTCGACGTACCCGTCAATAAGCACGTCCCCGGGTGAAACCACGTCGCCGTATTTCTTCACCGCCGTGCCGCCCGTCACAACGATTCTGGTCACAACGGCGCGTTTTGCGGCTTTCACCAGTTCGCCGTCGGTCACAAACGAAAAGTCCTGAGGCAGAGCTTGTTTCACCACAACGCTCACCGCCGAGCCTTTCTTTTTGACGCTTGCAAACGCAACGCCGTCAAGCGCAAGGATCTTGTCTTGCAAGGCTTTTTCGTCCACGTCGCAAGTCTTTGCGCCCACCTTGACTCCGCTTTGGTTTAGTATGGCGCAAATCTCGTTTTTTAGAGCTGCAGGCAAATTCGCGCCTGCGCCCGACACGCTCACGCGCGTGACAAATTGCGACAAAACGATGATTGCCGATAGAGCTATCATCAGCCCCACAAGCAAGCCGGGACGCATCGCAACGCTCAGCGCATAGGGCGCAATACCTCTATTATCAATTATTTTATAATCATAACATAAGTTATCTAATAATGCAATAATCTTGCTCAAATGTTTTGATTTGACAACAAACGTGCAGCCGTCTTGACTTGTCTTTACGCCGTCCACTCGGCATATCTTCATCACCGCTCCGATTGCCCTTTGCGAGTTTTCTCCACGCACAATGATCGTGGACGCGCCCACTCTCGCTCTGAGAGTGGCAAGCATATTTGGCTTTTTGTGAACTCTAACCGTGTCTTTTTGCTTGTTTCCGTTGACAAAAGCGTCCTTTTGCCCCTTTGATTTCCCCTTGTTTTTCGGCTTTTTGCCCCTTTGGTCAACAAGTGCGACTCCTTCCTTTTTCAATCTGCGATTTGCACGCTTTTTTCTTGTATCTAACACGCTGTTTTCACTTTTGACGCTTTTTGTTTTCGACATTCTATTTTTCAAAACTCACTCCTGCCGTTTCACCCTTGATATATGCTTCTCCACCGCCGATTTGCGCAATTTCAAGTCCCTTTCCGAGCACTCTGACAACGCAAGAAGACACGCTGATTGCAATCTCGTCGTCCTTTGCCACAAGCACTTTTTTCACTCCGCTTATCACTGTTTTTCCGCTTGTCAAAGTCACAACGTACGGCAAGACCACGTTGTTTATCTTCAATTTGTCCTTGATTTCATCCTTAAACATACAAAATTTTATTGCGACAAAATCGTCTTTATGCCCCGAGCAATCATTATTGTTTTTTTGCAATGGCATTTTCAAAATAATCGTGTGTTCTATCAACATTTTCGGCAATGTTTTTCAAAGGTTTCGTCAGGCGTTTATGAGCGGTTTTGATGGATACTGTTGTTCAAAAGCGGTATTCTAAGTAGCGAACGTCACTTGCGTAAGCAAACTTCACTTGCGTAAGCAAACTTCACTCGCATAGCAAACTTCACTGTCCCCGACAACTTCACTTGTCGCAGACAAACTTCAAATCTTTTTTCGGTATGTTTTTTCAAAAAACTATGTTTTTAGACAATAAAAAACAGCACCGCTTCGGATGCTGTCTTTATATTTTTTTTGCGTGTCAAAACGGCATATCTTCGTCGTCGCTGTCAACGTATTCGTCATCATCGTCGATGTATTCGTCATCAGCGTCTTCGTCAAACGGCATATCTTCATCGCTCGGCGCGGGGATGTCGCTGTCATCGGGAGCGGGCGCGTCTTCAAACGGCATAGGCTCGTCGCTTGACGGCGTGTCAAAAGGCATATCGTCTTTGTTTGCCGCAACTTCGTGCAACTCTTCGGCCACTTGAGATATGGACTTGATGTCCGCCACCTTGTCTTCGTCGTCCGTCTTGTTCTCTTGATAGGCGTATTCGGTGGTGTTTGCGTTTTGATCCACCATTTCTTTGAACGTGGTCGTAGAGCCGTCCCAGTCGAGCTTGATTTCGCCGATAGGACCGTTTCTGTTCTTTTTCACGTCAAGAATGACTTCGTTTTCGGGCAAAGCTTGGTTGTATTTGTGCGGATTGTTCAAGAACACGACAACGTCCGCGTCTTGCTCGATAGAGCCCGATTCACGCAAGTCCGAAAGCAAGGGCGTGTGATCGGGACGTTGCTCGACGCCACGCGACATTTGCGAAAGAAGAATAATCGGGCAATCGAGTTCCTTTGCATAGATTTTCATCTTTCTTGACATATCACTCACTTCCACTTGTCTGCTCTCGGCGGCTTTGCCGTTGACTTTGGAAGTCATAAGTTGCAAATAGTCGATGATAACAAGGTCAAGCCCTTGTTCGCGTTTTAGACGGCGGCATTTTGAAAGCACTTCGCTCGGACCGTTCATGGAATAGTCGTCGATGTATATGCCGCTTGCAAGCAAGGCTTTGTAGCCGTTCATAATCTTCTTGTAGTCTTCACCGCTCAATGCTCCGCGAGTGTCCATCTTGTTGAAAGACACCTTGGAGATGTAGCCGAGCATACGTTTTGCGAGCAATGCCGAAGGCATTTCCAGCGAGAAGATAGCCACTTTTTTGCCGTGATTGAGCGCAACGTTTGCCGCTATATTTAGTGCAAACGCAGTTTTACCCACAGACGGACGAGCTGCAATAAGCACCATTTCGCCCGGTTTCAAGCCGTGAGTTTTCGCATCGAAAGTGGGAAAATCCGTATAGACGGTGTTCTTTGGCACGTTGCCCGATTGCACGTCTTGGATGTTCTTGATAGCCTCGGCAATTGCGTCGTCCACCTTTTTGAGCGCGGATTCGCTTGATTGCTCGGTGATGGAATAGACAAGTTTTTCGGCGTTTGCCAAAGCGTCCTTGCCGTCTTCGCACTCATAGCCGTATTTGGCGATGTCGTTGCCTGCGGATATAACCTTTCTCGTGAGCGCGTCACGCTTGACGATTTGAGCGTAATATTCGCCGTTTGCGGCGGACACGACTCCTTCTGCAAGGTCACTCAAATACGCAACCGAGCCGATCTGGTCAAGCAGTCCTTTCACTTCCAAAGCGTCGCTGACAGACACAACGTCTATGGGCTTGCTTTCGCTTTGAAGCTGTTTCATCGCCGCAAAAATCATGCGATTTTGCGCAAGATAAAAGTCCTCGGCACTCAAAAGCGGAACGATGAGATCCGCCGATTTGCTGTCGATGAGAATAGAGCCTAAAACGTTGGCTTCGGCATCAACGTTGTTGGGCATACCCCTTGTCACTCTTTTAGTTTCTTCTTTTGGCATAATCTACCCTTGCAAGCTAGACAAATCCCCGTCACGACAACAAACAGCACTATGCCGCCCGCTATCAACGCCGTATACCAGTTTTCCGAACGCGGCGAGCGCATGCTGAGCGTGAAAGATTGCTCGCTCTTGCTCTCGTCAAGGTTGAAAACGTGGGTGTAGGTGCTGCCGCTTTTGGAGATCTGACCGTCGCTTTTTATAGATTTATATATAGTATCATACAACAAGACCACTTTCAAGCGATTGTAAATATGGTCTTCGTTTTTGAGGTCTTCTTGTGGTACGGCTTGCTTGACCGCACTAAATATCCGTGACGGATCGAAAGTGACGGTGGTTGTGGACAGGCTATACCACAAATCGAGATTCTGCTCGCCGCTTGCCCAAGTCGCAGTTCCGACGCTGTCGCCCTTGCCGGAAAAGGAGACATGCACGTATGCCGTGTCCTCTGCAATGTCGGTGAAAACGATCTTGCCCGTCAGATATACGTTTCTGACGACTGTGGCGTTGTCTTCACCGCTGTCGGAGCAGGCGCAAAGCAGGACGCACAAGGCGATGAGTGTCAGCGCGACAAGCGCAAATTTTGTGTGGTTTCGACGATTAAGTTTCATGTGTTAAGTTGTTTGGCTCAAGGCCTATCGTGTATGCTCACTCAAACGATTTTTCAAGCTCGTCAAGAGTGTCCGCAAATTCTTTCATAGCGGTCTTGTAAGGCACGTCGCTTTCAAGATCGACGTCTGCAAGACGAATGATGTCAAGCGGCGGAAAACTTCCGCCTGCCGACAAGAATTGCTTGTATTTTTCAAAATACTTTTCGCCCTTTGTCAAGATGTTGTTGGCAATGGACACCGCCGTGGTGATGCCGGTTGCGTACTTGTAGACGTAATAACTTGTGTAGAAGTGCGGAATACGCGCCCATTCATAGCGGATAAGGTCGCTGTGCTCCACCGCATCGCCATAGTATTTCTTGTCGAGTTCGTAATATGCATTGGACAGCGAATCCGCCGTGATAGGCTCGCCGTTTTCAACCATGGTGTGCGCAATCACTTCAAACTCACTGAACATGGATTGTCTGAACAGCGTGGTGCGGAACATGTCGAGATAGTAGGAAAGCAAGTATTTTCTAAACTCGCCCGTCGCCGTCTTGAGAAGGTGTTTGAGAAGGAGCACTTCGTTGACGGTGGACGCAATCTCTGCAACGAAAATCTCATAGCTCGCCTTTTGTTGCGGTTGAGCGGAGTTGCTGAAATAAGAGTGCATTGCGTGTCCGAGCTCGTGTGCGATTGTAAACACGTCATGCACGGTCTTTTGATAGTTCAACAGCACAAACGGGTGCACGCCGTACACGCCCCAAGAATACGCGCCGCTTCTCTTGCCCTTGTTTTCAAAAACGTCGATCCAACCGTCCGTGAAAGACGTGGCGAGAATGTCGCTATATTCCTTACCCATGACTTTAAGTGCTTCTTTGACAAGATCAACTGCCTGTTCGTATTCGAGCGCAAGCTCTTGATCCTTGACGATCGAGATGTGCATATCGTAGGAATTGAGCTTGTCGAGCCCCAAAACACGCTTGCGAAGAGCCATGTATCTGTGAAGATTCGGCGTGCCTTCTCCCACCGCTTCGAGCAACTTTTTGTAGCAGGTCGGCGGCACGTTTTCACGATACATCGAATAGTCCAGCGCACTCTTGAATCCACGCACTTTGGCAAAGAACCAATCCTTTTTCACGTTGCCGGCATAGTTTGCGGCAATGGTGTTGATATAGTCTTTGTATGCGGTGAACATGCTCTCAAACGCCGCTTTTCTGACGTTCTGATCGGGGTTTTGCAACATAAGCCCGTACACGCCGTGGCTCATCTCCACAAGATTGCCTTTGCCGTCGTCCACCTTCTTGAACTTGACGTCCGCATTGTCAAACATGCTGAAAACTTCTTGGTTTGTGTCGGCAAATATGCCCACTTCACCGAGAATTTTTTCTTCCTTCTTGCTGAGAATTATGTCCTTGCTGCGAATGATTTCGCCAAAGAACACGTCATAGTTTTTGAAACGTTTGCTCGCTTTGAGTTGTTCGAGTCTTTCCTTTGAAAACTCGCTGATTTCGGGAGTCATAAAGCTGGTTGCAGACGAAAACTTGACGATGAGCATCTCCACTCTGTTGACCATGCCTTGATAGGTGTTGTCACGAGTGTCTTGGTCAAGGCGCATTTTTGCGTATTGATATAGGCTCATCACGTCATGCGTAAGTCTTGTTTCAAGCTCCAAGCAGTCAAAGAGCATATCTTCATCCGCAAGGTGGTCTGCGTATTTGGCAAAATGCCCTATTCTCTCGTCCACTTTGAAGAACAATTCTTCCCAAGCCTGATTGTCTTTGATGATGTCTTCAAGTCTCCACTTATACTCTGCGGGGATTTGATCTCTATTGTCATAAAGTAGCATATTTTCACTCCTTCATAGATTTTTGGTTATAGTTGTTTGTTATTGCAATTCGTGTGTGGTTGTCCCACCCGCAATTATTGATTATTAATTATTAATTTCACTCGTTGAACAAGGTGTCGCCCAAAAATTCCGGATCGCTGGACAATCTCACACCAAGTTTGCGGAAGGGGTTTTCGTCCGCTTTGTGCAAGATGTGCGTGGAGTGTGCGTCGCATCCGTCAAGTTGCGTGAGTTGCTCCATTGCGGTTGCCGCCGTAGCGTCGGAAGCCGCACAAATGGAGAGCGCAAGCAACGCTTCTTCGAGCGTGAGTGTCTTGTCGTGCTCTTTGAGAATCTTGGTTTTCATATCGATGATAGGACCGATGACGTAAGGCGATATGAGCTTTTGCGAGTCCTTGATGCCTGCAAGCATCTTCACCGCATTAAAGACGCAAGCGGCGGACGCGCTCATACGCTGAGTGTTCTTGCCCGTGACGATTCTGCCGTCTTGAAGTTCGAGAGCAACCGCTCCGCAATCGTCGTTTTGACCGCTCTTTTCTCTTGCTTTTTCGACAACGGGGCGCGTTGCTTGGGTTATACCAAGCCTCGACATCAAAAATTCGAGTCGTTCCACGGTGTCTTTCTTGCAATCGCCGCGTTTCAAATCGCAAAGAGCCTTGTAGTATCTGCGCAAGATTTCTTTCTTTGACGCTTCTCTGCAAACCTCATCGTCCACGATGCAATATCCCGCCATATTGACGCCCATATCCGTGGGTGATTTGTATATGCACTCTTTGCCCGTGATTTTGGCAAGTATGCTGCTCACGACAGGGAAAACTTCGATGTCGCGATTGTAGTTGACGGTGATTTCACCGTACGCTTCAAGGTGGAAGTTGTCCACTTTGTTGACGTCTTTAAGGTCGGCGGTTGCGGCTTCGTAGGCAACGTTGACGGGGTGATTGAGCGGAAGATTCCAAATCGGGAAAGTCTCGAATTTTGAATAGCCTGCCTTAACTCCGCGCTTGTTCTCGTGATAGAGCTGGCTAAGGCAAGTGGCAAGTTTTCCGCTGCCGGGACCCGGAGCTGTCAACACGACAAGCGGACGAGTGGTCTCGATATACGGGTTTGCGCCGTAGCCTTCGTCCGAAACAATGGTGTCGATCTCGTGTGGATAGCCTTTTGTGGGACGGTGGATGTACACTTTCACGCCACGGTTTTCGAGCTTTTGCTTGTACGCAATCGCGCCTTGCTGATCGGTGAACATGGTGATGACCACGCAATTGATGTATATGCCCATTGCGGAGATGTTGTCTATCATTCTCTCCACTTCGCTGCCGTATGAGATGCCGTAGTCGGCACGCATTTTGTTGCGCTCGATTGCGTTTGCGTTGATACAAATGATAAGTTCCGCCTTGTCGCGCAGCTTTTGGAGCAGTTTTATCTTTGCCGCCTTGTCAAAGCCGGGCAACACACGCGCGGCATGCAAGTCGTCAAAGAGCTTGCCCCCGAATTCAAGATAGAGCTTGTCGAAACGATTTATACGCTCGAGAATGTGCTCCGTCTGCTTTTGCATATACATTTTGCTATCAAAACCGATTTTATTCATATATAAGAATTCCCATCCTGTGTATTTGTTTTTATAATAGATATTTTTGTTGCATGAATGCTATTTCCCCTTTCCTCATGTGTTTTCCCCATTGCGTTCCCCCTTGCAAGGGAACCCACGCAACCGCTTGCGCGGGGGACAACACTCTGCACTCGCATAGATAAGTGTCGTTCACTTGTTATGCCACCACGCTTTGTGCGCCGGCTACGCAACAACATGGCGCAGTCGCTCGTACAAGTCGTCAAGCTCGGCGTTCGATGCGGTCGCCGCCTTGCGGCTCCGACTATATCCAAGTGAATAATTTCTTATTCTTCGGGATCGCTGATAGGGCAAACGAGCGAGACGCCTTGTTTGAACATTTGCTTGCCTTTTGTCGTGCGTGTGTCTATGCGGATGTCTTCGGTGTTGACAACGCTTGTTTGACCGCCGCTGACAAAAGCCAAATCGTAGGGCATCTTCACCGTGCCGACATATTGCACTTTGGACTTGTCAAGCTCTATGATTTTTATACCTTTGAGATATCTAGAGCTCGGATCTATGAGCGATGATATCACTCTCTTTGCATATCCGGTGTCGGACACGACAATGATCTCGCCTTCGTCTTCCACTTGTCCCGCAAACGCAACCGAGTCGCCGTCAGAGAGCTTTATGCCCTTGACGCCGGCGGCGTTTCTGCCCTGCATAGGTATCTCGGTGGCTTTGTAGACAAGCACTTGACCTTGCTCGGTGATTTCCATGACGTTCTTCTCGTCGTCCACGATTTCGGCGGCGATGACGGTGTCTTTGTCTGCAAGGTTGATCGCTTTGAGATATGTCTTGCTCACTTCCGTAAATTCGGACAAATCCACTCTCTTTGCGCCGCCTTGTTTTGTGAACAACACGAGCTCTCCGACCGGCACGCCTTCAAAGAACATAAGTTTGACAACGGTTTCGCCCGTCTGCACGTCTTGATTGATCGCGCCGATTTTGAAGGGTTTTTCTTTGAACTTCTTCTCGGGCAGCGTGGTGACGTCGATCTTGACGATGCTGCCGAGATTGGTCACCGCAAACAACGAGCCTTTGTTGTTGACTGAAAGTTTCTGCACGGGGAGCATATCTTCCGCATACGAGCCAAAGTCTTTCTTTGCGGTTGAGAACACCTTGGGTGACATAAAGCGCAACTGACCGTCCTTGTTCATGACAATCACGCCGTCACGATAGGCAACCGCTTCCGCTTCGCTCGGAGCCTGATAGTTTTCAGCCTGTTCATCGCTGTCCACGATGACGCTCATACGCTCGGAATTGAGCGACTTTTTGATTGCGAGCAACTCGTCCTTGACAATGTTGAGCTGTTTACGCTTGCTTGCGAGAATGGACTCGAAAAGCGCGATTTGTTTTTCAAGGAAACGCAACTCTTCTTCGAGCTTGCCCACTTCGAGCTTTGCAAGGCTCTTCAAGCGCATATCCAAAATCGCCTGTGCCTGCGCGTCGCTAAGGTCAAATCTTTGGCGCAAAGTCTCTTTGGCTTTTGCCGTGGATTCCGACTCCTTGATGATTTTTATCACTTCGTCGATGTTGCGGATTGCAACAAGAAGTCCGCGCACGATTTCCGCTCTTGCCTTTGCGGCTTTAAGGTCGAAAGTGGTGCGATTGACGATGATTTTGCGTTGATATTCGACATAATAGTCAAGATACGCCGTAAGGCTCAACTGCTCGGGTTTGCCGTTTGCAATAGCAACCATATTGATGGAATAGCCCATTTCGAGATTGGTTTTCTTGAAAAGGAACGCAACGATTTTGTTTACGTCTGCGTCGCGTTTGCATTTTATCACGGCGCGCGTACCCGTTTTGTCCGACTCGTCCACAATCTCGGATATGCCTGCGAGCGTGTCTTTGTTGGCTTCTTTCAAATCGGCAATTCTTGAAAGCAACTCCGCCTTGGACAACTGATAAGGTATCTCGGTGATGACGATGTTTTTCTTGCCGTTGTCGTCGTTTTCGATGTGCAGTCTAGAACGGATTTTTATCCTGCCCTTGCCCGTCGAATATATATCTTCGAGATTGTCAACGGGGATAATGAACGCGCCCGTCGGGAAATCGGGACCGTGAAAAACCGAGAAAAGATCATGCACGGTGGCGTTGGGGTTGTCTATCTTCATTATGACCGCGTCTATGCTCTCGCCCATGTTGTGAGTGGGGATATTCGTTGCAAGACCGACCGCTATGCCGTTTGCGCCGTTGACAAGCAAGTTGGGAAATCTTCCCGGCAAAGTGTTCGGCTCTTCGAGAGAATCGTCAAAGTTGGGGGACCACGTCACCGTCTCTTTGTCAAGATCTCTCAGCAGTTCGAGCGCGAGCGGACTCATTCTCGCCTCGGTGTAACGCATAGCCGCCGCACCGTCGCCGTCCACAGAGCCGAAGTTGCCGTGACCGTCAACAAGCTTCATTCTCATAGAGAAGGGCTGAGCCATACGCACCATTGCGCCGTAGACCGAGCTGTCGCCGTGGGGGTGATACTTGCCAAGGCAGTCGCCCACGATTCTTGCGCACTTCTTGTGCGGTTTGTCGGGAGTGAGCCCCATCTCGTGCATGGAGTATAACACCCTTCTCTGCACGGGTTTCAAGCCGTCTTCTACTCTCGGAAGAGCACGGTCGAGTATGACGTTTTCCGAATACGGAATCATCGAATTGTGCATGACGTCTTCAAAAACGGAGTCAAGCACGACTGAATTGTATTCTATCTCTTTGTGTTGTTTTTTTGTCATTTTTTCTATTTGCTTTTATAGTTTTTCGTAAACGTGTTTATAGGCTTTTCGGCTCTCGAAAGCCGTGACTTTTTATTGATTTTCCTGTTCTTTGTTGACTTTGAAGTCATCCACTTTGTTGAAATCCGCATATTGATAGATATAGTCCTTGCGGATGTTGCTGTCGTCGCCCATAAGAATGGTGATACGCTTGTCCGCCATTGCCGCATCGTCTATCGTCACTCTCGTGAGCGTGCGTTTTGCAGGGTCCATAGTGGTGTCCCAAAGCTGCTCGGGGTTCATCTCGCCCAAGCCCTTGAAACGTTGAAGAAGTGCGTTTTTGCCCATCTTCTTTTGTCCTTCCACAAGGGCTGCGTCGTCATAGCAATACAGGATCTCGTCTTTCTTTTGCAACCGATAAAGCGGCGGCATGCCGATATACACGTGTCCTTCGGTGATGAGTTGGCGCATATAGCGGAAGAAGAACGTCAAAAGCAACGCTCTGATGTGCGCGCCGTCTTGGTCGGCGTCGGCAAGAATGATGACTTTGTCATATTTTAGACTTGAAAGATCGAATTCGGGATCTATGCCCGTGCCGAGCGCGGAAATGAGCGTTGCAAGCTCTTCGTTGGCAAGGATCTTTTCAAGGCTTGCTTTCTCCACGTTGAGCGGCTTGCCGCGCAAGGGAAGAATTGCTTGGAAGAATCTGTCGCGCGCTTGCTTTGCGCTGCCCCCTGCCGAGTCGCCCTCAACAATGAACAACTCGTTGATTTCGGCGTTTTTGCCAGAGCAGCTTGCAAGTTTGCCAACAAGATTGAGCCCGTTGAGTTTGTTTTGTTGACGAGAAAG
Source organism: uncultured Eubacteriales bacterium (assembly GCA_900548005.1). GTDB lineage: Bacteria > Bacillota > Clostridia > Christensenellales > CAG-917 > CAG-475. The sequence continues at coordinate 209,997 of URIZ01000001.1, read as the reverse complement.
GTCTTTTGCGCGTTTTGCCGCTTCTCTCGTTTTTGCCGCACCCATTGCTTTTGCGATGATCTTCTCGGCAATAGCCTTATTGCCGCGTTGCAAAAGAAGTTCCGCAAGTTTTTCACTGACCAGATTTTCAACTTTGGGACGCACTTCGGGGTTGCCGAGCTTGCCTTTGGTCTGACCTTCGAACTGAACGTTTTGCATCTTGACGGTGATCACCGCCACCATGCCTTCTCTGAAATCTTCGCCTAGTAGATTAGCTTGTTTTTCTTTGAGAATGTTGTTTTTGCGCGCATAGTCGTTGAACACTTTTGTGATCGCGCTCTTAAAACCGACTTCGTGCGTGCCGCCGTCAGCGGTGGGAATGTTGTTTACGTAGGAATAAATGTTTTCGGTGTAACCTTCGGTGTGTTGAATCGCAACCGCCACTTCGAAATGCGGCTCTTTCGCTTCCACGTAAAGAGGCTTGTCGTAAAGCACGGTTCTGCCTTCGTTGAGATATTGCACGTAATCGGCAATGCCGCCCTTGTAGCAGAACGTATCGTGTTTGCCCGTGCCGCCGTCGAGAGCCATGCGCAAATCGTCAATGATGATCGTCACGCCTTTGTTGAGATACGCAACGTCGCGCATACGCTCTTGTATCACGGAATAATCGAATTTTTCCTTGCCGAAAACTCGCTCGTCGGGCTTGAACTTGACGGACGTGCCGCTGCCCTTCACCTTGCCGATGACGGTGAGCGGAGTCTTCACCACGCCGCTTTTTATCTTGCCGTTGCCCACTTGCGGCGACCAAAATTCCGCACGATAAAGGTTGCCGTCACGCTTGACGTCAACGGTGAGCCACTCCGAAAGAGCGTTGGTGACAGATGCGCCGACGCCGTGAAGACCGCCCGAATAGTTGTATTGTCCGTTGTCGAATTTCGCGCCGGCATGAAGCTGAGTGAACACGACTTCCACGCCGCTGATCTTCAATTTCGGGTGTTTGTCAACGGGGATACCGCGTCCGTTGTCGCTGACTCTTGCAACGTTGTCGTCCAAAAGCTCTATGCGCACGGTGTCGCCAAAGCCGTTGGCAACTTCGTCGATACAGTTGTCGATAATCTCCCAAAGGATATGATGCATACCTTTGCTCCCGGTCGTGCCGATATACATGCCGGGACGTTTTCTGACAGCGTCGAGACCTTCGAGAATGTGAATGTCCCCCGCCTTGTACGTGTAGTCTTGATTTGCCATAAATACCTACGTAAAGTAATAATATAAGTATTGTAACACAATATATAGATTTTTTCAAGGAAATGGAAATATTAAAAAACACTATTTTTCCTTAAATGAAAAAAACGCTCCGCATCGCCTAAAAACGTTGCGGAGCGAAAATATCTTTGCTTGAAAACGAAAACTTATTTCACCATTTCGTTCATTCTTGCCACGAAGTCTGCGAACACTTCGGCGCGGTTGATCTCGTTCAAGATCTCGTGACGAGCCTCGGGATAGAGCTTGATTGTCAAGTCTTTCACGCCGAGAGTCTTGTATTGGTCATAGAGCTTTTCGACAAGTTTGCCTTTGCCGCCCACGGGGTCTTGCGCGCCCGAGAAAATCGCAATCGGCTTTGCGGTGTCGATCTTGGCAAGGTTTTCTTTCTTGTAGGACGCTTTGAGACCGTTCAAGAAGAACTTGAAGAAAGCAATGGACATGACGTTGCCACATTGATCGTCAAGGATGTATTTTTTGACTTGCTCTTTGTCGCGAGAAAGCCATGCAAACGGAGTCTTTTCGCTCTTGAACGGCGCATTGTAACTGCCAAAGGAGAGCTTGTCGAGCATCTTGCCGGTCTTCTCTCCGCCCAAAGTCTTGTATTGCATATTGGAAATCGCCGCGCCCATGTTGAGAATCGCGCCCTTCATCATCGCAGAGCCGCAAAGCACTGCGCCGGTGTAATCCTTGCATTCTTGGATGTAGCGTTGTCCCAGCATAGAGCCATAGCTGTGTCCGAGATAAATCACGGGAAGATTGTATCTTTCTTTGAGCATAGACGTGATTGCGCATTCGTCTTGCATGGTGTCAAAATAGATGTCGCCCTTGTGGTAGCCCTTGACGCCCTTTGAGGATTGCTTGGTGCTTGTCATGCCATGCGCGCGGTGGTCGTCCGCAAAAACGATGAAACCGTTTTGGTTGAGATAATTTGCAAAATCGTCGTATCTGCGTGCGTGTTCCGCCATACCGTGCGAGATTTGCACAACGGCTTTGGGATTTCTCACGTTGTCCCAAAGATAGCATTGCAATACTGTTCCGTCAAAACTTTTGAACTTTTCAGCTTTCATAATATTCTCCGAGTGCCGCCAAGGCGACATTTTTAATCAATAAAATTATTATAACATTATGTTCGACAAATTTCAAGATGCAAAAATACACAACTTTTGCGCCGATTGTTACATAATATGAGCGTATGATGACTTTATCGGACACGCACAAGACAAAAATCGACAAGAAAATCGTGTTTACGGGCGGCGGAACGGGCGGACACGTCTACCCCAACGTCGCGCTTTTCGACGATTTTGTCAAGGCAGGATTTTCAATCGTCTATATCGGCGCAGACGGCAACTCGCTTGAAAGAAGGCTTGCAAAAGAACACGGCGTGAAGTTTTTCGGCATAAACGCAGTAAAACTCGCTAGGTCTTTTTCGCCAAAAGCCGTCAAAAACAATCTCTCTATTCCGTTCGCTCTTTCAAAAGCCGTAAGAGAGTGCGTTGCATATCTCAAAGCCGAAAAGCCCGACTTGGTGTTTTCAAAGGGCGGTTTCGTATCTCTGCCCGCCGTGCTTGCCGCAAGCAAACTCGGCATACCCGTCATTGCGCACGAGAGCGATTTTACGATGGGACTTGCCAACAAAATCGCAAAACTAAAAGGCGCAACCATTCTCAAAGCCAATCCGCAATCGAGCTTTGACGGCAAGTTTGTGGGACTTCCGCTGCGCAAAGAGCTTTTTGCAACAAACAAGGCGCAATCTCTCAAAACGCTTGGCATAAAAAATCCGCAAAACAAGAAAATTTTGCTTGTCTTGGGCGGATCTTCGGGCGCAAAAGCGATAAACGACGCGGTGATTTGCAACCTTGACGAGCTTTGCAAGCGGTATGTCGTGTTGCACGTCACAGGCAAAGGCAAGGGCGAAAACTCGCAAAATCTCGCTCGAAAAGACGAATATTATGCCTTTGAATACGCAGACAACATGCAAGACTTCTATGCCGCGTGCGATATCGTATTGTCGCGAGCGGGCGCGACTTGCGTGTTTGAAATCTCCGCTCTCAACAAACGCGCGCTGTTCGTACCTCTGCCAAAAGGCGTGTCGCGCGGAGATCAGATAGACAACGCGCGCCTTGCAAAAGAATACGGCGCAAGTGTTTTGGAACAAGACGACAATTTTTCTTCCCGCCTTGTCGATATGCTGAAAATCACCGAAAAAAATCCGCCTATGAAAGCAATATCTCTCGACTCAAACGGAAAGATTGTGAGCATTGCTTGTGATATAGTCGAAGCATGCAAAAACAAAAAATCATAGCCAAGTGGCTTGCGGTGGTGCTTCTTCTCACGGTGGCGATCGCTTGCTACGCGGGGCTTAGTTCGATCATCAAAAAGGACGGCGACAACGTTGCCGGCGCAAACGGTACAGAGCAAAATCAAGGCGAAATCACGGTGTCAAAGACCTTTTCCGTGCTGCCGAGAGCTTGCGAAAACGTGGGCGGAATCAAGGTCAATCACGTGGGCGGTTCGGGCAATGAAAAAGTGCTGAAAACGCTGTTTTGCTTTTCAAAAACGCTCGTGATTTTTTGCACGGACTCGGAAGACAGGGATGTGAAAGAAAAAGGGATTTACATAGCCGCCTTTTGTGACGACACTCTTGAAAAAGTCGTGAAAATCGCAAGCGACAACGAGAGTTTTCTTGACTGCTCTCAATCAAGAAACGGACTTGTCGTTTTCATCTTGTCGCCAAGCGGAACACGAGTCGTTACATTGGACGAGAGTTTGAGCGTCAAGGCAAGATGTACGACAAAAAAATACACAATACTAAAAACGTACTTGCACGCAAACGAGCTTAATGCAATCGCCTATGACGGCAACGAAATGACCAACGTCTTTGTCGGCGACAATCTTGAAATATCCACGGACAATTTTGTGTTTTCCAAATCCGACATAGTCGATATAAAAGTGATTGCGTATTGTGAAAACGTCATGATTTTCGCAAACACCGCCGATACGGCTTTTTGTGCAACGTACAATCAAAACACAGGGTTTAGGCAATCGTTTATGCAAAATAAAAGCACGATTGTGCAAATCGTGCCCGTTGTTGCAAGCGACAGACAAACCTTTGTCGCACTTGTAAAAACCATAGACAATTTTGACGTTGTGTCCCTAAACGCAAGCCTTGATCTCATCAAAAAAGAGCGTATCGAACAATCGAAATCGGCATCGCTTTTTGCCCTCGGCAACTCGGTTGCAGTCTTGACCGAAAACGGAATTTACCGCTTTTGCGCTCATCTCGATTTCGGCGGCAAGTCTTCTCTTTCATCGGTGGGAATAAGCGAAGACATACTCACCTTGCAAGCCGTTGACGGCAAAAACACTGCTATAATACACCAAAAAGACAAGTCGATTTTGCTTGAATACAAGGACTCGACTTTCTCACAAATCGCCACTTTGCCACCCGTTCGCAACCTGTTTTTGTCAGCTATTTCGGCGGGCAAAAACACTCGCTACACCCTCGCGTTTGAGAGCGACTCGCACTCGAAAACAACGTATATGGGCTTTGGCGGCATTGACGTTTTCACAGCGTCGCTATTGACAAGAATGCAAGGATAAGTTATAATTTTCACATGAGCAAAAACGCGGCGAAAATGCAACAAATAAGCAACGTCAAAGGCAAGCGCGCCACTCTCACTGTCGGGCTTGTGTTTTGCTTGCTCGCTTTTGCCATTCTCGCATACGGCACGGCAACGTTTTTCCTGTCCAAGCTCAACTTCCTTGACGGCGTAAACAACTACGACTTTGTCAAAGTGTGCTATCTTGTCTCGCTTGCCGTATCGTTTGTGGGCGTGATACTCTCCGTCGCCGGCGCAAACGGCAACGTACCCATGGCAAAAGCGGCTTTCTTCTTTGGCACGCTGACGTTCATATTGTCGGCGGCGCTGCTTGTGGTGGTTGTGCTTTTGCACATTCTCGTACCCCTTGACGCAATGGGACAACTCGGCATATAAAAGACAAATAAATCGCCCGATACTCAAGCAAAATCTGCAAATCAAACAATTATGATATAAAAAATAAAATCCGCAAATCAAACAAATAGGATATAAAAGATAAAATCTTTAAGTCGATTTTTCAAAACGATTTGAAATTGAAACCACACAAAAAGCGTTGCCGATGCAACGCTTTCTTTTTTTTGCAAGTTTTGCACAACCACATATTCTTTACATTTTTTCAATCATCAAAATCGCCTTTCCCTTCACCGCTCGACATGTGTTCAAATTCATCGTTTTGCATATCGTCTTCATCGTCATTTTGCTGTCTGACGTACGGTTGCGTCTTGAACTGCTTGTCAAATCTCGTACCGAGCGATTTGACGATGAAATAGCACAAAAGTCCCGTCACTATGCCGGCGATCGCGCCTGCAAGCATCATATACGGAAGATACACAAACACGCTTTTGCCGACAATCAGGCTTGCCACGCAAATTTGCACGAGATTGTGCGCCATACCGCCGACAACCGACACTCCGCAAACGCTGAAAATGCGGGTTTTGTATAGCACGGTCATCAAAAAATACGCGATAAGCGCGGACGGAAGCGACCAAGCAAGCGACACCATATTTGCCGCAAACACTGCGTTCAAAAGGCATCGAAGCACAAGCACGATGTATCCGTCAAGCGTGCCGACAAGCAAAAAGCAAGCGAGCAACACCACGTTGCCTATTCCGATTTTTGCGTACGGCAACATCGGCACGATGGGCGGCAACATGCTCTCGATAAGGGATACGATGAGCGCGAGCGCAAGGAAGGTTGCGTCCACCGCCACTCGTTTTGCGGTGAATTTGGCATTGTGTTTCATCGTCTTTTTCATGTTATCGCGTCAATATCCTTTGTGGAAACAACCACGACAACTTTGTTGGGCAAACACACGATTGTACCGCCGTGCTTGCCTATGGGCGACGAGTGGGTGCAAAGCTGTTCTTTGCAGTCGCTTTTGACAACGCAAATCGAGCCGTTTTGCACTCTTACGGTCATCTTGCCGTCAAGGATGTCAAACTCATCGTCAACCGACAAATCCACGCTGTGAACAAGTTTTCCGTCAACGTAAATCTCGGCAACACCCGAGCCTTGTTTAAGCGAAAAAGCGATTGTGAGCGCAACAAGCACGATTATCGCAACGACAATCAAAACGTCTCCGATCTTGAAAACGTCTTTGAAATTCAATTTGTCTTTCTCTGCTCTCTTTTTGCTCATTTATCGTGAAAAACACACTTTATGCACACGTTTTGATGTCATAAAGTCTTTTTTATTGCACTTCAAGGTCAAATTCGCCGACCTTGACGCATTTGAGATCGCTTGTGATCAACACGCCTTTGACGCCGAGTTGTTCAAGAAGTTTCACACCTTTTTCTTTGCCAAGCACGACAACCGCCGTCGCAAGCGCGTCCCCTGCCGCTCCGCTAAGTTGCAATGACACCGTCTTGCACTCATCCACTCCCGAAACGTTTATATCGACACCGCCGCCGCTTGTTATCACGGTGCAAGACACCACCGCGCCGTCCTTTGACGTGTCAGCGGGATAGCCGGTTTTGGGATCGATGATGTGAGAATAATAGACGGCTTCCCCGTCCTTCATTGCGGTGTAATATCTCTCATAATCGCCGCTTGTGGAAACGCACTGTCCGCTTGCAAGCGAAAACCTTGCATAGTACGCCGTGTCAAACTTTCTGTCAAATCTCGTTGGATTTGCGATGCCGATTGAGTACGTTTTGTTGCTTGCGCCGATGTTGCCGCCGAGATTGACAAGCATTTTGCCGTCCGTTTTTGATATACTCTCGTTGACGGCATAGCCTTTTGCGATACCGCCGAAATCGAGCATCGCTCCGTCAACGGATTTTGTGATTGTCGAGTTGTCAAAGTCAAGCGTGAATTTGTCAAACCCGACAAGCGAAAGCGCGCCGTCTATCTCGTCTTGCGCGGGCGGCGTGATCTCTTGCCCTATTCTGCCGAAAGTATCGCCCGAAAACTTCCAAAGCCTGACAAGCGGATAGACACTCGGATCGTACGCGCCCTCCGATATGTCGTACACTGCTTTTGCGATCTTTGCAATGTCCATGGTGACTTGACTGCACTTGACGGCCTGTCCTGCTTTTGCGGCATTGACTTTGTGTATATCGCTGCCTTCAACCGTTGGAGAAAGCACGCTCTCAAGCGACGAGATATAATCCGCAACAGCCTTCATATCATTCTGCGCTTTGAGATCGTCCGCCTTGATTGTGAGCGTTGTGCCGTATACGAAATATTGCTCCGCCCTGCTGCAAGCCGTGAGCGAAGCAATACAAATTGCAAGTGTGAGTATCAAAAAAACAAATCTTGCTTTTTTCAAAATTGCACCTTAAATTATTTTCTCGTGAACATGATGCCGATAGTGCCGGGACCTGCGTGCGCGCCGATGACAGGACCGACCGGTTGTTGCCAAATGGTTGCGTTGGGTGCTATTTCCCTGATCTTTTCTGCAAGGATGTCCGAAATCTCTCTGTTGTCGGCATCAACGAGTGTGATTGGAGCATTGTCGATGTCGCAATAGTTCTCTTTGAAGGTTTCAAGCATAAACTTGTATGCTTTTTTCAATCCGTTTTGCTTGGAATAGACGTCAAGTTTGCCACCTTCGACGGTGAGCACGGGTTTGATGTTGATAAGATTGCCTATCTTGGCTTTTGCCGGCGAAATTCTGCCGCCGCGCGCCAAATACTTCATGTCTTCAACAACGAAATACACGCCGATTTTGCCAACGATTGAGCTGAGATAATCATACGTTGCATCGATGTCATCGCCGTGTTCTCTGCAATACTTTGCGCCCATATACACCAACATACCTGCGCCCATACAGATATTGAGCGTATCGAATTTGCGATATTTGACGTTGGGATATTCTTCTTTGAGCTGAGCAATTGCCAAATCGTGATAGCCGAACGTGCCCGAAAGATGTGACGAAAACGCAATATAAAGGATGTCGTCGCCCTTTTCAAAGAACGGCTTGAAGATGTCATAATAGATCTGTTGATTGAGCCCCGCCGTGGATGCCGCCGCGCCGTTTCTCATTCTATGATAGAAGTCTTTGATGTCAGTGTTTTCTCCAAGATCGCACAATTTTTCCTCGCCGTCAATGACGTAAGGCATTTGGATGACTTGAAGACCGAGTTCGTTTGCGTGAGTGTACCAAAGTTCACAGTCGGTGTCGCAAAAGATTGTTGCCATACCTTCTCCTTTGTGAAACGCAATACATTGCGCTACATTTTGTTTATTAATTTGTGTACCCATTTTATTATATATATTCGATTTTGTCAACTTATACGCGCTCGATGCGTAAATGCGCGCGCATACGATTTATTTTGAAAATTTTTCAAATTTAAGACTAGTTTAAGTTTAGCAATGTATCTTATTGGTATAAACCAACACGAAGGTGCAACAAAAATGGACGAATTCAACAACTTTTTCGACGATCAAAGGGGCACTCCCGAGCCGAATACTCCCATATATCACACCCCCACTCCGAAACATAACGGGGGCAAGCTCAACACGGCAAGCATCATTTGCATCGTGGTTGCGGCTGTAATGTGCGTGGTGGTGCTTGTCAACGTCATCGTGCTTGCAAGCCTCAAACAATCAATCGCCGACGAATATGCGTCTCAAATCTCGGCAAACATGCGCGAGCAATACAAGGACGCAATCGACGACGCTTTGAAGGACACCGACATCGTGGGTGACGTCACAGACGCCGCCGCAAACAAGGCTCTTGAAGCTCTCACGTCCACCGTCGGACAAGTCGCCAATAAAAAAGCCGCGTCCGTTGCAAGACTTTATATGTACGAGTCGTCTTCTTCCAACCCTGCCACTGCGACCGCTTTTCTCATCTCGGACACCGACGCAAGCGGCACGACTCAACGCTATCTTCTCACCAACGCACACTGCGTGAGATACGTAAAAGAGACAAGAACCGGTTTTCCCTACACGGTCACAACATACACATGGGCGTCATACAGCAAGATTATTTGCACGTTTGAAGACTCCGACAGCACCTACTACGAGCTTGAAATCGTGGCATACGGCGCATACAACGACGACAAAAAGGCTGCCGAAAACGACCAAGCGGACATCGCAATTCTCCGCATAAAAGGCACTCAACCCTCAAACTCGGCGCATCCGTCGCTCAAACTTGCGTCAAGCAACTATACAAAACGCGGCGATGCGGTTGCTCTCATCGGTAACCCCGAAGGGTTTTGCAACAGCATCACAACCGGTACGGTGTCGCAAACAGGCATCAGCATCTCAAGCTGGGGCGCAGGCACTTTCATTTTGACCGATGCGGCTGTCAACGAAGGCAACAGCGGCGGACCGATGGTTGACGTTCTCGGCACTGTCGTGGGCATTGTAGAGTCCAAACTGGTTAACGAAAGAATTGACAATATGGGATTTGCGCTGTCTGCAAACACCGTGCTTGACTTCATCTCTTGGGCATCAAAATCCGAAAATAATATTTTGGGTAAAGCCTTGACAATTGACTTTAAAGTTGTATAATAATAATTGATCTCCCCAATTTGTCGGCACTTATATTTATCCTCCCTATGCCGACCGTTTGACGCCCGGGTTTTCCGGGCGTTTTTTCGTCCAAAAATTCCTGTTATTATGCCAGAGCAGCCACTGTTCAGTGTGTTTGTTGGCACAAGGCTATTTAGGAAAAACATACTGACGAGCAGAGATAAGATAGAAATAGATATGGAAATGGATATGAAAATGGATATAGAAAAAGCGCGTTGTCACGCGCTTTTTTTTTAGGTCGATAACTATTGCATATCTTTTTTGTTGATAACCGATGCAATCGGATTTTGCTTGCACCATAACTTTTGCTTGCTGCTTGGCGTTGCACGCTTTTGACACGCGTTGTGTCAAGGCACATTTGCCCTTATGCTCTTAGCCCCCAATTGAGCCGATGAAACTTGCTTTTGACTTTGGCTCTTGCAACTTGGCTTTGACAACGGCTCTTGCAAGTCGTCAGGCAAGAATCAGTAGCCCCTTGCGATTGCAAGCAACTTGTAGTGTCCGCAAAGGATCACTCTGTCATAGCGATAAGTCTGCCAACCTTCAAGCGTTTCGGCATTTTGGCTGACGTAGTCCTTGCAACGCTTCTCCGCCCAGTCCGCCGATGAGTCGTTGCCGGCAAAGATGACGTACAGCTCGCGCACCACTTCGCTCTCCTCTCCGTCCACCGTTTCCGTAAACGTCTTTGTGGAATAGATCAAATCGCCGAGTTTTTGGTCGTTTTGTCCGTCCTTGGTCATTGGCGTGTTGCGCTCGTAGCGAATGGTTGCGCCGCTCTCAGTGAGCTTTTTGACAACGTTCTCTTGGCGCATGCCGATTTTCATGCACGCGGTCAAGGACGAGAGCAAAACGCATATAAGTGCAACGCACAATACGGATAATACAAGTTTTTTCTTTTTCATAACTATATATTAGATTTTCCGAGCGGTTTTGTCAATCCAAAATTTGCCATACATACGCCAAGGATGATTGCAAATAATAAAAGCAGGAGGTAAACAATGAAAAACACTTTGATTATCGGCACGATGCTTGGGATCGTCACTGCCACAGCAATATATTGCAGTATGTCAAACAATTCCGTAAAAAAAGCAAAACGCGCCTTTGTGAACAAAATCGAAGACATCATCTTGTAATTGCCTTCCACACAACACGTACCGTGTATTATATCTCGGTTATAATACACGGTACGTATTTTTATTATGCTATTATAAGCCATTTTACACCATATTCTGCAATTTACGACACCTTTCGTGTTTTAAGCAAAATTCAGAACAAACAAAAAACGGTAAAAGAAAAGAGCGGCAAAACCGCTCTTTGATTGCATAAAGCAAGTTGTTATTGCTTGCCCGCTTCACCTTTGAGATAAGAATCGATTGCAAGTCTGATTGCGTCTTCTGCAAGGACGGAGCAATGGATCTTTTGCGGCGGCAAGCCTTCAAGTTCTTCGATGACTTGCTTGTTGGTGAGTTTGAGAGCCTCGTCAATGGTCTTGCCGATGATCATGCCCGTTGCCGTTGAGCTGGACGCAACTGCCGCGGCGCAACCGAAAGTCTTGAATTTTGCGTCTTTGATGACGTTGTTCTCAATTCTCATGGTGATTTGCATTATATCTCCGCACACTTCGTTGCCGACAGTGCCGATGGCGTTGTAGTTTTCCACTTCGCCCATGTGTTGCGGATTTTTGAATACTTCCATAACTTTTTCGTTGTACATATCTATACTCCTTGGGCTTGCGCCCTTGATTTCCGATTATTTCTTGTAAAGCGGAGACATTTCTCTCAAACGCTTCACGATTTTGACAAGCTCGTCCACCGTGTAGTCCACTTCTTCCATGGTGTTGTGCTTGCCGAAAGTGAATCTTATCGATCCGTGCGCCGTGCCGACGGGTACTCCGATTGCAAGCAGCGTTCTTGACGGTTCAAGCGAACCCGAAGAACACGCAGAACCTGACGATGCGCTGATGCCGGCAAGGTCAAGCGAGAACAAAATGGACTCGCCTTCGATGTATCTGAAACTGAAATTGGCGTTGTTGGGAAGACGTTTTGACGTGTCTTTTGCGCCGTTGTAGTAGATCTCGTCAATCTCTTTGGTCACTCTGTCAACAAAGTGGTCACGCAAAGACGCGACGTATGCGTCGTCTTCTTCAAGCGTTGCAAGCGCGTCGTCAAGCGCAGCTGCCATGCCCACAACTCCGGGAGTGTTGGTCGTGCCGCCGCGGTGCGCTCTTTCTTGTTCGCCGCCCGTGAGCAGTTTTTCGATGCGGATGCCGTTTCTCACATACAAGACGCCCATGCCTTTCGGACCGTAGAACTTATGCGCGGACATAGAGAGCAAATCCACTCCCAAATCTTTCACGTCATATCTCACCGCGCCCGTTGCTTGCACTGCGTCCGTGTGGAAAAGCACCCCGTGCGCGTGCGCAATCTCGCAAAGCTGTTTGATAGGCTCGATCGTGCCGATTTCGTTGTTTGCATACATGACGCTCACAAGCACAGTGTCGGGTCTGATTGCCTTTTCAAGGTCTTCGGCGGATACGAAACCTTCGCCGTCAACGGGAAGATAAGTCACTTCCCAGCCGTATTTTTCAAGTTGTTTGCAAGTCGTGTAAATGGCGGGATGCTCGATTTGAGTGGTGATAATATGCTTGCCTTTTTGCATGTTTTGCAAAGCAATGCCTTTGACCGCCCAGTTGTCCGCTTCCGTGCCGCAAGAGGTAAAATAGATCTCGCTCGGCTTTGCTCCGATGCAATTGGCAAGAAGTTGTCTTGCCTCATTGACCGCTTTTGCGCCTTCGCGACCGTACACGTGTTGCGAATTTGCGTTGCCGAAAACATCGCTGAAATACGGTTTCATCGCGTCGAAAGCCTTTTGTGACAGCGGCGTGGTTGCCGCATGATCGAGATAAATGTTTTTCATATTCGTGCCTTTTGTGTCAAGCAAATGGTTGTGACTTGCATAGCCTTGACAATCGCAAGTCGGGTTAATATGAAACTTGTTTCATATTTCCTATATTAGATAATAACACCGACTTGCAAGTATGTCAAGAATTTTTTGTGCGAATTATTCTTCGTCTTCGTCCACGTCGAGTTCTGCGTTGTGATAGACGTTTTGCACGTCGTCGAGTTCTTCGAGCTTGTCGATCATCTTGACGATGGTTGCTTGTTGCTCGGGCGTGGGCGTGACGTAGTTGTCCGGGATCATGGAAATTTCTGCCGAAAGCACCTTTACGCCGTTGTCTTCAAGGCTCTTGCGCACCGATTGAAAAGACGCGGAGTCCGTGTAGACTTCATACACTTCGTCGTCTTCGCTGTTAATGTCTTCAAAACCTTCGAGTTCGAGCGCATACATCATAAGATCGTCTTCTTCGATGTCCGCTTTTGCAATGGTGATGATGCCTCGGCGTTTGAACATAAAGGAAACGCAACCGGTTGTGCCCATAGAACCGCCAAACTTGTCAAAAAGGTGTCTGACGTCGCCTGCCGTACGGTTTTTGTTGTCGGTGAGTGCCTCGACAATGATTGCCGTGCCGCCGACGCCGTATCCTTCGTAGGTCATGTCTTCGTAGTTGATAGAGCCAAGTTCGCCACTGGCTTTCTTTATGGAACGCATGATGTTGTCGTTGGGCATGTTGTTGTCTTTTGCCTTTGCGATAACTTGCGCGAGTTTGCTGTTGCTGTTGGGATCTGCGCCGCCGTCTTTGACCGCAACCGCGATTTCACGACCTATCTTCGTGAAGATATTCGCACGCGCTGCGTCGGTTTTGCCTTTCTTCTGTTGGATATTATGCCACTTGCTATGTCCGCTCATACTTGTTTCTCCTATATTGATTGATACATCGCAACGGCCGTTGCGACCGCCACGTTCAAAGATTCTACGTCGTTTTGCATAGGCAACGAGTAGATGTGTTTTGCGTTCTTTTTCAAACAATCGCGCACGCCGTGCGCTTCGTTGCCCGATATAAACAAAATCGGGGCTTGGGGCTTGTTGACAAGGATGTTTTCTCCGCTCATATCCAAAACCGCGCTTGACGTAGATTTGCAAAGCGATATTGCCTGCTCTTCATCGATTTGACACGCTCTAACCTTGAAAAGAGTGCCGAGCGTTGCTCTGACAACCTTTGGCGAGTATATATCCGCCGTGTCGAGAAGATATATATCGCAAAAACCGCACGCTGCCGCCGTTCTGAAAATCGTTCCGAGATTGCCCGGATCGCTCACGCCGTCAAGCAAAAGCGCGTTGCCGCAAGGCATAGCAAAGTCGTTCTTCGGCATTTTGCAAACCGCACAAATCCCGTACGGCGAAACGGTGTCGGCCACGTATTCCATCACGTCGTCGCTCACCGCATATACGTGCGCGCGCGATAAAAAAACGTCGCTATTTGCAACATCCGTCCTTGCGGACAAAAATGCGTCCGCCTCTTCAAGCCTTTTTTGAGTTGCGAGAACATATTCGACTTCTACGCCGAGCGGCATATCCTTCAACAGATTTGCCCCTTCAACCAAAAACAGTCCCGTTTGTTGACGGAACTTCTTTTGTGCAAGTGAGCGAGCTTGCTTCACGTATTGATTTTGGGTGGAAGTGATGATTTGCGTCATGTTGCCCACTTTGATCACGTTGTCAAATCGAATACGTCTCTATAAGAAAAATACTCGTAAAATATCCGTTGCGCCGTGAATGCGCAACGGATACCAAATTTGTTATGCGAGAGCCTTCTTTGCTTGGTCGCACAGTGCCGTGAATGCTTGCGGATCGCTGATTGCAATCTCGCTGAGAACCTTTCTGTTGAGATCGATTCCCGCAACTTTGAGACCGTGCATAAGAGTGGAATAGCTCATACCGTTGATACGTGCAGCAGCGTTGATACGTGCGATCCAGAGTTGTCTGAAATCACGCTTCTTTTGCTTTCTGCCAACGTATGCATATACGCCGCTCTTGAGAAGTTGTTGTTTTGCAATACGATAAAGGGTGTGCTTTCCGCCATAATAACCCTTTGCTTGTTTCATTATTTTTCTACGCTTTTTGACTGCGTTGACTGATCTTTTAATTCTCATTGTTCAATTCTCCTTATTTGTACGGCAACAACTTTTTGAGTTCTCCGCTTCTCGTTTCATCTACGTATTCGATGGAACGAAGATCTCTCTTTCTCTTGGTTGTCTTCTTGGTAAGAAGGTGGCTGTGTGCAGAATGGCCTCTTTTGTAAAGACCGTTTGCTGTAACGTGGAAACGCTTCTTTGCTCCGCTATGTGTTTTTTGTTTTGGCATAGGTCTGCCTCCTAATATATTTTTGCTTTGCCTGCATCGCTGCAAGCCACAATATTATTGCCTTATTTCTTTTGTGCCGGGGCGAGAATGGTGAAAATCATACGACCTTCTTGCATGGGCTTTTTCTCAACCACGACGTCGTCTCCGACCATTTTGATGTAGTCTTCGACAATCTTGACCGCGATCTCGGGGTGAGCTTGTTGACGACCTTTGAGCCTAATCGACGCTTTGACCTTGTTGCCTTCCGCAAGGAATTTTGCAGTCTGTTGCGCAAGTCTTGTCGTGTCGCCGATGTCGATTGTCGCAGAAAGACGAATCTCTTTGATTTCCATCACTTTTTGATTCTTCTTGGCTTCCTTTTCGCGCTTTTGTTGCTCATAACGGTATTTGCCGTAGTCCATCAACTTGCACGTTGCCGGCTGAACAGACGGCGGCGAAACCTTGCATATATCAAGGCCGCGTTCTTCGGCAATCTGACGCGCTTCTCTGATTGAAATCACGCCGAATTGCTGCCCGTCATCACCGATCAGGCGAACTTCTCTGTCTCTGATTTGTTCGTTGATTTGCAGTTCTTTCAAATGCTTACTCCTGTTCCCGCATGGGTTTTTGTTTTTACACAAAAAAATAAGTGTCGAAGCCAAGACGCCTTCAACACTCACTTAACCCTATCATAGACAAGTTGTTTTGTGTGGATACCATATCGCTTGCGCTCATGGTGAAAGGCTGTCCTTTGCTTGCTTAACTATACTAACAAATACAAAACACATTGTCAAACGATTTTGAAAATTTGTATGGTTTTTTTGCGATATTTTGTTTATATGTATATGGAATATATGGATTGTTTACAATAAAACCATAAAAATGAGTTGGAATTTGGAAGAAAAATTATTGCAGGAGATTTTAATAATATCAAGAAATTAAAAGAAAAATGCGATATTGAGATGAAGAGCGCGTTAAATAGCGATTGTTGCGAAGCCAATCGCGTCAAAAGCCCCTTGAACAGCAACCCTAATGTTAAGAAATTAAAAGAAAAATGCGATAAATAGATGAAGAACAAGAAAGAGCCTCGCTAACGGCAACCCTAATGTACTACACGTACATGAGTTGACGGGAGCGGGGCTCTGCCGCAGTTATTCGCTATTTAGCGCATTTTTACTTAATTTCTTTGGTGGCGACTTCAAGCAAAGCCTTAGCCACAAACTCTTCCACTGTCATAGTGCCGAGATCACCTTCACTGCGATGGCGGACAGAGATGACGTTTTGTTCTGCCTCTTTGTCGCCGATGACGATGATGTAGGGCACTTTGTCGAGTTGGGCTTCTCTGATCTTCTTGCCGAGTTTCTCGCTGCGAACGTCCGCTTCTGCGCGAAGTCCGAGATCGAAGAGTTTGTCACGCACTTCTTTTGCCTTGTCGGCAGTGCGATCGGTGAGAGAAAGCACTCTTGCTTGTTCGGGCGCGAGCCACATCGGGAACGCTCCGTTGTACTTTTCGATCAGCATTGCAAGCGTACGCTCGTAGCAACCGATGGAAGATCTGTGGATGATGAGCGGACGAGCCTTTTCGCCGTTCTCGTCAATGTAGATCATGTCAAAACGAGTTGCGAGCGAGAAGTCGATTTGCACCGTGAAGAGAGTGTCTTCTTTGCCGTGCACGTTCTTGCCTTGTACGTCGAGTTTCGGGCCGTAGAATGCCGCTTCGCCCCACGCCTCGGTGTAGTCGATGTGCAAGTCGTTGAGAATGGTTTGCATTGCGGTTTCAACCTTGTCCCAGTCTTCCGCATTGCCGACGTACTTGTCGGGGTCTTTCGGGTCCCAACGAGAGAAACGATAGCTCACATCGTCTTGCAAGCCGAGAATGCCGATGAGATATTTGATAAGGTCAACTGCGCCTTGGAATTCGCTTTCAAGTTGATCGGGCGTGCAGACGATGTGTCCGTCCGAGAGCGTGAATTGACGGATTCTTGTCAAGCCGTGCATCTCGCCGCTCGCTTCTTTTCGGAATTCTATTGCGGTTTCCGCATATCTGATGGGAAGGTCGCGATAGCTCTTCAAGCCGTTCTTGTAGATTGTGAATTGGAAGGGGCAAGTCATAGGACGCAAGCACAAAATCTCGTCGTCCACGTCTTCGTCGCCGATGTAGAACATCTTGTCCTTGTAGTGATCCCAGTGTCCCGAGGTGATGAACAGGTTGTTCTTGGTCATGATAGGCGTCTTGGTGAGCAAGTAGCCGCGCTTTTGCTCTTCGTCTTCGACAAAACGCTGCATGATTTGGATGATGCGCGCGCCCTTGGGCATGATGAGCGGAAGTCCTTGTCCGATGTTTTCATCGGTCATAAACAAGCCCATTTCTCTGCCCACTTTGTTGTGGTCGCGAAGTTTTGCTTCTTCGAGTTTTTGGATATATTCGTCAAGATCCGCCTTCTTCTCAAAGCAAGTGCCGTAGATACGGGTGAGCATCTTGTTCTTCTCGTTGCCGCGCCAGTATGCACCTGTGAGCGACGTGAGCTTGAACGCCTTGATTTTGCCCGTGGACGTGAGATGCGGTCCGCTGCAAAGATCGATGAAATCGCCTTGTTGATAGAAGGAAATCGGCTCGCCTTCGGGGATATCCGCAAGCAGTTCTGCCTTGTAGGTCTGCTTCATCTTTGCGATGCGCTCGCCTGCCTCTTCTCTTGAACATTCGATGCGGGTGATGGGCAAATTTGCTTTGATTATGCTCTTCATCTCCGCTTCGATTTTCTCAAAGTCCGCTTGAGTGATGGGGGTCTTGAAATCGAAATCATAGTAGAATCCGTTGTCAACTGCAGGGCCGATTGCCAACTGCACCGTCGGATAGATGTTTCTGACTGCCTGAGCGAGAATATGGGCGCAAGTGTGACGATACACCTTTTTGCCGTCTTCGTCGTTGAACGTGAGCACTTCAAAGTTGCAGTCCTTGTCAATGATAGTGTCCATGGAAGCGAGTTTTCCGTCGATACGACATACGATTGCCGCTCGTGCAAGTCCTTCGCTGATGTGCTTTGTCACGTCAAGCGCGCTCATCGCGCCGTCAAATGACATTTTGCTGCCGTCTTTCAATGTGAGTTGCATATTACCTCCGCGCAATCAACCCTACGTAAGTTGTACGCGCAATATTATTTTTCCACTTTCGTGGTGATAGATATTATAGTATCGCAAAAGTCCAATGTCAATTATTTAGATATGATATAATACACAAATCTCACAAAACAACCTTGCAAACCACACTTTCAAATATGCAAAAACAATGCCGTTACAAATGATATACGAGATAAAAGCGCAAAATGCAAGAGTGAGATTTATTGTCGCAGTTGCGGATGTGTCGCAGCTTAGGATGCAAAAGGCGTTGCGAGAGTGTCGCAACGCCTTTGAATTGTGAGTTTTGATTGTTTAGAATATCGATTTTGCGATATTGCTTATGCTTTGATGATGAACGAGAACTCGTGGAAACGATTGGGCAAGATTTTGTAGCGTTTCTTGGTGCAAGCAAGAGCCGGGACGTCGCCGCCCACGCCGCGTTGCATGCCGTCGATGAACACTTCCACCACTCCGCCGTGGACAAGCTCGTGTGCGTGCGTGGCATCGTCAAGAGCCTCTTGCGTGTAGTCGTGGACGCTGAACTCAAAGGGTTTGTCGGTGGCAAGGAACGTAATGCCGTCTTTGCCGCCCACTTTGAGCCATCTTGCTTCGCAGTGGTTGCCGTTTTCTTGCGGCACGAGATAGTCGTGTTCAAAATCTTTGATTTTGCCGCCGTATACGCCGAGAAGTTGAGAAGACTTGCGGTCACAATAGTTTTCGTGCGGTCCTTTTGCGTAGAACTCAACGTCATCGTTGGTTGCAAGTTGCATTCTGAAACCGAATCTTGGCAAAGAATAGAGCGCGTTTTTGACCTTCATGCTGACTTTCAAGCCGTCTTGGCACATCTCGTATTTTGTCCTGAGCGCATACAGTTGCGGCGAGCAAGACCAGTCTATCGTCACCGATTTGTCGGTGAGAATCATGTTGGACTTGACAAGGTTTGCGCTTGCGCGCTTGAAGAACTTTTTGCCGAACAGGCTTTGCACAAAGGGCGGAAGTTGCGGTGACGCATCGTTGTCGATCAACGCTCTCCAGAAGTTCGTCATAATCGGATTTGCAAGTTTTTCGTCGCCTTTTATCGTCAAAGACGTGATACAACCGCTGTCTTTTGACACGACCGCACGCAAATCACCGCTTTCAAGGATGATTTTGCCGTCTTCGTTGAACACCGTTCTGCCTTCTTCGATCTCGTGTTTTTTTGCGACAAAGCCCGTCAAATCGAGCTGATCGTAGGCTACCACATCGCCCTTTTCAAACACGTCGAAAGAGTCTTTGACAACTGCATAGCAGTTGATGGCATATTCGTTGCCGTCTTTTTGCACCGTAAACGGCATTTTGACGCTGCCCTTGCTTTGCGGCGCGATTGACGGCATATCGAGAGTTGTGCTCTCTTTCACAAAGCCGTTTTCAAGCAAATCGACTTTGAGCGAGAAACGGTCGAGCGAAGTGAACATATATTCGTTTTCAATCTCGATTTCATTGCCTTTGAGCCTAAACCAAACGCTTTGATACACCTTGCACACTTCATAGAACGCAGGGTTGGGGCTTCTGTCCGCTCTGACTATGCCGTTGAAAGCGAAAGTGCCGTCGTTGGGCTTGTCGCCCCAGTCGCCGCCGTAGGTGTATTCGATTGTGCCGTCTGCCCCAACTCTCTTGATTGCCTGATCGGCAAAGTCCCAAATATATCCGCCGCAGAGTCTGTCGTTGGCGCGGAAGTGCTTCCAGTAGTCTTCGAAGTTGCCGAGACTGTTGCCCATGCAGTGTGCGTATTCACATTGAATGAACGGCTTGTCCTTGTACATCTTGGGAGTGAGAAGATGTCCGAACGGTGCCCACAACGCCATGGAGTGAATGTGGCATTTGTTGTTTGCAATCTCTTCCATCTGCTCTTCCTTGGTGTACATCTCGCTCATTATGTCCGTCGTCTTGACGTATGCGTCCGGCTCGTAGTGGATGGGACGAGTGGTGTCAAGCTCGAGAGCCGCTTTCTTCATTGCGGGGAAAGATTTTCCGTTGCCGCTTTCGTTGCCGAGCGACCAGAACAGTATGCAAGCGTGGTTGCGATAGGTGCGCACCATGTTTCTCATACGCCAGCACACTTGCTCTGTCCATCTCTTGTTCGAGCGGGGAACGCGCGTTGCCAAACCGTGAGTTTCAAGGTTGTTTTCACACATTACCATGATGCCGTATTTGTCGCAAAGCTCGTAGAAATCACGGCTGTTGGGATAGTGCGACGTGCGGATGGAGTTGACGTTGTGCTTTTTGAGAAGAAGGATGTCTTTCTCGGTGTATTCTCTCGGAACGGCATGGCCGAAGTCGGGATGGAACTCATGACGGTTTACGCCGCGGATTTTGAGTTTCTTGCCGTTGAGCTTTATGTAAGGTTGTTTGCCGTTGATTGACGGGACAATCTCCACTTGGCGGAAACCAAAGTCGATTTGGCGCATATCGTGGAAGGTCTTCACTCCCTTTTCGGTGGACGTGAAGGTGAGGCGCAATTTGTAAAGATAGGGATCTTCACTGCTCCAAAGGTGCGGATTGTCGATGTTTTCGGTCATCTTGACGGAGATTGTTTCGCCCTCGTCGATGCCCACAACCGCAAAATTGCCGCTTGCCACCGTTTTGCCGTCTTTGTCGATAAGCTCTGCCAAAAGATCCGCGTCGTTGAGCTCGAGCCCGTTTGCGCAATACACGTCTGCGTCGATGAGAAGTTTCGCCTTTGAGAAATCGGCGTTGAACTCCGCTCTTGCAAACACGTCGTCTATGCGCGCAGACGGCACGAAAATTAGCGTCACGTCACGGAACAAGCCCGAAATGCGCCACATATCCTGGTCTTCGAGATAACTGCCGGTCGTGTAGCGATACACCAAGATTTTCACTTCGTTTTCGCCGACTTTGACAAACGGTGTGATGTCGTATTCCTGATAGTCGAACGTGTCTTCGCTGTATCCTGCAAAAGAGCCGTTGACATAAAGCTCCGCGCCGCTGTTGGCTGCAAAGTTGATATGCACTTCACCGTCGATTTTGTCGAGTTTGAAAGTAGTGCGATACAGTCCGCAAGAGTTTTCGCTCTCGTTGATATGCGGCTTGCCCGTGGTTGCAATCGGGTGCGGATAGCGTATGTTTGTATATATCGGCTTGCCGTATCCTTTGAGCTGCCAGTTGGACGGCACCTCTATGGTGTCCCACTCGCTCGGGTTGAGATCGAGCATGGTTGCGGACACGAAATACTTGAAATCCCACTCGCCGTTGAGAAGACGAGTTTGAGCATTGCCGTGTTCGTCAAGGGGAAATCCTGCGCCGTGCTTTTTGGCAACGTTGACGCAATACACATTGGGGTCGTTGTAAAAATTCTTCATATTTTTTCTCCTGTCATCAATCGTGCTTTATGCTGTCAATCTGCGTCGGGAACGTAAAGTATTCTGCGGCAGTTGGGACATTCTGCAAAATCGCCCGCATTGCGAAGTTTCGCTTTTGTGTCGTTGGGCACTTCCATACGGCAACGTCCGCAAATGGCGGCGTCCTTGTCGTATTCCACAACGGCAGGCATCTTCTTTGCGCCGCGTAAAGCCTGATATGCTTCCATCATCTTGGGCGGCACTTCGGCTTTGAGCGCAACAAGTTGTTTTTGGATCTCCAACACTTTGGGTTGAAGATTTTTCACAAGCGCGTCATACTCGGCTTTTGCGGCTTTGTACGCCTCGTTTGCCTTGACGCCTTGCTCCCACGTCTTCTTGTAGTTGTCGTTGACTTGATCGATTTTAGAGGTTGCGCCGTTGGCTTCCTTTTCAAGAGCGGCAACCTTGTCTGCGATTGCGGACACGCTCTTAATATAATAATCCGCCTCGGTCTCGTCTTGCACGTCGTCGAGAATGCCGTCAAATTCGTCAAGTTCTTCTTTCAAAGCGTCGATTTTGTCTTTGATTTGAGCAAAACTGACAAGCAAATCGCTTGCTTCCTGTTTGAGCTTGACCACCATATCGGTGGCTTGGTCGAGTTTTGCCTTTGCTGCGGCAAGTTTTTGGCGTTGTTCGCTTTTTGCGACTTCGTTTTCGAGTGCCATAAGTTCGAGATCGGCTTTCTGGTATTCAAGTATTTTGTCAAGTTTCATGATATTCTCCTACTGTCGTAAAAGGACAGGTTTGTTTTGCTTTGATGATTTTCACTCCCAGCGGAGCGATGATGTTTGCAAACAATTCTTCCACCGCTATCTCGCTGTGATAGTGCGAAAATTCCACGATGGGAAAATTGTCGTTTTGCGAGGCAACGTACAGATGATGTTTGAAGTCGCCCGTCACGAAAACGTCCGCGACTTGCTTTGCACACTCGTATGCGCTGTCTGCCGCTCCGCCGCCGCAAATGCACAACATTTTTGCAATCTTCTTGTTTGCGTCCCCTGCAAATTTGACGCTGTCGTCGCCAAGCACGCTTGCCACGTGTCTTGCAAATTGTCCGAGCGTCGTCTCCTTTATGTCGCACACGACTCCCACGCCGTTTGGGCAAAGATTTTCGCCGCCAAGCGTCTTTGCAAGGCTTTGGCAAAGACCGCCGTCACACTCGTCAAGATTGGTGTGCGCGCTGTACACGGTCAGTCCGTTTTCAAGCACTTTTTTGATGAGCAGACCTTTGGACTCGTCCGTGTCTATGCTCTTTATTGCGCTGAAAAAGAACGGGTGATGAGTGACGATGAGATTGCAACCGTTGGCAAGTGCCTCATCCACCACTTCAAACGTCAGATCGAGCGCGCATACCACGCCCGTACATTCGTTTGACAGACTGCCCATCATAAGCCCGGGATTGTCCCACGGCTCTGCAAGCGTTTTGGGCGCAAACTCTTCGATTGCGTCCGTTATGGTTTTGATTTTCATAATTTGTCCTAAATCCTGTCTCCGAGCGCGCTTTTGAGAAGGTCTATCTTGTCTTTTAGCTGCGCTTCGGGATTTTTGGCGAGTATGTTTTCAAGCGAGCAAAGCTCCTTCTTTGCAAATTGCGCAAAGTTGTCGCTTGTCTTGTAGAACGCGCCAAACCTGATTTGCATATCGTCAAGCGCGCTTTCGCCTTTATTGGTCTTGATAATCGTGTACGTTTTCCCCGCACATTCGAGCATTTCGTCAAACACGATCGTGTGTTTGGACAAGACGATTTCTTTTCTCACTTTTTCGGGGTGCGTGTTGGGCGAAAGGATAAACGAACCGAAAGTCTTGCCTTCTTCCCTTGCCCGTTGCAAGATGCCGCTTATCACGTCTCCGCCCAAGCCTGCGATGATCACCGTGTCAACTTCTTCGCTGCAAACCGCGCCGAGTCCGTCGCAAAGGCGCGTCTGCATAACGTCGGCAACTCCGTTTTCAAAAGCAAGCTCTTTTGCCTTGTCAAGCGACGGCTTGCTGATGTCGGTGGCAATCACTTCGCTTGCCCTATCCGTGCTGACGAGATAGTAGCCCAGCTTTCCGTGATCGCATCCCACGTCCGCCACCTTGCCGTAGTCCACGAGATTGGCTATTGCGGTGAGCCTTTGGTCAAGTCGTATTGGCATCAGTCGAAATCTTTGAGCTTTTTGAGGCGATTGGGATGACGGAGTTTTCTCAACGCTTTCGCCTCGATCTGACGGATACGCTCACGAGTGACGTTGAACTCCTTGCCCACTTCTTCAAGCGTTCTGGGGTGCGAGTCGTCAAGACCGTATCTTAGGCGCAACACCTTTTCTTCACGCGGAGTGAGGGTGTTGAGCACTTGGATGAGCTGCTCTTTGAGCATATTGCTCTCTGCAACGTCGCTTGGAGAAAGCGCGGTGTTGTCTTCGATGAAATCTCCGAGATGGCTGTCTTCTTCCTCGCCGATAGGAGTCTCCAAAGACACGGGATCTTGCGCGATTTTTTGGATCTCGCGCACTCTTTCCACCGAGCAACCGAGTTGCGCCGCAATCTCTTCTGCCGACGGCTCTCTGCCGAGTTTTTGCAAAAGTTGACGAGTGGCGCGCACTTGCTTGTTGATGGTTTCCACCATGTGCACGGGGATACGAATCGTCCTTGCTTGGTCGGCAATGGCGCGGGTGATGGCTTGTCTTATCCACCACGTTGCGTACGTGGAGAACTTGAAGCCCTTCTTGTAGTCGAATTTTTCAACCGCTTTCATCAAGCCGAGATTGCCTTCTTGGATAAGGTCAAGAAACTGCATACCCCTGCCGACGTAGCGTTTTGCAATGGACACGACAAGTCTGAGGTTGGCTTCGCTCAAAACGTGCTTTGCCTCCTCGTCGCCTTCTTCCATGCGTTTTGCAAGCTCGATCTCCTGATCCGCCGTCAAAAGCGGCACTCTGCCGATGTCTTTGAGATAGATTTTCACGGAGTCGTCAACGCTGCTGTCGATGAGATTGTCGATTGAGATATCGTCTTCTTCGGCGGTGTCTTCAACCTTGATATTCTCCGCTTGCAGAGCGTTGAACACCACTTCCATGTCTTCTGCGGTGGCGTTGAGATGTTCGAGTTTCGCCATTATATCGTCTTCGCTCACCGAGCCTTTGCTCTTGCCCAAAGCGACGATTTTGTCGATCTCTTGTTTCAAAAGTTGTTCTCTGTCCACAAATGTCCTCCTTAGTGAATCAAAGTTTATCTTCAATTGCTTTTGATTTCAATATTTTTTGCAATCTCGTGATTTCTCTCACGGTTGCTCTTTTTTCGTCCTGATCGGAAAGTTCGTTGTACTTTTCCTTCAACTCTGCAAGGCGAGAAGATATGCTCTCGTTTGCAAGCATGACAAGGCAATCGTTGTAGTAGTCCGTCTCTCTGTTGTGGTCTGAAAACTTCATATTGATGCCCAGCACGTTTTGGATTTCCTTGTCTTCATAGCCCATAGCGTCGTACATTCTGCTCACATCCGCTTTGCCTTGCGGTTGCGATTTTGCCCAATCGAGAAGTTTTCTGTGCGTATCGCACGCAAGCCACTCCGTCTTGATTTTGTTCAAATCCACGCACCCCGCGCCCGTAAGCACGCAGTTGACGACAAATCTTGACGCGCGCATGTTCTTGGCTTCTTTCTCTTCGGGGTTTTCTTTGGGGATCTCCGCCTTTCTCATGCCCACGACGCCGATTTCTTGCGAGAGCGTGTCCACGCTCACCCCCGAGAGTTTCGACACAACGGACATATACACTTCTCTCTCGGCAACGTTTTCCACGCTTTTTAGCACTTTGAGAGCTTGCGAAACGTATTTTGCCCTGCCGTTTACGCTGCCCAAATCGTTTGCGTCCGCGCAAAGTTTCAGCTTGTATTCCATAAGCGGAAGAGCTGCGCCGACGTATTTCATATATCCGTCCTGTCCTTCGCTTCTCACCACTTCGTCGGGATCTTTGCCGTCCGGCAGCGAAACCACTCTCACGTTTTGCACGTATTTTGCAAGGATATCGGTGTTTTTCACAGACGCTTTTCTGCCTGCTCCGTCACCGTCATAGCAAACGTAAACCGTGTCCGTCATTCTCGATATTTCTCTTGCCTGACCTTCGGTGAGTGCCGTGCCCATGCCTGCAATCGCGTTCTTTATCCCCGCCGCGCCAAGCGATATGACGTCCATATATCCTTCAACGAGAATGAGATTTTTGTACGCCGCGCCGTTGAGCTTTTTGTCACGCTTGACAAAGTTGATGCCGTATATCGTGCGCCCCTTGTCAAACAAGGTGGTGTTGGTGGAGTTTTTGTATTTTGCAACGTCCTTTTCGCCGTGATATATGCGCCCGCCGAAAGCGATGACGTTGCTCATGCCGTCCATGATAGGCACGATTATGCGGTTTGCAAATGCATCGGAGGGGCGATCCACGTTGGATATAAGCCCGCATTCGAGCAAATCGGAAAGATGATACCCCTTTCTGCGCATATATCCCACCATAGACTCATAGTCGAGCGACAGCCCCAATCCGTAGCGTTTGCTCGTGTCTTCGTCTATGCCGCGATTGAGAAGATATTCCCTTGCCTGCTTGCCCTTGACTTCGTCTATAAGGTTGTTGCGATAATACCTTGCAACGTCGCGCATAAGTTGTTTCAAAACATCGCTATGTTCTTTCTTCTCGCTGTATTTGGGATCGAATTTGACTTCGGGCAACTGCATGCCAACCTTGTCGGCAAGAAGTTTCACCGCATCGTAAAAACTGACGTTTTCCATCTCCATGACAAACTTCACCACGTCGCCGCTCGCCCCGCAACCGAAACAATGATACCAGCCGTTGTTGACGCACATAGACGGCGTTTTTTCGTTGTGGAAAGGACAGCAACCGAAATATCGCCCGCCTTTTTTCTGCAAGGGGACGTATTGCGCGATGATCTCGACGATGTCGCATTTGTATTTGAGTTCTTCCATAAACTCGGGAGTGAAACCGCCTGCCATAAAGCCTTCCTTTTTAGTTTAACTATAATTATATACGAGAAATAAATACAAAATTCCTAAAACAAACCGAAAAATCTTTCGCAAATCTTGAAAAAAATTCGTAAAACCCCAAATATTTTGTAAATGTGCGTGCACAAGCGCGCGCCAAAACAAATCAAAATAAATAAAAGCGCACGCAAAGAGCGTGCGAAAAGGCAATTTGCAATTTAGCAAATTTATAGGCAAAATCGGCATAAACGCAAAGGCGATTATGCACGATTTTGCGGCATCTGACAAGGTGGATTGTTATTTGTTTTCTTCGATGTATTTCACAACGTCGCCCACCGTTTTGAGAGTGGCGACCGTGTCGTCGTCGGCAACAAGACCGTATTCTTCTTCGATTGCCATGACAAGCTCCACAACGTCAAGGCTGTCAAGTCCCAAATCATTGACGATGTCGCTCTCAAGCGTGACGCGGCTTTTGTCAATGCCGAGTTGGTTGGCGATGATGTCTCTTACAGTTTCAAAAATCATGATTGTATGCTCCTTTGCACCGATTATACCACACATTCGCCTTGCTTTCAAGGCAAAAAACAATATGTGCGGCGGTTTTAATATATTGCGAATCTCACTCTTTTGCCATTGACAAAAAGGCGAGATCGGGCGAAACTTGTTTCAATTTTTTTGCGGCGATTTTCGGCAATCTAACCGTCTATTCTTCGTCCATTTGGTTCAAATCCATCTCGTATGCGACAATGCTTTGCTCGTCTGCGCAAACGCATGCGTGATAGCCGTCGTAAACGGGGAAATGCTCAAAGTGCGCGTCCTTTGGAATCTCGCATCTAAAATTGGCAAGACCTTCGCCAGTCCATTTGAGATAGCTCTCTCTTTCCGTCCACTTTTCAAAGAAATCTTGCGTGTCTTCGGCATCCATAAACGTGAATTTGGAATAATCTATATCGCGAATTTTTTCTATATCCACGCCTATGGGAGTGTGCGATATGCCAAGCATAATCACGCCGTGCGAGTGGGACAGATTGAAGTGCGCGTCTTCGGTGTCAAAGCGCGGTTTTTTGCCTTCTTCCCTTATGATTTGCACGGTTTTGGGCAAATCGTTGCCGCAACCCGACATTATATCGCGATAATAGGAATAGCAATATTTGACAAACTTGTCGCTGTCCGCTTCTCCCCTTGCGAAAAACAAAACCATATCAGTTCTCCACTCTCAAAAGCGCGCAAACGTCATCCACGCACGAGAGTTGTCGCACGTTGTCCAGCGTTAATTTCATATTGCTTTCTTTTGTTTCTTCGGTGACGAGAACGAGATAATCGCCCTGCTCGTCCGCCTTTTTCAACACGTTTTTGACGCCGATTTTGCCGTTTTCAAAGGCTTTTGCCACTTTTGCAAGCGAGCCGTCTTCGCCGTTGACAGCGATACGCACGTAATACGCCGTTGTGAAGTCGGTTGCAAAATCGTCATCGTTCACTTCGACTTCGTCTTCCCAAAAATAGCGTCTATGCACGTCTTTGCCGCCTGCAAACACTATGTCGCTGACAATCGCGCTTGCCGTGGGCAACGAGCCTGCGCCCCTGCCGTACAACATCACGTCGTCAACGCTGTCACCGTGGATGTACAGCGCGTTGAATGAGCCTTTGACGCTTGCAAGCGGATGATTGGCAAGGATAAACGACGGATGAACGCGCGCTTCGATTTTGCCGTCCGTTTGCTTAGATATGGCAAGCAATTTGAGCGTGTAGCCGAGCTGTTTGCCAAACTCGATGTCCTTCACCGCCACGCTTGATATGCCTTCTCTGTACACTTTGTCGATTGGCACGCGCTTGCGATATGCAAGGGACGAGAGAATGCTGTTTTTGTACATCGCGTCAAAGCCTTCCACGTCCGCGGTGGGATCGGCCTCGGCATATCCGAGCCTTTGCGCTTCTTTAAGGCACGTCTGATAGTCCACGCCTTCATCGCTCATTTTGGTCAAAATGTAGTTGGTCGTTCCGTTGACTATGCCCTTCAAAGACGTGATCTTGTTGGCTTGCATGCTGTCGGTCAGCGTGCGTATAACGGGCACTCCACCCACGCAACTTGCCTCAAAATATATGCCTGCGCCCGTCTTTTTTGCGGCGAGTTCAAGCTCGTGCCAACTCTTTGAAAACATCTCTTTGTTGGCGGTCACGATGCTCTTTCCGCTTTCGAGTGCTTTTATGAGAAAACTCTTTGCCGGCTCAACTCCGCCAAAAAACTCCGCAACGATATTCACTCTCTCGTCATTGACAATCTCGTCAATGTCTTGCGTGACAATCGTCTCGTCAACTCCGAGCTGCTTGCAACGCTCCATATTGCGTTCAAGCACTCTCACCACTTCTATGTCAAGACCTTCGTCTTTTTTTATCATTTCGCGCTTGCTTGTCAAGATCTCCCACACGCCGCCACCGACGACGCCGAGCCCCAAAAGCGCAACTCCGATTTTCTTCATATTTCTCCTATTATATTCGTTTTCCGATTGTGCTTTGCAAGGTCACAAACGTTCATTTGCAATTGCGGTCGTACACCATCTTCAAGCCTTTGAGCGCAAGCGCGCGGTCGCTTTCATCGATGACGTTTGGCTCGACTTGCTGCACAAGCTCGGACAAACCGCCCGTTGCGATCACCTTTGCTCCCTTCATCTCGTCAAGCTGCTTGTATTTTTCAACCATATACTTCACAAGCCCCGCATATCCGTACACGATGCCGCTCTGCATGCAGCTTTTGGTATCTCTGCCCACGATGTTTTGCGGCTTTTCAAGCTCGATTCTGGGCAGTTTTGCCGCCGTTGTGACAAGCGACTCCGTTGCCGTCTTGATGCCCGGGGCAATTGCACCGCCAAGATATCGTCCGTCTTTGGTGACGAGATTGAACGTTGTCGCCGAGCCGAAATCCACCACAATCACAGGTCCGCCGTATATAGCGTATGCCGCCGCCGCGCCCACGATTCTGTCCGTGCCGAGTTGAGTCGGTTGGGCATAATCGAGCGTGATGCCCGTGTCCGTGTCGCAGGACACGATCAGCGGAGATTTGCCGATATAATCGTTGCACATGTGCTCTATCGTGTAGTTGAGCGCGGGCGCAACCGATGACATGACGCATGCGTCTATATCTTCAAAATTGACTCCGCGTTGGCGAAGCAGGTCGTACAGCACCATGCCGTATTCGTCCGCGGTGCGAGAAGCCTTGGTGGAAACTCGCCACGAGGCGATCATCTTGTCGCCGTCAAAAACGCCGTACTTGACGTTGGTGTTGCCAATATCCATTGTGAGAATCATATTTTCTCCTTACGCGCAATCGTGCGCATAACACGTATGTTGACAATAATTATACCAAACATTCAAAATATTATCAACAGAAACTTGCAAAACTCGAAATCCTAGCGACACGTTTCTTGTTTGCATAGCATAAAAGTTATTACTTCACAAATCAAAAACGACCGAGAATTCGGCCGTTTTTGTTTGGGTTATTCCGCCCTGAAAATCGAGCGGAGCGAGCATCAAGCGGACAATCTTGCGAAATTGCGGATTGAGCCTTTATCCGTGCATGAACCGATAGCAAAGATTTTCCGCGCGATAGAAAAGTAAAAATCAAGCGTGGCTCTCGGCAATGAACGACATTCGTGCATTGCCGTTGCCTCGGCGATGATTTTTACTTGCAGCCACAATTGCACCCGCCGCCGCAAAGGCAGGAAAGGATGAGAATGAGCCACACAAGATCGCAGCTGTTCATCGTGTTCATACCCGTGCCGCCGCAGCAGTTGAGCAACATCAAAAGCAACACGATGTCACAGGTGTTGCAACCGCATCCGTTTGCGCCGTTTGTAAAGAATCCGTTCATTTTATGTACCCCCTTTTGATTTTTCGGATTGCTCCTACATTACCTTACGCTTTCTTGAAAAATTGTGTTACAACGCATTGAAACGCGGCTTGCAAAATATACTTTGACGTGAGATATCTCAAACGCATGATAGGAATCACAGTGGCATTGTTCTGCACTTTGATAGTGTCGGGATTGTGTTCGCTTTGCTTCAAATTTGACTTAAAGTGGTGGATTGCGCTTGATAAACCGCCGTTTGTGGCAAGTAGGCTCGGATATACGCTTATGGTGGCAGGGTGCTATTTGTCTTGCGTGTTGGCAGTGTCACGGCTTGTGGAGTTCAAACATATTTTTCCGTCAATGCTCTTTTTTGTGTTTTTAGGCTTGTTTTCGGTGTTGTTTGTCTTTGCTTTTTTCACGCTGAAAAATTTTGTGTTTGCGCTTGTGTGTATAACGGCGGTGCTTGCAATGGCATACGTGCTTTTTATCCGCTTTCTCACAAAAGATTGGAAAATCGCTTTGGAGTTTTTGCCGACGTTTGTCTTTGATATATACGCCTTTTTGTGTGTGCTTTACATCTTCATGAACAACTGAAATTTTGGACTTTGACGCGGCATTATCGTCAAAAAATTTGACTTTTCATTATCTTTATTCTATTATCTTATAGATAATATTTGTCGGCTCATCATTCCGGATGAGTGCGAAAGGAGTTTTTATTATGGCAGACGTTACAATGGACAAGATCGTTGCCCTTGCAAAAAATCGCGGCTTCGTTTACCCGGGCAGCGAAATCTACGGCGGTCTCTCGAACTCGTGGGACTACGGCCCGCTCGGCGTGCAGATGAAAAACAACATCAAGCAGGCTTGGTGGAAGAAATTTGTGGTGGAAAACCCCTACAACGTTGGGCTTGACAGCGCAATCATCATGAACCCGACCACTTGGCAAGCCAGCGGACATATCGGCGGTTTTTCCGATCCGCTTATGGACTGCAAGAGCTGCAAATCCCGTCACCGTGCGGACGATCTTATCGAAGATTATATGCACAAACACGGCATCGAGGAGAACATCGCAAGCTGGACAAACGAGCAGATGGAACAATACGTGCACGAGCACAAGATCCCCTGCCCCGTGTGCGGCAACAGCGACTTCACGGGCGTGAGAAAATTCAACCTTATGTTCAAGACGTTCATCGGCGTGACGGAAGACTCCACTTCCACCGTCTATTTGCGCCCCGAAACCGCACAAGGCATCTTTGTCAACTTCAAGAACGTGCAACGCACGACGAGAAAGAAACTGCCCTTCGGCATCGGTCAAATCGGCAAGAGCTTCCGCAACGAGATCACTCCCGGCAACTTCATCTTCCGTATCCGCGAATTTGAACAAATGGAGCTTGAATTTTTCTGCAAGCCCGGCACAGACCTTGAATGGTTCAACTATTGGAAGAACTTCTGCCATCAATGGCTTCTCGATCTCGGCATGAACGACGAAAAGCTCAAACTGCGCGATCACGACAAGGAAGAGCTTTGTTTCTACTCAAAAGCCACCACGGACTTTGAATACAAATTCCCGTTCGGTTGGGGCGAGCTTTGGGGCGTTGCAGACCGCACCGACTACGACCTTAACCAACATATCAAGACCAGCGGCAAGGATTTGAGCTATATCGATCCCGTCACCAACGAGAAATTCGTGCCCTACGTTGTCGAGCCGTCGCTCGGCGCGGACAGAGTGTTCCTTGCATTCCTTTGCGACGCATACGAAGAAGAACAAGTCGGCGAAAACGACACTCGTGTCGTGCTCCACTTGCACCACGCAATCGCGCCGATCAAGGTGGCAGTGCTCCCCTTGCAAAAACAACTCAACGAAAAAGCGGAAGAATTGTATGCACAACTCTCCAAACACTTCGCTTGCGACTTCGACACATCCGCATCAATCGGCAAGAGATACCGCCGTCAAGACGAGATCGGCACTCCCTATTGCGTCACCGTGGACTTCGACACGCTTGAAGACAACTGCGTCACCGTCCGCGAGCGCGACACCATGGCTCAAGTGCGTATCCCGATTGAAAATCTCGTCGGCTACTTCACCGAACAATTTGAATATTGATTGCAAGTTTATCTCGCAATCGCTCTCGGCACAACCTTATGCCGACACAACAACATCCACAAAAAAGCACCGCCACCGCGGTGCTTTTATATTGCAATCATTATTAGTAATATTCAAAAATTATTCTGACAAATTAATAACGCAACTATGTATTACTGCTACTTAAAAATTAACAAATCCAAAATTTGCCATACTTATATTACCTTTCTCAATACATCCTAATTGCAACAATCTCAATGCCAAAGCAAAAGTCGTCTTTAACGTGTCATAAAGAAGTTCTTTCATATCGCTATTTCCTGTTGCTGAAAAATATGGCATTTCAAAATTATTATTTTTGAGAGAAATCTCTCTATAAAGGTATAAGTTACTATAATCCAAACGTCCACGCATTTCCCCTTCATCATTGATTGCTCCAGAATACTTAACTCCATGAATGTAATCCCATGATCCATTATCCTCAATAAGAAAAACAGTCACGATGGTGCAGTCAGCGATCATTTTCGATGTAAGTTTATAAACCATCATCAACTCATTATCATCTGATTTTTTAAACAAAATCTCTCTTATGGTTTTTTCTCCATTTTCAACACTTTCTGAAGTATTGGATTTCAAAAAAGGATATATTAAGTCGGTAAATTTTTGTTTACAATTATCACAAATAAACATGCCTTTATGACCATATGCACGTGTTGCTTCCGACTTAGTTTCATTGCATTTTGTACATTTATAGATCACAACTCCATTAGACTCACAAGTTGCGGTGTTTTTTTGCTCAACAAAATTATGCACGCATACAATTGGCTTTGAATCATTATCTTTCTTTTCATCACATGCAACTAAAGAAAACATTACAAAGCATGACAAAATAGCAAATACAACAAAAATTGTCAATCTTTTGTTCATAATTTTACTCCAAAATAGTACTAAATGCCAAACAAACAATATCAAGTCAAAAAATAATCAAGCCCCCTGTTTAACATCTGTATTAAAAGTATATTCTCAATATTTGAGATTGTCAAATGTTTTTCTCAATAATTGATACAATAAAAGTATGAAGGTGAATTTCAAAGAAAACTTAAAGCAATTACGGGTTGAAAACAAATTAAGTCAAAAAGAATTGGCTTCAAAATTAGATACAACCGTAAAAACAGTTTCTCATTGGGAAACTGGATATAGCGAGCCTTCCATTGTTCAGATTGTTGAATTGTGCAACATATTTGAAATTTCAACAGATGAATTACTTTGCAAGTAAGCTTTAAGCACCGCAACCGCAGTGCTTTTTATATTGCAAAACCGTGTTAGATACATGGTTTTCAAGTTTTTGGTGGAAGTGTGGGGATTTGCCAATCAGCGATTGCTACCGAAGGTCAATCGCGTGCAGCCGAAAGGGGTTCACACGGCATTGCCGTGATGCGATTTTACCAAAATCGCATAATCACCGCACTGAAGACAAAAGAAAAGCCGTGTTAGATACACGGTTTTACGTTTTTGGTGGAAGTGCGGGGATTTGAACCCCGGTCCAAACAGCCGTCTTCGGCACTTTCTACACGTTTAGCAAATGATTGAATGTTTCGCCCTTTGGTTCACTTGCAAACCGCCGTTTGATAAGCTCGTGATGACAACGACTCTACTGAGCAATCAAGTCGCGTTGTCTGTTTTTCTGACGCCGCTTGCCAAGGGAACAGAAAACCTTGGGGCGACGTGCTGACTAGTTAGTTACGCAGCAAGAGCGAACTCCATGTTGGAGCTCTTTTGATTGTTTTTTGCATTTAATTTTAAGTTTCCGTTGATAACGTAGCCGAGCCTACGACGTGCTTATACCGCCTAAAACTGAGTGTCGAATCCAAAAACACCCCCAAATCGCGTAACAATCCAACGCTTTTGGTGAAATGATTATACCATATTATACACAAAATGCAAAGATTTTTTGAATTTCGCCCGATAAAAAATCGGTTCAAATTGCGGCTTTTTATATTTATTGTACGCGTATGTGCGATGCGTGTATGCGCGCGCGTGTGCAAAAGTTTTGGTTAGAGAACGGCGGAGCGGAATTTGTTGGGAGTCATGCCCGTGTACTTCTTGAACATGCGGTGAAAATAGGCAGGATCCTCAAATCCGACCATCTCCGAGATTTTGCCGATCTTGATGTCCGTTTGCAACAAAAATTCCTTTGCCTTTTCTATGCGACAGGACGTGATGTAGTCCGTCACGTTTTGTTTCATCACGCGCATGAAGAGTTTTGAAAAATAGTTTTCGCTGACGTAGGACATTTCGGCAAGTTGCGCAAGCGTGATTTTGGACGCATAGTTGTCGTTGATAAAATCGACAGCCACTCTGACGCGAGAGTCCACGCGGTCGCTGTCCACGTTGTTTTTTGCGATTTTCATAACGAGATCGAGGCTGGATAGATTGTTGACCATCATCTCGATGAGTTTGGTTGCGGAAAAATACCTGTCCTTTTCCACCAATCTAAGCTCGTCATAATACTTTTGCAAAGCGGGATCGAAGTCTTGTTGCGGATAGACATAGTCCACAACGTCGTCGATATCGGTGCGCACTTCACCGCCGCAAATCGCCGAAACGTACTCGCCGTTGATGAAGATTGGCACGACAAACTCCAAAATGCCGTACTGACACTTGAAGAAGTTGGTTTTCTTGCTTTTTGCCGCCGCGATTGCCGAGTGTATGATGCAATCGACGCATCTTGAAGCCACATTGCGATCTTTGCGCGCCTCAACGCAAAACTCCGACTCGTTCATGGGCGGAATGATGATGTTGCCAAGCGGATCGAGCATTGCAAAAGCCAATCCCGTGGCTCTCGACACATAACCAAGAGCCTTGCGGAACTTGTCAATTTCGATAAATTCTTCAAATCTACTCTTCATTTTTGTATTTTTGTGTCCTTATTGTGCATTTTGTAGTCTATATCGTACAATCAAATTGTACACTAACTATGCAGTTTTGTCAATTGCAATTTTATTTTACAGATTGTATATTAAAGATGAGTTAAAAACGCAGGCTGATTTGTATGGGGTTTTGGCGTTGCGCCAACCAAATAATGAAAAAAAATATTTGATAAAGGAGACAAATTATGGACTACGTAAAGAACAACATTGCAAATTTTTGCAAGAAAAACAAAGTCAATCTTATTTTTCTCGTGGTTTGCTTGCTGGTTATTTTCGTAAGCAGTTTCTGTGCGTCTTGCATCCAATCGGACGGTTTCAAAGTGACCGTCACCGACCTTAGGGACGAAACGAACACGGGGACTATCACAACAACGACGGTTGGAGAAGACGGAACGCCCGTTGAAACTCAAACCGCCGTCAAAGGCAAAGTGGTGTCGGGCATATTGTTTGTTCCAAAGGACGCAAGCCCCGAGCATCCGCTCCCGGCAGTTGTACTCACTCACGGCTATCTTAACAACCGTGAAATGCAACTTCAAAATGCAATCGAGCTTGCGCGCCGCGGCTTTATCGTGCTCACCGTTGACCGCGAAGGACACGGCAACTACGACAACAGCGGCAAACAAAACGCTATGATGGCAACCAACGGCTTGTACGACTCTGCAAAGTATCTGTACAATCTCGACATCGTTGACAAATCCAAAATCGGTATCTCGGGACACTCGATGGGCGGCTACACCACGGCGGCAACGCTTATGGCGGACAAGAACGTGGGCATCGTTTCTGCAGGTTTGATGCAGGCTTGGAGCTCGTTTATGGGCGCAGGCGCAGACGTATCCGTCGGCTTCCTTAAAGCAAAAGACGACGAATTCTTCTTCACGACCAGAGAAAACGGCGGCACGATCTCAAGAGATTTTCTCTCCACCACAACCGCAAAGAAATTCCTCGGTCTCACCGCTGAAGACACGATCGTCAACAAAGGCATCTACAAACAAACCGCAACGGGCGCAGAACTTGTCACTCCCCAAGGCGGTCAAGCAGTGGACGGAACTTTCCGTGCCATATACGAAATCGCAGGCGTGCATCCCCAAAACCATGAATCCGTGGAAGGCGCAAACGCTGTCGTAAACTTCTTCTACAACGCATTCGGCACTCCCGACGGACACAAATACATCGCCGAAGGCAAACAAACCTGGTGGCTCAAAGAAGCATTCTCTTTGCTCGGACTTATCGCAGTCATCACGATGATATTCCCGCTCATCGGTCTTCTTCTCAAGACGAGATTCTTCAAGAGTATCTCCGTTGGCGAGCAAGCGGCAAACGAGAACGGCGAAATGGTGTGGGTTGGCAACAAGCCGCTCGAACCCGCTCCCCTGCACGGCGTGCAAAAGCATTTGACCTACTGGATAGGCGCGCTTGCGGTGGCAATCTTCTCGGGACTCACCATTCAACCGATATGCACCGAATTTGGCGGCAAATTCTTCCCCAATACCCAACTCTATCCGCAAGACACGACCAACTGGGTGTGCGTATGGGCAGTCTGCACCGCTCTGTTCGCTCTTGCCGTAGTGCTCTTCTTGTGGGCAGTCAACGGCACGGTCAATAGATTCAGATTTAAGGAAGAAGCAAGCAGCCACACCGAAAATCCGTTTGCACCCGCAAGAGTGCCAACAGGCATAAAAGGTCTTGCAAAGACGTTGCTTCTTGGCATAATCGCAGTCGCAAGCGTGTATATCGTCACCTATATCAACTGGCAAGCATGGACGGTGGACTTCAGAATTTGGACGCTCGCAATCAAGGTGTTCAACATCGAAATGCTGCCCACGATGATGAGATACGCTCTGTTCTTCGGCATCTTCTTCAGCGTCAGCGCAATCTTCAACGAAGGCTTCCGCGCAAAGAACCTTCCCGAATGGGCAACGATTCTCATCAATGTGTTCTTCAACATAATCGGCGTGCTCTTGATGATTGCAATTCAATACGGCACGTTTACAACCACGGGCGTGTTGTGGCAAAAAGATATGGCACTCGGATACATAGTGCTTATCCCCATGGTGCCCATCCTTGCAATCTCAACCGTCATCTCAAGAAGAATGACCGCAAAGACCGGCAACGTATGGCTCGGCGCAGTGATAAACACTCTGCTCTTCACCATGATGACTTGCGCAAACACCGCAGCATCCTTTGCGTACGTACTTGGCTAATTATCTCCCCCCTATTTTAACTTATACCGACGCCACCCGCTTGGGTGGCGTCGGTATTTTATTCGCTAAAAACGACACACAAAACGCCTGCAAAATTGAACGGTCAATTGCTAAAACAGACATAATAATCAGATAAATATATTCCGCTAAACAGGCTCAAAGCAAAGCAGTTTTATGAAAACACGGATTTGTCGCAAAAATGTAATATATAAAACGGAAAATATGAAAAAACAGTCCGTCAAATACAGACCGTTCTTCATAATGCTATAAACTTTTATCCACCAAAAATCTTATTTCTTCAAAAAAGAGAAAAAGCCTTTCTTTTCGTACGGTTTTACGGTGACTTCTCCCACCCCGTATCCGTCTTTTGCAATCGCTTGCTTTATTGCTTCGACATCGGTGTCGTCGTTTGCGATGACGACTGTCTTGCCTGCCGTATGTGAAGACGTGACTTTCTTCACGTTTGCCGCTTTGCGCACTGCGTCGTTGACGTGCGACTCGCACATACCGCATTGCATTCCTTCAAACTTGCAAAGTTATTTCAATCATATATATTGCACGCTCTTTATTTGTTTTCGCCTACAATATACCACCACCATTCCGTTAAGTCAATAAATATGAAACATTTTTC
Organism: uncultured Eubacteriales bacterium; assembly: GCA_900548005.1. Classification (GTDB taxonomy): domain Bacteria; phylum Bacillota; class Clostridia; order Christensenellales; family CAG-917; genus CAG-475. The sequence continues at coordinate 171,767 of URIZ01000001.1, read as the reverse complement.
ATATTGATTCGTCTTTGCTTTCGTATTATGACTTCTCTAATATAACACTCCTTTTTCGACGAAAACCGACTTTTTTTCATAACTTACCTTGATTTGCTGGACAATGCGAAAGCGTTGTGCTACACTCTGTTCATCAACTTGATAGAGGCGCGAGTTTTATGACAAGCCGACAACGCAGACTTCGTTGCGGTGGCAAAGGAAAACTCGCCGAAAGAATGACTTGCTTGGTCTGAAGCGATCACTCTTGGGACAACGCAGAATATGCGTTGTACTGTCACTGCAAAGTGGAGAGCTATCAGCATTGAGTAGGTTTTTTGCCGCAATGTTGTTAGCATTGCGGTTTTTTTTATCCGCAAAGCAAGATGAAAAACAACTTCAGGAGTGAAAAAAATGAAAAGATCCGTCAAAATCATATCGCTGATATTGGTCTTGACCGTCGTCATAGGTTGCGTTTTTGCGCTTAGCGCATGCAACAACGACAAAGACGACTCGCACAAGGAAAAATTGGTTGTCGGGCTTGAATGTGCATACATCCCCTTCAACTTCACGCAAATGACAGACGCCAACGGCGCAGTGAAAATCTCAAACGCCGAAGGTTATGCCAACGGCTATGACATTCTCATCGCAAAGCGCATTGCGGACGCTCTTGGCAAAGAACTTGTCATCACAAAACTCGAATGGGACTCTCTCGTGCCAGGCGTTAAAGCAGGCACTCTCGATCTTGTCATCGCAGGCATGAGCCCCACCGCCGAACGCCGCGCGTCAATCGACTTTTCCGCCACCTATTATGAGAGCAATCTCGTTGTCGTGGTGAGAAAAGACGGTCAATACGCCAAAGCAACTTCCCTTTCGGACTTTGCAGGCGCAAAGCTCGTGGCGCAAAACGGCACTTTCCACGACTCCGCGCTCGAAAATCTGCCGGCAAGCTACGGCATCACCCGCCTTACCCCAATGGAATCCTTCCCTGCAATGACCGTTGCGCTCAACGCAAAGACGGTGGACGGATACGTCGCAGAAGAGCCGGGCGCGATTGCGGACTGCGCCGCAAATCCGCAACTTACCTACATCCATCTCAAAAACAACGAGAACGGTTTTGAGGCAAGCGCAGACGATACGTCCCTTGCAATCGGCATGAGATACGGCTACGAAAACAAGGATGCAATCAACAACGTCATCTCTTCCATCAGCCTTGAAGAGCGTCTTGAACTCATGCAAACCGCCGTGCAATACTCCACCGACAACGCAAACACGGACGCTCAATCCACCTTCTTCACAAGAGTGGGCAACATCTTCAAAAAGTACGGTTCTTGGATCCTCAAAGGCTTGGGTTACACCATTTTGGTGGCGATTGTGGGCACGCTGGTCGGATTGCTTATCGGTCTTCTCATCGGCATGTATCGCACGCTCGACAAACCCAAAAACAAATTCCTTGCCGTGCTCAAAAAGATCGGCGACGTGATTTTGTCCATATACATCGAAGTGTTCCGCGGCACGCCTATGATGGTGCAAGCAATGGTCATCTTTTGGGGCTTTGCGCTCATCAATGACGGCAACACCATGAACGTCACTCTTGCAGGTCTTATCATCGTGTCAATCAACACCGGCGCGTATATGGCAGAAATCGTGCGCGGCGGCATCATATCCGTTGACAAAGGTCAGTTTGAAGGCGCGCAAGCAATCGGCATGACACACTCGCAGACTATGTGGAACGTCGTTTTGCCGCAAGCTCTTCGCAACATCATGCCAAGCGTTGCCAACGAATTTGTCATCAACATCAAGGATACGTCCGTGCTCAACGTCATCGGATTCACCGAGCTGTTCTTCTATGGCAAATCCATTGCGCTCAACACCTACGCAACGTTTGAAACATATCTCGTGATTGCGGCGATCTACTTTGTGTTGACCTTCACGATCACAAGAATTCTCCGTCTTGTCGAAAAGAAAATGGACGGCAAAAAGGACTATCAAATCATGGGCTCGCAAAATATGGACGCCGAGTCTATCGTGAGAGAAAACAAGGCAACGGGAGGAAACAACCAATGAGCGACAACGAAAGAAACATTGATATACAAGCAGCAATAGACGAGCTTGAAAACGGCTCTCAAATCACCGAAAATGCGGTTGAACATATTGATTGCGACTCGTCAACCCCCGATTGCGACAACTCGGCCGGCAATGCGCCTATCATCGAAATTCGCCACTTGGGCAAAAATTTCGGCGATCACGAAGTGCTCAAAGATATAGACTTTGACGTGTACAAAGGTGACGTGACATGCATCATCGGATCGTCGGGAAGCGGCAAATCCACCCTTTTGCGCTGCATAAACCTGTTTGAAACGCCGACTGCGGGCGAAATATACTACCACGGCGAAGACATCACCAAGACTAAATCCGCACCCAAATACCGCGAAAAAGTGACTATGGTGTTTCAGTCATTCAACCTTTTCAACAACATGAGCGTGCTGTCAAACTGCACCATCGGACCAAGAAAAGTGCTGAAAATGAAGAAGGCGGACGCCACCGCCGTTGCAATGAAATATCTCGAACTTGTGGGAATGAGCGCGTACGTCAACGCAAAGCCCAAGCAACTCTCGGGCGGTCAAAAACAACGTGTGGCAATCGCTCGCGCGCTTGCGATGAATCCGGAAGTCATTCTCTTTGACGAGCCCACTTCCGCTCTCGACCCCGAGATGGTTGGCGAAGTGCTTGCCGTCATGAAAAACCTTGCCGACAGCGGACTTACTATGCTTGTGGTCACGCACGAGATGGCTTTTGCAAGGGATGTGGCAAACAAGGTCGTGTTTATGGACGGCGGCGTCATCGTGGAGCAAGGATCTCCCGACGAGATCTTCACCGCTCCCAAGGAAGAGCGCACAAAAGCATTCCTTTCCCGCATGCTGCAAGAGCAATCGAGAAATTCTCAAAACGTCTGACAGTCAAAAGAAAACCATTGACGAAATGGATTTTGAAACACGACGGAAACAAAGAAATTCGTCACTACGAAAATAGTTTCAATCGGACAAACTTCCGTGCCTATACACTGCAAAGAGCACGTTGCGGCGCATAAACAAATTTCTCATCTGCAAGAAAAAAGATTTGGCGATTGCCAAATCTTTTTTCTTTTCATATTAAGTTTTCATATTTTAGACGTAAAATTTTGTTGCCGTTTCAATCCCTGTGTTTATTTGAACAGTTGCAGCGCAAAGTCATAAAGCGCGTTCATCCACACGCTATAAGAGTGTCCGCCAACGTATGTCTTTGCCTGATACGCAACTTTGTTGTCGTCAAACTTGATTTTCAGCCCCGGCGTCACGCCGCCCGTCATCGTGTCCATAGTGCCGATTGCAAGCATAAGCACCTTGAAAGACTGCCCTTCTTCGTATTTGAAATCGGGGATGGCATTGTTGAAAGATATGACCTTTTTGTCAAATCCGGCAGGCGAAAACGCGCCCACATAGTCAAATGCGTCTTGATGCTCAAACGCCGTGAGTAGACTTTCTCTTCCGCCCATGGAAAAGCCTGCGATCGCCGTGTTCTGCTTACCCGTGAGCGTGGAATAACGGCTGTTGATATACGGCATAAGCGATGTAAAAATCTCATCCGCCGTCTTGTCGAACATGGGCGCGTACTCATCGCTTGACACCGACGGAGCAATCTCGGTGGCATTGACAATCGAGTTGACGGACACAAGAATCATCTCTTGCGCCTTGCCTTCGTCTACGAGATTTTGAACGATGTATTTTGCATTGCAATCATCAAGCCACGCATGATGATCGCAAGCCATGCCGTGCAACAAATATAGCACCGGATAGGACTTTTGCTCGTCATAATCTCGCGGCAAAGTCACCATAGCATGCTTTTTTGCTCCCGTCACCTTTGAATCGTATTCTATCTCTATGTCTTCACCGTACACAACGCCGTCTTTTGCCGACATATTCGCAGCGCGGATTTCATCTTCGGTCGGAGGCATAGGTTGCGGCTCGGGAGCGTTGCCCGCATCGTCGTTGCACGCAAAAAACACGGTCATTGCCACCGACAATAATACAACGCATAAAATTTTGAGCAAGTTTTTCTTCATAGCCCACCCGACTTTTATATATAAAAATTGTATCACAGCAAACCGCAATTGTCACAAAATTTTATGAACACGCCCAAATATGTTTAATTTTAAGTTTTCGTTTCGGGTGTGGGTGTCCCACCCCAACATTTAGCCGTACGGCGCATTTTTTTCGCCAAATGCAGAGTGCGTGTATAAGTACGCTTTGAATGTGCAGAGTGCGTGTATAAGTTTTAATAAGTTCACGGCTCTACAAAGGGGTGAGCGTTTGAAACCCTAAATAGAATTGCCCCATCTTTCCGGTCCGTGCCGGTATTTCTTCCACCACTCGTATAGAGTACTTTCTCTACAGTGTTATCCGTCGCTCGCGGGGAAGACAGTCGGCACTCGCATAGATAAGTATCGTCCCCTTGTTATGCCACTTCGCTTTGTGCGCCAGCTCCGCAACAACACGGCGCAGTCGCTCGTACAATCGTCTTGCTCGGCGCTTATTTGCTCGCCGCCGTTGCGGCTCGTCTTCCGTCTTCGAAGTTGCACAGTCCGTTTATAAGTACGCTCCGAATAGACTTTCGGATAAGTCTTCGCCTTCCGCAATTATTAATTATTCATTATTAATTATTAATTCAAAGAGCCACGCTAACGGCAACCCTAATGTACACATAGTACATGAGTTGACGGGAGCGCGGCTCTGCCGCAGTTATTTGCTATCTCTAAAACTCTTTGGAAAATAATGCACTAAATAGATGAATGACGCGAAAGCACCCCGAGAATGACAACCCTAGCGTACAAGACGTACGTGAGTTGGCAGGCTCGGGGTGCTGACAAAGTCAGTCGCTATTCAGCGCATTATTTTGTGCCGAAGATACGATCGCCCGCATCCCCCAACCCCGGCAAAATGTAGCCGTTCTCGTTGAGTTGACGGTCAAGCGTGGAAACATAAACTTCAACGTCGGGATGAGCGGCGTGAATCTTTTCAACTCCTTCGGGTGCGCCGATGATGGCAAGGAATTTGATGTGTTTGCATCCGCGTTTCTTCAAGAGCGTGATGGCATCGATTGCACTGCCGCCGGTTGCGAGCATCGGATCGACGAGCATAACGACTTTATCTTCGATGCCTTGCGGAAGTTTGCAATAGTACTCTTGCGGTTCAAGGGTTTCTTCGTTGCGGTACATACCGATGTGTCCGACTTTCGCCGCCGGGAAGAGCGAGAGAATGCCGTCCACCATGCCGAGTCCTGCGCGGAGAATGGGCACGATTGCGATCGAGTTTTCTTTGACGACGGTTTGTTCGACTGTTTCAAGCGGAGTTTCCACAGTGATTTGTTGAGTGGGGACTTCCTTGAACGCTTCGTACGCCATGAGAGTTGCGATCTCGCTGATGACTTCTCTGAATTGCTTGGTGGAAGTGTTTTTATCTCTGATGATCGCCACTTTGTGACGGATGAGCGGATGGTCGAGAATGTGTACGTTTTCGTATTGCGTCATGATAGACTCCTTTGTTATTCGTTAATATCGTTTTGAGCCTCGCTCTCTTCCTTGCGGAACTCTTGGAGCATAGCCTCTTCTTTTTCTTCTTGTTCGACTTCTTTGACTTCGTCAACGCCGACGTCGAATTTTGCTTTGGGAGCGACCGCGCCTGCGATAAGGCTTTGAGGCTCTTCTTTCACTTCTTCTTCGTTGCCGTCGCCGCCCTGCTTTTTCTCGATTGCGCTGATGATTGCGTGCACGACTATGCCAAGGATAAGAGCGGTTGCAATGGAAGTGATGGTGATGGTCTTGTCAACAGTACCGTTGTCGGTAAGGTGATAGGGTATCTTGATTGCAAGTCCGCCGATACCTGCGATAAGGATTGTGGAAACCGTGAAGAGGTTCTTGTTGTCGCCAAGGTCGATGTCCTTGAACATTTTAAGACCGCTCACTGCGATAAATCCGTAGAGAGTGAGGCACACACCGCCCATTACGCAAGCCGGAATGGTTTGCAAAAGTGCCATGATAGGACTGATGAATGACAAGATGATGCACATCACTGCCGCCGTGAAGATTGTGGACACGGACGCGTTTTTGGTGATTGCCACGCAACCGACCGATTCACCGTAAGTGGTGTTGGGGCAGACACCGAACACAGTACCGGCGATTGAACCGACGCCGTCACCAAGGAGTGTGCGGCAAAGTCCGGGCTCGCCTTCGACAAGGTCTTTGCCGATGATGGAGCTGAGGTTCTTGTGGTCTGCGATGTGTTCTGCAAAGACGACGAGCGCGACAGGCACGAATGCGAGCACGACTTCGCCGACGCCCGCCCAAGTGAGCGTTGTGGAGATGCCGCCCGTTGCTGTCTGAACAGCCTGGCTGACGTTGCCGGTGACAAGCTCTTTAATTGCCTCGATGAGAGCAAAGTCAGGATATGTAAGGAATGCTTGCACTTTGTCGCCTGCGCTTGCTGCTGCGTCGCCGAGCGGTGCAAAGTTGTTGACAAGGGGCTGCCAGTTGACTATCTTGAGATATTCGACGTTGAAGCAGTATCCGAAGATGGAGAAGAATGATGCCACGACATAGCCTGCGCCGATGCCGATGATGAACGGGATAAGACGTCCCATCTTGAATTTCTTTTGAGTGGAGCAGATGCAGATGGTGATGAGCGTCACAAGACCGCAGAAGAGTGCGACAAGGTTGTAGCTTCTGTTGATTGCCGCTCCGCTTGCCGTGACGATGTCACCCATTGCGTTGCCTGCAAGCGAAAGACCGATGATTGCGACGGTGGGTCCGATGATGACCGGGGGCATGAGCTTTGACACCCATTTGCTGCCTGCAAACTTGATGATTATTGCCAATATCACGTAAACAAGACCTGCAAGCACACCGCCGAGAATGATTCCGCAATATCCGAATGCCAACGCCGTTGAGAGCGAACTCAAAAACGCGAACGAGCTGGATATGATGACCGGGCTTTTGAATTTTGTGAAAAGAAGGTATACAATCGTGCCGATACCTGCGCCCAAGATTGCCGCAGGAATTTGTGTGGGAAGACCGATGATTGTAGGCACTGCGATTGTCGCTGCCATGATTGCAAGCAATTGTTGGAATGCAAACACAATCATTTTGCCAAAAGGCGGTCTGTCGTTGACGTCATAAACGAGTTGATTTGTTGACATTGTCGTTCTCCTGTATATAAATTTTGTTTTGTCTTTGCTCTGCACCGTGCCGTTTGGCACAAAAAAAAGAAGTCCGTCGGGACTTCTTCATTAGGCAATTATTGTATCAATGGGGCTGATACGGCACTCATCGAAAGAAAACGCAACCCCCGCAACGCCATGCGCTGCAAAAATGGTTTTCTTGAGTTTTGAGTTGCTTTTGAACATATACAGCCTGCTCCAAGATTTACATTTGACAGTATACTATCACAACGCAAGAATTTTCGCAACCGATTTTCGACAACTTTTTTAAAGTTTTTTTAATCACACGAAAAGTATTTTCAAAACGCGTTTCACGCAAAATTTTCTATCGAATTGCACTATATATTGTATAGTATTTTATATATTAACTTTTATATTTTTCTAATATCGCGCGCACGCTTGCAAGATCGAAATCGGGCACGTATTCTTCGGTTGCGCTGTCAAGCTCTTGCGAAAAGCCGTTGCAAAGTCCGCTTGCAAAGAAAGCGTCTATCGCCTTGTCATACTCGTCTTGCGTGATCCGTCTTGAAAGCGTGGGATGATCTTTGACGTTGTCGGTGGGAAAATACTGCCCCATAAGACTTACGTAAAGGCTCTTGTCAACGCTTGCGATGTCACGTAGCGCGCCCACGGTGTTCTCGATTTGCCCGGGCAAAACGAGATGTCTGACGATGACGCCTTTTTGCATCATTCCGCCATTGTCAAACACGTCTTTCGGCTGTTGGCGGCGCATCTCTTCAAGAGCGGCAAGAGCCACTTCTCTATACCCTTTTGCGTGCGAATATTCCCACGCAAGAGCGTTGTCGCTATACTTGAAATCGGGCAGATACACGTCCACTAAGCCTTGCATTTTTCTAAGATTGGCAACCGTTTCGTATCCGCTGCTGTTCCACACAATCGGCAGTTTAACCACCGTTTTTGCCTTTTCAAGCGTCGATTGAAGCAAATTTGTGTAGTTTGACGGCGTGACGAGATTGATGTTGTGCGCGCCTATATCTTGAAGATAGAGCATGCAATCAACAAGCTCGCTCTCGCTCACTTCAATTCCCTTTCCGCCGTGCGAAATCTCATAGTTTTGGCAAAACAAGCACCGTAAATTGCAGCCCGAAAAAAAGATAGTTCCGCTACCCTTCTCGCCCGACAAACACGGCTCTTCAAAATGATGCAATCCCACTCTTGCTATCTTGTACATCGTTTCACCTTGCAATTTTCAATATGAAACTCGGCAAAATCTCGTCTTGCCGAGCGTCAATCATTCTATCACTTTTGCATGCCTTATGCAAACCCTGCGCTTTGATTGGAGGATTTTGTTTGCATTTACAGCGATATGCATTCGCCTTGCACAAATTTTGCCGCAACGCCACCAGACAAATCACCCGAAAGATATGCAAATCTTTCAAGCCGTTGCAACAAATCGAGCGATTGCGGATGTGGCAGCATGCTATCGTCAAGCACCACCGCGTCAAACTCGTAGCCGTCTTCAAAACTGCCCACCTTGCCGAAGAACTCTCCACCGCCTTTGGTTGCAAGATAGAAAGCGTTGGCAAACGTAATCGGTTTTACTCTCTTGTCAAAGAGTCGCCACCTAAGTTTTGAGGCTTGCACCGCATCAACCATGGCTCTGAAAATAGACTCGGTTTGTCCGCCCGCAACGTCGCTGCCAAGCCCCACTTTCAAGCCTTTGTCAAGATAACTGCTCACAGGCGCGACACCCGAGCAAAGATTGTCGTTGGAGGCAGGGCAATGGGCGACAAACACTCCGTTTTGCTTCATCAGCTCCACTTCTCTGTCACCGGAATGTACGCAATGCGCCATGATCGTGGGCACGCGTTTTCCGCCCTTGGATTTGCCCATCAATCCGAATTTGTCATACCCCTGACCATAGAAATCCACATCTCTGTTTTCAAGCACCCACTCTATCTCGCCATAGTTTTCGGACAAGTGCGACTGCACGGGGAGATCGAATTTACACTGCAATTCTTCGAGCCCTGCAAGCGTTTCATCCGAGCAACAAGGGATAAATCTCGGTGTGAGAATATATTTTGTCCTGACAAACTCACGTGATTTTTCAACAAGTCTTTGAGTTTCTTGCACGGAAGATTGCGCACTTTCGTCAACAAGATCGGCGGGCGCGCCTTCGTCCATGTTGACTTTGCCGACTTTGGTGACAAGCCCCGTGTCTTCAAGGAGTTGCATAAGCAAAAATGTTGCGCCCTCGTGCCTTGTTGCAAAGATACAAGCCCTTGTTGTCGCGCTTTTTTTGAGCGCGTCAACAAAAATCTCGTATGCTCTGTTTGCGTATTCTTCGCACGCAAACTTGCTTTCTTCGGGGAATGCGTTGATAGAGAGCCAATCCATAAGCTCCATGTCCATGCCAAGACCGCGGAAAGCATATTGCGAAGCGTGCACGTGCAAATCGCAAAGCCCGGGGATGATGAGTTTGCCCGAAAAATCAAGCGTTTCAAGACCTTGATATTCGCTTGGCAAAAACTTGAAAACACCCTTGCACACGCCGCCTACACACACGACATACGCATTTTCGAGAGCGGCGATTTTGTCTTTCGATTCACTGTAAAGGACGTCGCCTTTCAAAACAAAACTTTTCATATTTTTACGCAATACGGGTTTTATCAATGCTTTTGACATTTATAAAACCCGCAATCTGTCATTTTCACTCAAATTCGCCAATTTCGGCATAATTGCAAAAATCTCGATTTGAGCGTGCTGTAATGCTATAATCTTCTATCACACGTCAAAGCAACTGCCGCCGATAAACTCGTGGATGAGCGAGTTGCAAGGTATCATGCTCTCGTCTTCGATCGGCTTGAAATATTTGAGATATTTGATAAGCCTGTTTGCCACAAGGAACTGCGGATCGGTGTATTTGATCTCCATAAGCGCAGGCAACGCTTGTTTTCTGAGCACGCAAAGCTCGTACGGCAATGCGGAGTTGAACACAAAGTTTGCCCCTTCCTGATTGGGATAAATCCACTTGAACTCACCGCTGCGGACGGATTGCCACATATCGATGGTGTTTGCCGCGGGATAGTTGCGGAATTTCATATCGCGAACGATGCGGCGGATAAGGCGCAAGTCCGTGGTGTTGAGCGGCGAATGATCGTCGATGTTGACGGGCAGTTGCGGCGCAATGTAGATCTTGTATTTTTGATGTTTTGGTATGGACGCAGTCAGTTTTTCGTTGAGAGCGTGTATGCCTTCGATGATGATCGGGCTGTTTTCATCCACTTTGATGGTGCGCCCCACTTCCTTTTTGCCGATCATGAAATTGAACTTGGGCAACGTCACTTCTTCGCCGTTGATAAGGTCGAAAAGGTCTTTGTTGAACTGCTCGATGTCGAGGCAGTTGATGTGTTCAAGGTCAACTTCGTCTGCGGCTTTGCCCTGAATGGCGCATATCTTGGGACGTTCGAGATAATAGTCGTCCATAGAGATCATCACGGGATTTATGCCGCGCGACAAAAGCTCTATGCGCACGCGGTTGCAGAACGTGGTTTTGCCGCTCGATGACGGGCCTGCTATACATATAAGCCTGATATTTTCGATATCGCGCGCGATTTCTTCTCCGAGCTCGGCGAGCATACGATTGTGTTTTGACTCGCACATTTGCACAAAATCGAGCTCTTTGCCATCGTCCACGCGCTTGTTTATCTCGGCAACGGTCTGCGTTTTGGTCTTTTTCGCCCACAAATACGCGCGTTGCAACGTCCTGCCGTACATGCTCTCTTCCACAAACTCGGGGATTTGCGCGCCGAGCTCGTATCTTGGATATTGGATGATGACGCCGGGGCTGTACGGGCGGATGCAATAGCTGAAAATGCAGCCCGTGGACGGCACCATATACGAGTGCAAATAGTCGTAATAGTCGCCGCATTTGTAGATATGCACAAGGCTTTCGGGGCGATATTTGAGCATCGCCAGCTTGTCGTCAAAGCCCATATCCGCATAGATCTCTCGCGCTTCGTCCGTTGTGACGGTGATACGCTCGATTGGCAGATTTTGCTTGATGATTCTGTCCACTTCGTCCTTGATTGCGTCAGTTTCGCGCGACATATTGAACCCGGGCGTAAGCACTTGGCAAAACACCGATCGCGACGCGTTGTAGGAAAAACGGATCTTCACGTCGGGATAGAGATTGTGAAAAGCCATCGCAAACACATAGCGCAAACTTGCCTCGTACGCCTTGCCTGCCTCGATGTTTTCAAGCCCCAAAAACTCTATCGTCTTGCCGTTGTCCTTCTCGGACAGCTTGCGATTGAGCTCCTTCACCTGCGTGCCGAGCTTGCACACCATATACTTGCATTTTTCGTCGTCGGCGAGCAGATCTATCACCCGCGTTCCTTCCTTCACTTCGACGACTTCATCGTTTATTTTCAATTGTAACATAGTACCCCCTTTGCAACCTGAGTTGCACAAAAAAATGAGATTGGTTGAGATTATAATCCTTTTTCAAGTCGGTCTTTTTCCTGCTTGATTTGCTTGACGATGTCAACGTCCGCAGGGCAAAACTCATAGCCGTCTATATCGCCAACGTCAATCCATCTTATATCGTTGTGTTCGAGATTTCTCACCGCCGAGCCTTCTTTTAGCGTGGCGCGATATATCCACAGCGAGATCTCGACGTCCGTGTAGCGATGCACCACGTGCATAAACAACTCGCCCACCGCAACGTCAGCGTCAAGCTCTTCTTTGCACTCTCTCTTAAGCGCGGCTTCTCTCGTCTCGCCGTCTTCCACCTTGCCTCCCACAAACTCCCAATTTAGAGCGCGAGCCTTGTTTTTCGGTCTTTGGCAGACGAGCAACTTGCCGTCCTTGAAGATGAGCGCGCCGACAACGTCCATCATAACAATCAACTCCTTTGAATGCAATCGATTGTGTCGCAGCTATCTTGCGGCTGCCAAGTGGCAAAATCTCGCGCTGTCAAAGCGCATAACCGCAAAAACCGCTCAAACCGCCTTTTACATTCCCCTAAATTATATCATACGCAAGTTTCAATTTCAATAGTGAGATTGCAAGGCGCATTTTACGCTTTTTGTCAGACCGTTTTCACACCACACTATATCCCTACATCGCTTGCAAAATACCGCCGTTTTTCATCAGAAAACCGCATTTTATGAAAAATCGAGCCGAATTTGGCTCGATTTTGAATTTCGCATATAGTTTTTTGGCTAGTTTTGCCGCTTTTTATCTTATAGCGCAATTGTCGGCAACGCTTTTAACGTCAACGCTACCACACGCTGCCTTGCGCAAGCAAAAGCCGCAAGAGTGATGCTCCTATCGGCGCATAAAACCGCAAAACCGCTTGAATTATTTGTTTTCTTCTTCGTACGCTTTGCGCACTGCGATTGCAAGCTGTCCGGTGCAGGACGTGTTCTTAAATCCGCACTTCACGTCTTTGAGCTTGCTCTCGATCTCGTCAACCGTCATGCCGTCCACCAAAATGGGTATCGCCGTGAGATTGCCCGGGCATCCGCCGAAAAACTTCACGTTGGTGACGACCTTTCCGTCAATGTCAAACTCTATCTGTCTTGCGCAAGTGCCTTGCGTCTTGTATACGTAATGCATAATGATGTCTCCTTTATACACTCATTTTATATCAAATCTCCGACAAAATCAATCAATCTTGTGTCATTATTTTTTGCCGACGATGCTTGTTTTTAACAAACTTTTGAGTTGAAAATGCTATTGAGCGGACAAGCCGCTCAATAGCAATGAAAAATCAGTCGAATAAAAACAACTTATATCAAAATCAATGCAGGCTGTCGATGAAGGCGGCGTTGATCTTGTAGGTTGAATAAGGTGTGATCGGGTTGTCGTTGGCGTAGCCGAAGAACTGAATGGAGAACTTCTTGACAGTGTTGATGACTACGGGGATACCGCCGGCTTTGGGATCGAGATCGCTCATGTTGAACCTGTGCAAATCACCGGTTTCTGATGTGAAATTGAGATAGGTTTTCTCATTGAAGATACCCTGTCCTGCAGAGATGCCTGTGCAAAGGAACGCCAAGTGGAACCAAGTCTTACCTTCATCTGCGCCCGTGCCTTCATAGCGATAATCCTTGAATGCCGCATTGTTGCGCAACAAATCGCCGCTGGCGGTTTGAATAATTTGATTCAGCTCTTTGTTGGCGTCGCCATCACCAATGTTGATAATGGACGCATTGTCGACATCCTGCCAGTTGTATATGTTGAAGAAACCTGTTTGCTTGATGACAAGGTTGATGTCCTTGGCGTACAAGTTTTCCATGAAATACTTTTCGTTTGCCTCCATATCGTTGCGGATGAATCTGCCAAACGACTTTTCTTTGCCGTTTTCGTCCTTTTCGGGATCGGTGATTGTGAATCGCTCATAGCAAGACGACATAACCGAGCACAGCATATTGGAAGCCGTGAAGTTGTTGAACGTGATGTTTGAGTAGAATATCGCACAGCCGCGTTCTTCGTCCTTCCAATACATACGTTGCGGGACGTACATGCCACACGATGTGTAGTTGCGCATCACGCATCCGTCAAGCGTCAAATCGCAGTTGAAAGAGTTGAGAGCCTTTTCACCGTTCTCTAAAATGGAGTATTCCACACGCAAGTTTTTCAAGTGTACTCGGGAGTAGTCCGCATCTCCTGCGAACATGGTTTCACCCGTAAAGCCCTTGGTGTCGTCGGCATTGCTGATTTCAGTGTCATCGCCAAGGTCGTTTGTTCTCAACACGATGTTGCTGACGGTGACGTTGCTCCACTCCATTATCAAAGCCGACACGTATTTGCCAACCTGCCCTTTGAGCGATGAGATCATGTGGTTGTTGCCGTACAAATTGCCATACAGTCTAATATTATTGTCACCAGTGATAGGCACGGGAGTGCCGTCCGAATTTTTGTCAAACTCGATGTTGTTTTCAAGGCAAATCGCATAGGTTTTGTGCGATCCGTGTTGAGTGTACACAAAGTATCTTCCGCCTTCGGGATTGAGATCCAACGTCATTTCGGGCCCGATGAAGTTGCCTTCGGCACGAGCGTATGATTGTTGGAAATTGGCAGCATTGCGAAGCTCGGCAATGTTCTTGACGGCAACGCCGTAGACGGCAGTGATTGTCACTTCTTCGGTTGTAAATCTGCTCAATCCTTCATATTTGGGATAGCGCGCGCTCACGCGGACAACGATGTTTTGTTTGCCCTTGCCTTCCAGAGCAGAATCGAACACAAGTCTGTTTGCGACTGTTTCGTCAAAGTGCGCGTATTCTCCGCCAGACACAATCTCGAACTTGTATGCGGAATAGAAGAGCGCAAGCTCTTCCGCGGTTGCGTCTTTCGGCTCGCCCTGCACTGCGATGTCAACAAAGTTGGGCTCTTTTTCAAAAGCGTCGTTGACGTATCTTTCGCTTGCAAACACCGCTTCTCTTGCAAGACCGATTGCAAGGCGCGCATTGGACGTGCGCAGTTGCATGGACGCAATCTTGCTTTGCACGTGAATCTCGATGCTCGTGGTGGCGGTCGCGCTCTTTGCGGTTATGATTGTCGTGCCGTTCTTCAATCCCGTGACTTCGCCATTGTCGTTGACGGTGGCAACGTCCGTATCCGATGAAGACCATTCGATTGCGCCGAGAGTGTCGGTGGCAAGTTCATCGGCAAAAATCGCTTTGAGTTTGAGCGTATGCTCGCCCACGGCGTGAACAAATCCCGATTGCTTGGAATAGAAGTCCACGTTTTCTATCACGATAGAATCCGCGCCGACCGAGAAAATCTCAAAATCGCCGTTTGCCGTGCGAATCACGGCTTTATCGCCCGTTATCGTGACGTTATCTCCCGAAATGGTGCAACCTTCTTTTTCGGTGGAGCTTGCGTCAATTCCGAGTTCTTCAAACGTGAAGGACTTTCGGGACGTATAAAGAGCCTTGCCGAACACGCTGCTTGCGCCGTTTGCCGTGACGGTGATTGTGTACGGAGCGGACGTGACGTATTGTGACGCGCCTTTTTCTGTTGAGTGCACGCTTGCTTGCATGGTGATGTTTGCCGTGCCTGCCTTGCGCGCGCTGACAACGCCGTTTTGATCGACTGTTGCCACTTCTTCGTTGTCGCTGTGCCAGATCGTGTAGTTGACGATGCTGTCAATGGGCGTGTAGCTTGGCACAAGACGCTTGCTGTCGCCCACTGCGACGTTGGAGTCTTCACCTGCCAAATTGCCAAGAGTGACTCTCTCGACATTGTCGCCCACAACCGACACGTTGAGCGTCTTGGAAACGGTCTCTGCAACGACCTTGATCGTGAAGTTGCAGTATGAGCCGATCACCATTTTCGCAGTTGTGTTGGACGCAACGTCATTGCCTTCTCCGTCAACCATACTTGCGGCAGGATAAACCCTTGTCAAGAGCGTGTCCGCCATTGCGTTGATGATCTTGACAGAGTCGTCGCCGTATTGGGATTTTGCCGTCTTGTACGCGTTCTTGCGTTCGGGATCGGTGAAATTGGGATATTCGCTTTCAAGCTCTGATTTGAGAGCGGAAAGATCTTGTTTGTACTTTTCGTATTTTGCTTGATACTCGTCATCGGTGCAGATGACGTCACCTGTGATGTGCCACTCAACAGTGTACTTGTTCGCCTTGTCTGGCAGCACCTTGACGTCGATATAATCGTAGAGATTTATCGTCTTGTTGGCAACGTTTGCAAAGTTGAAAGATATATCTTCGGCAACGTTTTCCGTGCCCTTGTGTTTGAGAATTATGTCTTCAACGCTTATCCATGCCTGAATGGATATGATGCTTGAAACGAGCGCAACTATCACAAGGATGAGAATCGGTATCAAGATGAGCATTCCTATCATTACTTTTTTCATCGTGTCGCTCCTTAGTTGTGCATTCTGTCGATAAATGCGGCATTCAACGTGTAGGTCGAATACGGCATGATTTTTGCATTGTTGGGATAGCCGTAAACAAAGAACGGCATACCCATGAGAAGTTTTTCGGCGGCAATGCCGAGGAATTCTTTGCTTTCCACCTTCATTGTGCGAGTGTCGAGCGTGTAGTAGTCTTCCATGTTGGCAAGAGAGATCTTGGGCATAGGCACTTCGGTGTACATACCCGTGCCGTCAAACGAAAGTCCCGCCGCCACGATCGCAACGTGCAACCAGCAAGTGTTGTTTGAGTCTACGTAGCGATAGTTTTCAAACGCGCTGTTGAATCTGAGCACCGCCTCGCTTGCCTGTTGAATGAGCAAATCGTAGTAGTCGTCACCCGTGAAGAACAATTTGGCGTTGGACACGTCTTGCCAGTTGTACGCTTCCAAGAATCCCGTTTGCTCCACTTCGCAGTTGATGCCTTTGCTGTAGAAATGTTCTATGGCGTATTTGTAGTTTGCCTCTTCGTCGCCGGGGACGAAACGATATTCGCCTTTTCCGTCCGCAGTCGGTTTGACGGCAAACTTCTCATTGGTGATGACAAGCAGCGAGCCGAGCGTGTTGGAAAACACGAGATTGTGCAATTTCACGTGCGAATAATACGGGTGATTTGCTTTGTCTTCATCCCTGTAACACACGCGTTGCGGCGTGGTTATGCCCGATGCGAGCAAGTTGCGGATGACGCAGCCGTTAAGTTGCAAATCGTTGTTACGACAGGAGAAACCGTTGACGCCGTTTTCCAAAATGCAGTACTCGAACTTGACGTTGACCAATCTATAATAGTCCCAATGCACGTCGCTGCCGAGAATGACCAAATCGCCCTTGAACGACTTTGTGTCCTGCGCGTTGTTTATCTCCTTGTCTTCGGGAGAAGAGTTTCCGCGCAAGATGACGTTGGACACGGTCAAATTGCTCCAAGATATGCGGATTAGTTGGTGATCCACCTGCCCCGTGATTGCCGAGATCATGTGGTTGTTGCCATACAAATCGCCGTAGAACTGAGCTCTGCCCTCTCTGTCGCCGATGCCCACGACCTTGCCGTTTTCGTCATACACGACTTTGTAGGCACAGTTTTGAGTGAGACACACCGCATAGGTGTTGAGAGAACTCTCGTTTTCTTGCACGATGTATTTGTCATCGCCGTTCTGATGTTGAAAGCGGGTGACTGCGGGGACGAAGTTGCCTTCTTTGTACGCATACGCCTTTTGCTCTTGCACGGCTTTGAGCAGCTGATCGATGTCGGATACGCTCACACCGTAAACGGCAGTGATTGTCACGTCTTCGGTGGTGAACTTGCTCATGCCTTCATGCTTTGGATAGCGCGCGCTCACGCGCACGACAATATTCTGTTTCATCTTGCCTTCGAGAGCGGAGTCAAACACGAGCTTGTTTGCCACAGTAGTATCGAAATGCGCATATTCGCCGCCCGACACGATCTCGAACTTGTATGATTCGTAGAAATCGGCAAGTTGAGCCTCGGTTGCATCTCTCGGCTCGCCTTGAACGACCACGTTCATGAAGTTGGCTTCTTTTTCAAATGCGCCGTTTTTGTATCTTTCGCTTGCAAACACGGTTTCTTTTGCCATACCGACCGCAAGTGACGAGTCGGAAGTGCGAAGTTGAAGGGATGCAAGTTTGTTGCGCACATTGAGAGTTATGGACGTGCTCTTGCCGTTGTCCGCGGTTGCGGTGACGGTGACGTATCCGTTTTTGACGCCCTTGACTTCACCGTTTGCCGAAACGGTTGCCACGTCGGTGTCCGAAGACGTCCAATTCACGTTGCCAACGGCGGAAGTTGCAAGTTGATCCGCAAATACAGCCGAGAGCTTGAGCGTGTGATCGCCCACTGCCAAAACATAGCCGTTTTCCTTGTTTTCAAAGAAACTTGCGTTTTCGATCGAGATTGCGCCGTCTTCCACTGCATATACGACAAAATCGCCGTTTGCCGTGCGAATGACGGCTTTTTCCGCCGTTATTTTGACTTCATTGCCCGAAATCTCGCAACCTTCAACAGCCGTTGCGCCGCTTGAAAGTCCCAATTGAGCGAGCGTCAAGCTGCGGCTGCGAGCCGCCGTATAAAGCGTATCTCCGTACACGCTGCTTGCGCCGTCCGCCGTGACGTTGATTGTGTACTTGCCGCTCTCAACGTATGCGATTTCACCTTTCTCGGTGGAGTGAACGCTTGCCTTGACGGTGATGTTTGCGCTGCCGGCTTTGAGAGCCTTGACAACGCCGTTTTGATCGACTGTCGCAACGTCTTGCTTGTCGCTTTGCCACACGGTGTGATTGACTATGCTGTCAATCGGAGTGTAGGTCGGTACAAGACGTCTTGATTGACCAACCTTGATATTGTTGTCTTCGCCGTTCAAATTGCCGAGAGTGACTCTTTCTACGTTGTCACCGACAACGGAAACGGACAAAGTTTTTGAAACGTTTTCTGCAACCACCTTGACGGTGAAATTGCAATAGGACGAGGCGACAAACTTGCCCGTGGAGTTGGAATCGACCGTGAAGCCGTCATCCCCCACAAAAGCAACCGCCGGTGACATCCTTCCAACAAGCGAGCGAGTCATCTCGTCGATGATCTTTGTCGAGTCGGACGCGTATTTGAGTTTTGCCAAGTTGTACGCGTTTTGTTTTTCGGGGGTTGAGAAGGTGGGATATTCCCCTTCGATCTCCGCCCTTACGCGATTGTACTCGACAAGATACGCGGCGTATCTTTCTTGGTAGTCTTCATCCGTATAGGTGACGTTGCTGTCCACTTTCCACTCTATCGTATACTTGTTCGCCTTCTCGGGAAGCACTTTGACGTCCACGTAATCGAAAACGCTGACGGTCTTGCCCCTGATTGCGTCAAGCGACAAAGTGATAGTGTCTGCGGCACGCTCCGTCCCCTTCTCCGTGATGAGCAAGTCTTCGACGCTTATCCACGCTTGCATGGACACGATGTTGGACACCATTGCGACAATGACAAGGATCAGGATCGGGATAAGGATGAGAATACCGACCATAGCTTTTTTCATGTGGTTCTCTCCTTACGGGATGATCTTTTGATAACGCTTGTTCAAGTTTACGAAAAGAGCCGTAATCGAGCAAGCGAGCAACACGATCGACACTATTGCAAGCACAAGATAGATTGTGCCCATCTTGCTGCCGCCGATGTAGCCGAACGGAAGCGGAAGGAAGCTGAACACCATTGCAAACAAACCGTATGCGATGGCAACCACGATGCCCACGATCATTGCAAGAGCAACGTTTTTGTTTGCCGCGACAAGCTCGCCGTCACCCGACACGTTGAACGTCGGAGACTTGATGTCCGCCACCATACTAAGACAAGTCAAGCTGATGACAAGCATTTCCGCAATACCGAATATTGCGCCTACGTCAAGCGGAGTGAGCAGATGTTTGCCCATATCGCT
The DNA here is from genome assembly GCA_900548005.1 of uncultured Eubacteriales bacterium. GTDB lineage: Bacteria > Bacillota > Clostridia > Christensenellales > CAG-917 > CAG-475. The sequence continues at coordinate 152,219 of URIZ01000001.1, read as the reverse complement.
CGTATAGTAGCCGCCCGAAATCGCGCAGCACAGCGCAACCGAGATCGTGCCCGTGAGCGAATACAGGATGAATTTGACGAGAATTTGATTGGTGTAGCTGACGGGAATGACCTTTGTGTGATAGAAACTCGAGCCTTCTCTTGAGATACACGTTGAGGCAAACGACACGATGATCGTGATGAAGATGACAATGACCATCAGCGTAAGTCCCGGCATAATGCCAGCGCCGATGCTTTCCGTTCCCATAGTTGCGGCAAGGCGGTTGCAGAAGAACACCATGACAGGCGCGGCGCATGCCATTGCGAAATATTGGAAGGAATAGTTGAAACTTCTCAAAATGAGATAGAACTCCCGTCTGAAAAGCGCATAACCGACGGGACGGCGTTTGTCTTTGATTTTCTTTTTGAAAGACGCTTTTTGCGTTTCGATGCCATAAAGGATCGTCTTGTAATACTCTCTTGTCGAAACAAAGTACGCCCCCACTCCCAACACTACGTTGATGAGAATGAGATACAAGAAACGGAGCGCGTATTGTCCGCCCGAAAGTCCGCCGTACTTCATGCCGTTGAGAATCTCGGCATACCACTTGAACGGATAGGCAAATTCGGCAAATTTGCGGTATCTTTCAATCATGTCCGCAGAGAAAATGTTCTGCTTGCTGTTTTTGAGATAGTTCAAAACGTTGGACAGGGACACGAGATACAAGATGAACACCGCGCACACGATGATGATCGTGAAGATGAGCACGAGAAGGAATTGGTTCTTCACCGCGTTCATGACCTTCATGACGGGCACTGCGAGTATGTTTGCGATAAAGAACGGGAAGAGCGTTGAGAACAACACAATCCCGATATACGCAAAGTAGTCGCCCACCGACGCGTTGGTGATCACGCCGAAGGATATGTAGAAAGGCAACATCAAGAGCAAGCACACCACAAGGTTGTGCAAATAGCAGTAGATGGATTTTGCAACGAGAATTTCCTTTCCGCTGACGGGGAATCGCAGCAGCATCTCGTTGTCGCCGTTCTGGTATAGGTTCTTTATAACGCTGCCCGTTGCGATTATCGTCGCAAGGCAGATCGTAAACGTCGCAACGATGACCAAAAATTCGATTCTAAGCCCCGAGCGAGTCACGAACAAGTTTGTAAGATAATAAATGCCAACGATAAGAACCGCATACACGAGAAGGAAGAAAAACGCATTGCCCACTTGTCCGAGCTTTTGTTTCCAAGCCTTCTTGTCGGTGTTTGTCACGCCGTATCTCGATTTGAGATCGAGACGGAAGAGCGTTCTCACACTCTGCATGGAGAATTCGCCTTTCATTATTGCTCGTCCCCCTTGTTTTCGGTTGATTCCACAAATTCTTCGATGCTTTGCGCTTCGTTATTTTCGCTCGGCATCTCGGGGCGCATATCCGCGCTCTCTTGGGCAATGTAGTCTTCAAACAATCTTTGTTCGTACGTGCCGGTGACTTTGAAGAAGGTCTCTTCAAGGTTTGCCTTGTTCGCTTCGTTGCCTGCAAGGTCGATGACGTCAATGAGATGTCCGTCGTTGACGATTGCGGCTCTGTGGCAAAGTTTCTTGACAAGGTCAAGGTTGTGGCTTGAGAAGAATACGGTGTTGCCCTTTGCGCAATGCTCTCTCATATACGAGATGATTTCCGCCGTGGATTGCGGATCGAGTCCCATCATAGGCTCGTCAAGCACCCAAAGTTTCGGATCGTGGATGAGAGCGGCGATGATACAAATCTTTTGTTTCATGCCGTGCGAGTAGGACTTGATTTGTCTGTCGATTGCGTTTTCAAGCTTGAAGAGCTTGGCATAACGGTCGATACGCTCCGTTCTCACAAGCGCGGGCACTTTGTAAAGGTCGGCAACATAGTTGACGTATTCTCTGCCCGTGAGTCTTTCGTAGACGGAGTGGTTGTCGGGGACGTAGCCCATCTCCATTTTTGCCTTGATAGGCTCTTTGACGATGTCGTGTCCGCAAATGGTGATCGTGCCGCTGTCAAAAGGCAAAATGCCCGTCAAGCACTTTATGGTCGTGGATTTACCCGCGCCGTTTTGTCCGAGAAATCCGAAGATTTCGCCCGGTCTCAATTCAAAAGAAATGTTGTCGACTGCAAGTCTGTCGCTCTTTGGATATTTTTTTACAAGGTTTTCAACTTTTAACATAATCAAATTATCTCCTGTTGTATTTTTGCATGGTAAAGCATGCTTATACGCGTGCGCACATACGCGCGCAACACGTCAAAATCACCCGTTTGCACGAGTGTCAAAAAGTTCTCATTGAATGATGATTGGGGAAGTTTGCAAATACGCGTTGGACGCGATGATGCTTCGCCTCGAAGACGCAAGACGCCGATGCCGTATCTCTATTGGGATAGCCACGGTCTGCCCTTGGACGAATCTGCGCGGCAAAAACGCCACGATTGCTATAAGCACGCGAAGCACCGTGATCGTCACGATACCCGCTATTGCCAAATGTATGATAGCCGTCTTGACGACGAACAATCCGAAGTTTTCAACAGAAGTTTTGAACAATGCGAAAGTGATCACCACAGTCGCGCACGTAGACACAAAGGCGCGCATTCGACTTGGCAAACATCTTATCAGCATAAATATCAACGCTATTGCCACAAGCCCCGCTATCGTCTTTGCAAAACCGACGAGATAGCCTATCACTTGTGTCAGGAACGATAGAAAATCCAATTCTTCTCCTTGCGCAAAACAAGTGTTGTGTTGTCAATACGATTTGCGCATTTACTTTATAATTTTATCAATTATATATAATCTTGTCAAATAAAAACCAAATATTGCGATTTGCGAGGGTTTATAAGCGCGTTTTTGCGCTACAAACGTACATTATCGGCATAATTATTCGACGAAGTGTGTATTTTCGCTGTCAACTTTTCATCAACCGCTTGACGAAATCGTCGCAAAGAGCGTATAACATTGTAGTTAAAAAAATATTAAAAGTACGGCATTGAAAAATGCAAAAGAGATGATACTATGTTTGCTCAATCGCTATCGCAAATAAACTATTTCGAGATCTTGCTGCCGCTCGCTCTCATCTTGCTCGCAACCAAGTTTTTCGCCTTGCTCGGCAAAAAGTTGGGACTTCCGCAAGTGGTGGGCATGCTCATTGCAGGCATTTTGCTCGGATTTATCAAATACATCCCAAACCAAACCATCTTCACCGAGGATACGATAGAAGGTCTTTCCTTCCTTGCCAAAATCGGCGTGATATTGATCATGTTCTCGGCAGGTCTTGAAACAGATCTCAAACAATTCAAAACTTGCGGCTTGCCGTCCGTCATCATCACGTCTTTGGGCGTCATCTTCCCCGTGGGACTCGGTTTCATCGTGTCGGCGGCTTTCAACGGCGGTTTCGTCAATATGAGCCAGCACCAAGTCATCACCAACCTGTTCTACGGCGCAATCCTTGCCGCAACCAGCGTCAGCATAACCGTCGCAGTGCTCAAAGAACTCGGCAAAATCAACTCCAAAGTCGGCACTTCAATCATCGCCGCTGCTATCCTTGACGACATCATCGGCGTCATTCTTCTCTCCCTTTTCATAAGTCTTGACAAGGGCGAAGATTTGAGCGGCGTGGGTATCGCAATCGGTAAAATGATCGGTTTCTTTGCGGCGGCTATCGCTGTGGGCGTCGTGGCGCACTTTTGCTTGAAACACTATCTCAAACGCCACCCCGAACACCACAGACGTATCCCCATCATCGGCTTTGCAATGTGCTTCCTTTTCGCCTATGCGGCAGAAGAATGGTTCGGCGTTGCGGATATCACGGGCGCATACGTTGCGGGTATCATGCTCTCCACTCTCACGGAATCGGGCTATATCGACAGAAAAGTCGAAGTGAGCAACTACATGATTTTCGCCCCCGTGTTCTTTGCCAACATCGGCATCAACGCCAACTTCACAGGCATCAGCCCCCACATCGTAGGCTTCGGCTTTGCTTTCATAGCAGCAGGTCTTGTGGGCAAAGTGCTCGGTTGCGGTCTTGGCGCACTATCGTGCAAATACTCTTTCAAGGACAGCCTCAGAGTCGGCATCGGTATGATGGCAAGAGCGGAAGTCGTGCTCGTTTGCACCCAGAAAGGCGTGGACAGCGGCATCGTGGACGACTCGATTATGCCCTTCGTGCTTATTCTCATCATCGTATCGTCCTTGCTCACCCCCTTGCTCTTGAAGCTTTCCTATCGCAAGGAACTACCGGACACCGTGCTCAATCAACCGCTCACCCCCGCCCTGTCGGACGGCTCAAACGGCTCGCAAGCCCCCACTATTTCGGACAGCCCGAACGGAACTCCCACCGACAACACCACGTCAGCCACTTCCGATTTATCCAATCAATCGCAAGACGATTCAACGCTCAAAAACGACGAAAAATAAGTTTTTGGGATATTCTAAACACACAAAAAACACACTTAACTGAGTGTGTTTTTTTACTTAATTAGTAATAAATAATGAATAATGAACAAAAGCCGTCATCGCGGCAACGGCATCGCTTGCTTTAAGCGGTAAAATTCCAATATTCCGTGTCATTCTGAGAGCATCGAAGAATCTAGCGTAGCGAAAAGAAAAAACAAGATATGCGCCTTGCGGCTGGATGTTTCGACTATGCTCAACATGACAGTTGGGTGGGACACCCACACCCGATTTGGAAAAATCGACAATTATCAAATTTTCCGTGTCATTCTGAGCGTAGTCGAAGAATCTCGTGGAAACGAAACAGCACTATATATATGTCATTTCACATCATTCCGCTACCGCGAGATTGCCACGCCGAACAAGTCGGCTCGCAATGACAAAATTGTTTTAAGCCCCCATAATCCGCAATCAGAAAAATAACGCAAAAATTATATATACGCCATAATCCGATAAATCGATGAAGAGCAAGAAAAAGCCCCTTGAACAGCAACCCTAATGTACAAATCGTACATGAGTTGATGGGCAAGGGGCTTTGCCGATGCTATTCGCGATTTAGCGGATTATGGACGGGTCCCAGTGAGCATCCGGCTCAAACCCCATAATCTTCACTGCCGTTGCGGCTACATCGGAAAGTCCGAAAGAGCCGTCGGCGATGGTGCAATCATAGTTGTAGACGATGAAAGGAACGGGGTTGAGCGAGTGCGCGGTACGCACGGCAACTTGACCTTTTTTGTTCTTTTCGAGCATCTCGTCGGCGTTGCCGTGATCGGCGGTGACGATGAGAGCATAGTCGTTTTTCTTGATGACGGGAAGGAGTCTTGCAAGAGCGAGATCCACTGCCTCGACACCGATGATTGTGGCATCGAGATTGCCGGTGTGACCGACCATATCACCGTTTGGATAGTTGCAGCGGATAAATCCGTACTCATCGGATTCGATCGCGTCGATGACCTTGTCGGTGACTTCTGCGGACTTCATCCACGGACGTTGATCGAAGGACACTTTGTCGGAGGGGACTTCTTCCCACACTTCGAGAGCGTCACTGAATTTTTCGGAGCGGTTGCCGTTCCAGAAATACGTGACGTGGCCGTACTTTTGCGTTTCGGACACAGCGTAGGACTTCACGCCATGGTTGACGAGAAATTCGCTGAGCGTATATTTGATTTGCGGCGGCTCGACAAGGAATCTCTTGGGGAGATGCAAATCGCCGTCGTATTGAAGCATACCTGCGTAAAGCACTTTGGGCATATTTCCGCGATCAAAGCCGCTGAAATCGTCATTGTCAAACGCCATAGAGATTTCGATTGCGCGGTCGCCGCGGAAGTTGAAAAGGATGACGCTGTCGTTGTCGTGCATTGCGCCGACGGGCTTGCCGTCCTTGACGATGACAAATGCGGGCAAATCTTGGTCGATGACGCCGGGATTTTCCGCGCGGTAGGTTTCGATTGCGTCCGTTGCGGATGCAAAGCCTCTACCATGTCCGTAAACGTGGGTGTAGAAGCCTTGTTTGACCATATCCCAGTTTGCGAAATATCTGTCCATAGTGATGACCATTCTGCCACCGCCGCTTGCGATGCATGCGTCAAAGTTGTCGTCGTTGAGCTGTTTGAGAGCGGATTCGAGCATATCGACATACACGAGCGCACTTGTTGCGGGGACATCTCTGCCGTCAAGCAAAACGTGGATGCGAACGTGCTTTACGCCGCTTTCCTTTGCGCCCTTGACAAGAGCGATAAGGTGACCGATGTTGCTGTGCACGTTGCCGTCCGAGAGCAAGCCGATGAAGTGCATCGTGGACGAGTTGGCAACGCAGTTGTCTTTGAGCTCTTTCCATGCGGCAGAATTGAAAATATCGCCGCTTTCGATTGCTTCTTCAACGAGTTTTGCGCCTTGCGAATAGACTTGACCGCAACCGAGCGCGTTGTGACCGACTTCACTGTTGCCCATATCGTCGTCGCTGGGAAGACCGACCGCCGTGCCGTGCGCCTTGATGTAGGTGTTGGGGCATTCTTTGAGAAGAGCGTCAAGCGTCGGAGTGTTTGCCAAAGTTACGGCATCGCCGAGTCCCGTCTTGGACTTGCCAACGCCGTCCATAACGACTAAAACAAGTTTTTTCATATTATTTTCCTTTTGAAAAATCTAACCGTCCGTAAAATTTGGGCGGTTAGATGATTGATTTTTAGTAGTTTACGACTTGTGAGAAGTCAACTGCTTTCAACGATGCGCCGCCGATAAGACCGCCGTCGATTTCAGGCATAGCCATGAGTTCTTTAACGTTCTTGGGGTTCATGCTGCCGCCGTATTGGATGCGGACGCGGTTTTCTGCGCACTTGGGGCAATAAAGCTCTGCCATGGTGTTGCGGATGATTGCGATGGTTTCGTTTGCAACTTCTGCGGTTGCAGTCTTGCCGGTGCCGATTGCCCAAACGGGTTCGTATGCGATGACAACGTTGTCGAGATCGTCTTTGTCGATGCCTTCGAATGCGCCCTTGGTTTGACGGACAAGCACTTCTTCAACCTTGCCGCCTTCTCTCTCTTCGAGAGTTTCACCCACACAGATGATGGGTTTGAGCCCTGCAGCCAAAGCAGCCTTTGCGCGAGCATTGACGGTTTGATCGGTTTCGCCAAAGTATTGACGACGCTCGGAGTGACCGATGATGACGTATTCGACACCGAGTTCCACAAGCATTTTTGCGGAGATTTCACCGGTGAAAGCACCTTTTTCTGCCCAGTGCACGTTTTCTGCGCCGACATGGATGTTTGTGCCTTTGGTCATTTCAACCGCAGTTGCCAAATCGGTGTACGGAGTGCAGATAACCACGTCACAAGCCGCGTCTTTGACGAGCGGAGCAAGATCGGTGATAAGTGCTTTTGTGTCAGCGATGGTGTTGTTCATTTTCCAGTTGCCTGCAATAATGGGTTTTCTCATAATATACTCCAAAAATTTATTTTCAATATGTTTTTTCCTTTGTTCCGTCCTATTCCGCTAGGTATAAAACGCACGCGCTAATCTGATGAAGAACAAGGAAAAGCTGCTTTTTTCACTCGCCCAACGTACTTGTCGTACGTGACGAGTGAAAAAACTGATTTAACACAGTTGTTCGCCGATTAGTGCTTGTCGAACGATTGCGAAAATTGAATGTTCTGTCCCTTCATATTGTCACGTGTCAACGACAGCGATAATCGGATGAAGAACAAGGAAAAGTGTTTTTTTCACCCGCCCAACGTACTTTGCGTACGTGACGGGCGAAAAAAACGATTTGACGCAGTTGTTCGCCGATTAGTGCTTGTCGTTGAGGCAGGCGATGCCGGGCAGAACCTTACCTTCAAGGAATTCCAAGGATGCGCCGCCACCGGTTGAGATGTGAGTCATCTTGTCGGCATAGCCGAGTTGAGCAACGGCTGCTGCGGAGTCGCCACCGCCGATGATCGTGGTTGCGTCGGTTTCTGCCATGGCTTTTGCAACGGCGTTCGTGCCGGCTGCGAGTTGCGGATTTTCAAAAACGCCCATAGGACCGTTCCAAACGACAGTCTTTGCGGACTTGACGGCTTGAGCAAAGAGCTCTTGCGTCTTGGGGCCGATGTCAAGACCTTCGCGGTCGGCGGGGATTGCGTCGCTGGGGCAATATTCGATGTCAACGTGTGCGTCGATAGGATCGGGGAAACCTGCGCAAGTTGCGGTGTCAACGGGAAGATAAATGGTCTTACCGAGCTCTTTTGCCTTTGCGAGCATGGTGTTGCAATAATCGATCTTTTCATCGTCAACGAGAGAAAGACCGACGCTGCCGCCTTGAGCCTTGATGAAGGTGTATGCCATGCCACCGCCGATGATGAGCGTGTCGCATTTGTTGAGAAGATTGTCGATGACGTTGAGCTTGTCGGCAACTTTTGCGCCGCCGAGAATCGCAACGAACGGACGAACGGGGTGTTCGATTGCATTGCCAAGGAATTTGAGCTCTTTTTCGATAAGGAAACCGCTCACAGCCACGGGCGCGAAACCGTATTGAACGATACCTGCGGTGGTTGCGTGAGCGCGGTGAGCCGTGCCGAATGCGTCGTTGACATAGATGTCGCAGAAGTCTGCAAGTTGTCTGCAAAGGTCTTCACTGTTCTTCTCTTCGCCTGCATAGAAACGAGTGTTTTCAAGCAAAACAATCTCGCCGTCTTTGAGAGCGGCAACTTTGTTGTGAGCGTCTTCGCCAACCAAATCGGTTGCAAATGTGACTTTGCCGGGGAAATGCTCGGCGAGTTTGTCCGCAACGGGCTTGAGAGTGAATTTCTTTTGATCGTTTTTGAGAGCTTTTGCAATATATTCTGCTTTTGCAGCCGCTTGCTCGGATTCGGGAAGAGCTTCAACAGCCTTCTTTTCCTTCTTGTTGAGGCCGAAACCTTCCGTGAAGATGTTGTGAGGCTTGCCCATGTGCGAGCAAAGGATCACTTTTGCGCCGTGATCAACGAGATATTGGATGGTGGGAAGAGCGCCGTTGATGCGGTTCTCGTCGGTGATAACACCGTCAACCATCGGCACGTTGAAGTCACAACGCACCAAACACTTTTTGCCTTTGACGTCTACGTCGCGGATTGTCATTTTTGCCATAGATATTCTCCTTTAAGAAAATAAAATTACGATTTTGAGCCAAAAGGTATTATATCAATACATTTTTAGCGATAGTAGTATATCACACGCGCGCAAAAATTACAATAGAATTTGCCAAACTGCCGCATTTCTCCGTTGCATTGTTGCAATTTTTGCAAGGCGGATTTTTGAGCGGATTTTCAAAATCGGCAAAAGCGCAAAAAGATAAAACACGATATGTGTTATTATTGCAGAATACAAAATATGTATCGTGTTTTATATATGCTAGAAATATATGAAAAACGGCGATTTCTCGCCGTTTTCCGTCAAAATGCTATATTTTGCAACACCTATCGTGTTTTATTCAAATTTTGCAGTGCACTTAAAATTGAGTCAAATGACCTTGTTCAAGCAAGTTGTCAAAGCCGAGTTGACGCATCCCTTCATACACGACGATTGCAACCGAATTGGACAAATTGAGCGATCTTGCCTCTTTGACCATCGGAATACGGATTGTCATATCGTAATTATCGTGCAACAAATCTTCTCTAAGCCCTTTGGATTCTCTGCCGAAAAACAAGAAGTCGTTTGGCGAAAAATGAGCCTGATCGTATCTTACGCTCGCTTTTGTGGAGCAAAAATAGAAATGCGGTGTTTGTCCGTCCATTGCGTTACCGTCTAAATGCCAATTGCCACTCTCGTCCTTATGCACTCGCCCTTGCGCGTTCTTTTCAAAGAACTCTTCGAGATTTTCATAAACTATAAAATCCGTCAAATGCCAATAGTCAAGCCCCGCGCGTTTCAACGCTTTGTCGCTGATGTCAAAGCCGATGGGTTTTACGATATGCACCTTGCAGCCTGTTGCGGCGGCTGTTCGCACGATGTTGCCCGTGTTTTGCGGAATTTCCGGTTCTACCAAAACTATGTTGAATGCCATTTTCTTTCCTTTTGTCCTACTTTCTATTTGCTCACGTGTTTTTCAAACGATGAACGCGCCGATGTTGTCTGCGACAAATCGCACGTTTTTTTGCATAGTATCAAAACAACTCGTCAATTATCCTAAACGTGTCGTCAAGAGATTTTGCTTTGCCAATCTCAACTCGCACGGCTTTTGCGTTGCGACCGCCGCGAGCGTAATAGCAAAGTTGTAGTTTCATGACGTTTGCCACCGTGAAGTCGGGCATAAATCTTCTTAGCACTTCGATATGCTCCAATATGAGCGACTTTATATCATGCGAATCGTCCTTGCCTTGAAGCTCGGCAAAAATCCACGGCTTTCCGAGCGCGCCGCGCCCGATCATAAATCCGTCCGCACCCGTAATTGCCGCAACCTTGTCAAGCGATTGCCTATCCACGATGTCGCCGTTGGCGATGACGGGAATGTCAAGCGCGTCCTTGACGGCTTTTGTTATCGTGTGGTCACATTCGCCGCTGTAATATTGTTCGCGATACCTTGCATGAACCGTGACTGCGCTCGCTCCGCCTTTTTGAGCGGCAAGCGTACATTCGACTGCGAGCGGTTTTCCGATTTCGATGCCTGCGCGCATTTTCACGGTTACGGAACGGCGGCCGCCTTCCTTGACCGCCTGCACGATTTCGGTGATGAGCATAGGATCTTTCATAAGCGCGCTGCCGTCGCCGTTGCCGAAAACTTTCTTGACGGGACAGCCCATATTGATGTCGATGATGTCAAATTTGGCAAGTCTGTCGTCTTTTGCGGCTTTGTACATAAACTCGGGATCGCTGCCGAAAATCTGCACGGCGCACGGAGTTTCTATATCCGTGGTGGCGAGCAATTCTTCCGTGCCTTTGTTGCCGTAGACAAGACCTTTTGCGCTGACAAGCTCGGTGTACGTCAGCCCTGCGCCGTATTTTGCGCATAGATGACGAAAACCGACTTCGGAGAAGCCGGCAATTGGCGCAAAGACCAAATTGTTTTTCAGTTGTACGTCGCCTATGGTGAGCATGCGCTATGTATTATATTATTTATCCTTATTTGATAATTTTTCTTTGAGTTTGACTTCGTTCCACACGCTGTCAAGCTCTTCGAGCGTGCAATCTTTCATCTCTCTGCCACTGTCCTTGACTGCCTTTTCCACGGCGCAAAAACGGCGGTAGAACTTGAGATTTGCCTCGTGCAACGCCATCTCGGGATCTATCTTGTAGAAGCGCAAGACGTTGACCACCGCAAAGAGCAAATCGCCTGCCTCTTCTTGTCTGTGAGCATCGTCTGCGGATTTGAGCTCCTCGCTTTCTTCAACCACTTTTGCAAAAGCATCGTCCACGCAATCCCAATCAAAGCCCACTTTTTTCGCTTTCTTTTGCAATTTTTCGGCATAAAGAAGGCTCGGCAAATTCTTGGGAATACGGCTCATCTCGTCGGATGCGGAAGTGTACTTTTTCTCCTTCTTCTTTGCCTCTTCCCAAAACACGAGAGCCTCGTCTGCATCGGCGGCGTGGTTGATGCCGAATATGTGCGTGTGGCGGTCGATAAGTTTTCTGCAAAGACCGCTCACCATGTCCGTATAATTGAATTCACCGTTTTTTTGCGCAATCTCGGCGTGGAAAACGGCTTGCATGAGAATATCGCCCGTTTCTTCGAGCATCATGGAGGCATTGTTCATATCTATCGCCTCGACAAGTTCGTAGGCTTCTTCGATGAGATTGATGCGGATGCTCTCGTGCGTTTGCGCTCTGTCCCACTCGCAACCGTCGTCCGCACGCAAGCGATGCATGATTTGTTCAAGGTCGGAAAAATCAAAACGCTTGCAATCCACAAGCGCGATAGGATCGATCACGAGCGTGTCAAAAGCCGAGTCGATGTCGCTCACCTTTGCGAGCTTGTCTTCGCCGTCCTTTTCAAGCGTGACTTCAACGTCGCCGTATGCGTCAAGAAGTCTGTCCTTTATCTTGGGGATATCGTCTTCGCTTGCGCCGTCAACGACGAGCGCGATACGCTTGTTAAAAAATTTCGTTGCCAAAAAATCGGCTGCCCTATAACGCTGATACGAGCCTTTGAGAATTTGATCGAGTTTCATTTGTATCTCCGATATTGCCGAATTGTCGGCGGTGATTTGACATATTTGCAAGCACTCAACCATAGTCCCAAAAACGTATGAGCCTATGGAGCGTCCACAAAAGTCGCTGCATCGGAAGGTGCGGGATCTCGTCTTTTCCGACAAGTCCGAAAAGGAATGAGAACCACACGTACACCACAACGCACACCGCGCCGCCCACCAAAAATGCGGATAAGTGGCCATGCAAAAGCGACTTGACGCCAACGCCTGTCAGAGCCATTATAACACCAACAACGAGATTTGTGCCAACGTTTTTTTCAAGATGTAGACCGCATATTCTGAAATACGCAAAGTTTGCCGCAAAAAGAGCCACCGCCCCCATTGCCAAAGACGCAATTGCGCCGCCCAAAATGCCTATAAATCTCACAAGCGTCAAAGACAGCACCGTTTTGACTATAATCGCACAAACAAGACTTAATACCGCCCATTTGGTCTTGTCAAGTGCCTGTAAGAGCGAAACATAGATTTGCATTGCCGAAAAAGTGACAACGTTGAAAGCGGAAATTCTCAACAAATTCGTGGCAATCAAAAGGCTCGACGCGCTCAAAGACGGATATACGAGATGCAATATGTCGTCTGCAAAAACCGCAAAGAAAAATGCAAACGGTATGCCCAAAAGATAGCACAGTTTGACGCAAAGCCTGCTTTTTAGCATAATTGCGTCTGCATCGTGCGTTGCTCTTGAATACGAAACGGAGGGCACGATTGCAACGCCGAGCGATATGATTGCTACAACGGGCATGTTGACAAGCGACTGCACGGGCCCCGACAACAAGCCGTACCATGCCGTCGCAACCGCCGAGCTCTCACCGTGAAGACGTAGCATATTGACAATAATCATACTGTCAAAAAAGCCCGAAAGCGGCATAAGGATTGCAACCACCGCAATGGGAAAAGCAATGCGAATGGCACTTTTGCTCTCCTGCCGTGTAAGCCGCGCTCTCAGCTCCTTTTCGCCGTGTTTTTCTGCTTTTGCCGCGCGCACGAAATAGGTTGTCAACATATATAAAAGCGTGACAAGCTCGGAGCATACCACGCCAAAAAGCGCGCCGCACACTGCGTATATCAAGCCTTTGCCTTTAAGCAAAACGGCAAGCGATATGCCGATTGCAAGCTTGAAAACTTGCTCAACCACGTTGGAAACGGCTGTGGGCAACATATACATTTCGCCTTGAAAATAGCCGCGAAAACCCGAAATCAGCCCCACGAAAAATATGGCGGGCGATATGACGAGAAAGCCGAGATACGTGTCGGGATTGCCCTGCCACACGGCAAAAACTCTTGCAAGCGCAGCCGTCAAAATCGAGCAAATGCCGCCAAGCACGGCAAGCGTGAGCATCGCGGCGGCAAAATATTTCTTGCTCGGCTCGCAAAGCGCACGCTTTTCCGCCACTATTCTGCTAAGCGCAGTCGGAATACCCATGGTTGAGAGCACCATAAACAATGCGTACACGGGAAAAACGAGCTGATACATGCCCATTCCTTGCGCGCCCAACACGTTGGTGAGCGGTATACGATAGAGCGCGCCGAGCATCTTTGCAACGACGCTGCCAACGGCAAGCACGCCTGCGCCGGAAGCGATTTTTCTTCTTCGCTCGGCTTTTTGCTCGCTTTTGACGTCACAAGCGTTGCAAGCCGCAGAAACTGTCAAATTTTTCTTCTTTTGGGGCATATCATTCAAGGCTCTTTGACACAAGTTCCACGCAAAAATGCAGGTATGCCCTTGCAACGTCGCTTGGCAATCCGTCAATCAAAAGCGCGGCGACTCCCACAACGTCACCGCACGCAACGATGGGCTCGACAACGCAATAGTTGCAAAGCATAGACCTGTCGTCAAACAAGCCGTCAAGCACGCCGCCGTGCAAAATCACCGTCTTTCTTTCATTTGCGATTTTGACAAATTTGTCGCTTACGCTCGCGCCCTGATAGTGCTTTTTGTTGACGCCCTCGCACACGACCACTTTTGAGCAAGCGACAAACAACACGTCCGCCTCGGTGTATTGACAAAGCGTTTTTGCAACGCCTTTGACAACGGGCAATACGCTTTGAAAACCGCTGCGCCTTTTCAAAACAATGCACTCGTCATCCGCGCAAATTTCCATCTCGTCGCCAACTTGCAATCGCATAGTGCGGCGCATTTCTTTTGGGATGACGATACGTCCGAGCTCGTCGATTCTTCTCACGATTCCTAATTGCATAGTGATAGTATCTTTCAAAAACGTGCTTGTATTCTCAAATCGCGGGATTTGTCAATTTTGTCCGTAAATGACAAAAAACGCGTTTGAAACGCGTTTTTTTGACAACATAAACTGTCTGTTGCGGTAAAATATCAGTGTAATACTTCAGATATAGTACTGCTTCGGCTTTTTGTTTTCTATCACTCTTTCGAGCACGAAAGACGTGAAGTCGCACTCTTCTATGAAGTCGCGCGGAATGTATTTGACTCGATTGAACTTTTCAAAATGCTTGAAGTGCGACGGCAAGGTTATGGGCGTTGCAACGTCCACTTGGTAGGATATCTCCTGCAACATTTTTTGAAAATTGCTCGGTGTGAGAGATAGGTCATTTTCATAGATAACGTCCTTTTTGATCTTGTCCCCCACCATGACTTTTGCCCAAATTTTCATCAGTACTCTCCAACAATCTCTCCAAAATAGAAGGTGTGCAAATCCCCTTGCGGATACCACTCGGCAACCTTTGACACGTCAAAGTCTTCGCCCATAGGCACGACGCCTATGACCTTGCACTCAAAATATTTTTGGCAACCGCCGACGACAAAGGAATCCACGTGTTTTGCCTTGACCTTGTCAAGCATACACTCCGCCCACTTGTCGTATTCGCGCCCGCTCTTTGTGCCGCAAAACTTGATTGCGTCCTTCATCTCGTGCGGATAGGGCACGCTGATTGTAAACTCGCCCGTCTTGTCGAGAAACTCTTTTGTGTATCTCGACTCTCTGACCGGCACGACAAACACACGCTTACCCCACATGACGCCGATCATACCCCAGCTTGCAACCATTATGTTGTCGCCCGAGCAAAGAAACGCGCCGCTGTTGAGCGCGGTGTCAAGGCATGACAAATCTTCAAATCTATGCATAATTGACTCCTAAAATGTGATATTTTCGCTTATATTATATGCGGATTTTGTCCTTTAAGTCAACGGCAAATATGCGATTTTTCACATCTTTGGGACAAATCGCACGCGCGCGGCGAGTTTTTAAAATAGTTTTCTATTTTTTATGACACACTATATATTGCCCTTGACAAATTTGTTGCTTTTTTCGGTTATGTTTTTTCAAATTGTATGTTATCATTAAACTCCACATATAAAGGAGTGTTTGTATCGTGAGTTTTGCAAAATTTTCAAGCGACTTTCTTATGGAAACGTTTACGCTCGTGGACAATCTGTTCATCAACGAGCATCTGCCCTATTGTGACGAAAAGCAGATCAAGGTCTATCTGTACGGGCTGTATCTTTGCTCCAATCCCGCAAACGACAACTCGATTGCCGAGCTGTGCGCAAGGCTGGATATGACCGAGAGCGAGATTGTGTCCGCATACGGCTATTTTGAAGATATGGGGCTTGTGCAAATCGTGTCAAAGCAGCCGCTGGAAGTGAAATATCTCAGCCTTAAACGCTCCATGCAAACTCCGAAAAAATACAAGAGCGAGAAGTGGAACGATTTCAACGTGCATCTGCAACAGCTCTTCCCCGAGCGCATGCTCACTCCCAACGAATACAACGAATACTACATGTTCATAGACGAGAGCAAGATCGAGCAGGACGCAATGCTTATGATCGTGCAATACTGCATCAATCTCAAAGGCATGAGCGTGAGATACCCCTACGTGCTGACCGTTGCTCGCAACTGGGTGGCGGACGGAGTGCGCACGGCAAGCGACGTTGAAGACAAACTTAGCGAATACGACAAGCAATCCGGCGATATGCAAAAGGTGCTTGCCGCCCTTGCAAGAAAAGGCGGAGCGGAGCTTGAAGAAAAGCAAATGCTGCTCAAATGGACAAGATCGTGGGGATACGAGCTTGATGCCGTTCTCACGGCGGCAAAAACGCTCAAAGGCACGAAAACTTTCAAGAAACTCGATCAAAAACTCGATGATTTCTATCGCCTTTCCATCTTCACGTCAGAAGAAATGCTTGACTATCAGGCGCATCGCGAGCATCTCAAAGACCTTGCGATTGCCGTCAACAAAAACTTGGGCGTGTACTACGAATCCTTTGAACATGAGATCGAAGTGTACATCGTGCCGTGGACGGCGAAAGGTTTTGAAGACGACGCACTCAAAAAGATTGCGCACAACTGCTTTGTCAGCAACGTAAGAACGCTTGAGGGCATGAACAACGTGGTTGAAAAATTCTACAAACAAGGCTTGCTGACCTCGGACAGCATAGACGAGTATATCTCAACGCAAATCGCGCTTGACGGCAAGATTAAGAAGATCATCGAAAAGACAGGACGCTCTCGCTCGGTGACAGGCACGGATAGAGAGTACTACCACACCTGGAGCGTAACCTGGGGCTTTGACGACGACGTGATTTTGTATGCGGCAGAGCAAGCGGTCGGAAAAACCTACCCCACCCCTTACATCAATCAACTGTTGTCGCAATTTAAGTCGCAAAACGTCACGAGCGTTGAACAAGCAAAGAAGTTTGCGCCAAAGAGCGACAACAAATCGCACGAAAAAACATTTGAAGAAAGAGAGTATTCTCACGAAGAATTGCAGTCGGTGATAACAAGCATCGACAGCCTAAAAGACATCGAGTGGTAATATGAGAAAAAGAGTTTTCAACAAGACGAAAAAAGAGCGTTCGATCAAGATCGACAGGGCGAAACAGGCGGCGTTGCAACGCGCGCAAGCTGCGCTTTCCATTGACGAAATTTCGCGTGCGCAAAGCGAATACGCGCGCTTGGCTTTTGCGCCGAGCGATGATGCCGAGCATGACAAAATTGTCGAAAAAGCACGTTTAGCATATCAAAACGCATTGAAAAAGTACGGATTTGATCAAAACGACTTTGAATATCATACCATTTGCCCGCTGTGCAACGACATGGGCGTGGTGAAAGGCAAGATGTGCAAATGCATAAAAGACGAGTATATCGCAAATCTCAAAAAAGAGTGCAACGTGGACTCTCTTGCCAAGTTCTCGTTTGACGACTGCGACCTTGACAAAGTCAAAGACGAGGCGCAAAAGGCAAACCTTGCAACGCTGTATGCGGCGATGAAAAAGTACGTTGCGAAGTTTCCCAAATCCGACTGCTCTACCATTGTGCTTTCGGGCGGCGTGGGAACGGGCAAAACCTGCCTTGCAAGCGCAATCTCTCGCGCCGTTGTGGAAAAAGGATATGCGGCAAAAATCATGAGCGCGTATGAGTTTAACGCTCTTATGCTCAAAATACACACGTCCCCCATTGCCGAGCGCAACGCTTTGATCCACGACGTCATCACCGCCGATTTGCTGCTGATCGACGATCTCGGCACAGAGCCGATGCTGAAAAACGTGACGGTGGAATATCTTCTTCTCGTCATCGAAGAAAGACAGACAAAAGGGCGCGCAACGCTTGTCACCACCAATCTCGACACGGACGGCATACTCTTGCGCTACGGCGAGCGCATCTACTCTCGCCTAAGCCACAAGCAACGCTCAAAAATCATCGAAATGAACGGCAAAGATTTGCGCATCAACTGATTTTCGCCGTGACACAAATGAATGATAAGCAAGGAAAAATGCAACGAAAGATGTAACAAAAATGCAACGAAAAAGACGCTCAAAACGAGCGTCTTTTTGATTGTGCTTTTATTGTTTTTTATTGTGTTTTATTCTATTTTATTATAGATTTATTGTTCTTATCGCTTATTTCTCCCTGCCGCTGTCGCTCGGTGTTTCGAGATCTCTGTCGAGTTTTTCGGCGGTGATTTCGTCAAGCGTTTCCCCTTGCTCGATTTGAGCGTTGCAAACATCGTCTTCGCTTGCATGTTGCTCATCGCCGCTTTCACCGCCGTCTTCGCCGAGTGCGGTATCCGTTGCGGGATTGTCCGCTTCTCGTCTTGCGGCAAGCTCTTCTCTCATCAACTTCTTGGTCTTGCCGTCAATCTTGTAGAAGAACATAAGCAACGAGCTTGCAAGCATACAAAGACCGGGCAACAAGAAATAGATAATCCACGCTTTGTTTTGCATGCCGCGCGTGATATAACTTGCAATGGACGCAAGATTTTCCGCACTGCCCTGCACGCCGACTGACGAAACTTGGGCATAAGTTGCCGCATTGTAGCCGATGACGCCGATAAACATGATGCCAAGCGACACCGAGAGCGCGTTTGAGAGCTTGTTGGACATAGAAAGGATTGCAAACTGCGTGCCTTCGGTGCGTTTGCCCGTCTTCCACTCCTGATAGTCCACGATGTCGGCGGTCATAACCATAGGCAAATATCCGTTCGGACCGTATGCAAAACCAAGGAAGAATTGATAGATCCAAATCGCCCAAATGCTCCTGCCAAATCCGCCGTCGGGCGAGAACACGTACGCAAGCGTGGATACGAGCGTGACGATAAAGCCGTAGAAGCCTGCGATGATAAAATATTTCTTTTCGCCGATTTTCTTGTTGATGACGGGGTTGAGAACGATCGTAACCATGCTTGAAATCGCGCTTGTTATGCCGATTGCCCAGCTGCACGCGTCGCCGTAGAGCGTACCCATGCCGATGAGGGAAAGGTCTATGCCGTCACGCACGAGAATACATGTTGCTTGCACCGCTATGCCCAGACCGATGTTTCTGCCAAAGCCGAGAAGGTACGTGCCGAAAACGATGAGAAGCATCTTGTTGTTTTTCAGCTCTCTGAACATCTCCTTGAAACTCATGCCTGCCGACGAGTTGGACTTGACCACTTCCTTGCACTTGAAATACATAAGGAGCTGGAAGATAAGCCCGAGTCCCGCCATTATGCCTGCTGTGATGAGATATTCCTTTTGTCCCACCGCGCCGCCGCTGCCCGTGAGAATACACACAAAGCTGACAAACACGCCGGGTGCTGCAAGAGCAATGGATTTGAGCGTATTGCCAAGCCCTGCCGCATTGTTGACTTCTTCACTGCTCTTTGAGATGAGCGAAAGCATGCCCTGCGACGGAATGTCCGCCATTGTCATGCTTATGTTCCAAAGCACAACGACAAAGATTATGTACACATACTTGCCCGCCGTGCTCGTGAAGGGAATAAACACGAAAGAAATCATCGTCAGAATCGCAAGCGGAAACGCCGAGAAGAGTATCCACGGGCGCATTTTGCCCGCCTTGAAGTTGGCTCTGTCGATGAGATTGCCGATAACGAAGTCCGCAACAATCGAGATGAATTTCGCCGCGAGAATGATGCCCGCAACCGCCATCAAATCGGCTTGAAGAATTTTGTTGAAAAACTCCGCCTGATAGCTGTTTATGAGCCCGATGCCGAGATTGATGCCCATAAGACCGAGCGCGTAAATCCACATATTTGCGGTAAGTGCGCCTTTCTTTTTCTGCTTGGTTAAGTCTGCCATAATTTTCCCTTTCGCGCTTTTGCGCATCAAAATATAATATTATAGTACATTAAAAAAGTTCTCATTTCAATACCGAATTTAACGTTTGTAGCAAAAACATCAAATATCGTGCATTGTGTATGATAAATCACACGAAAAAATTTTCCGTCCATATATGTTTGTACGTTTCAATCGTTGACTATGGCGAGATTTTGGCATAAAATTGAGATATGAAACAGAAAGATTCTCTCAAAAAAACATTGACTGCAAAATTGATTGTCAGCATAATTCTCACAATCGGCTTCCCCGTGGGCATTGCGCTTGCGGTTGTGGGCGGCACGAGAATGGAAGAAGGCGCACTGTTCAAAGTGTTGCTCGGAATCGGCATCGTAGGCGTGGTGCTCGGCTTTTACGGCGCACCCATTTCGTGGATTCAATACGGGCAACAAAAGAAATATCAACGCATCATCCTTGCCGTGACCGAAGAAGGATTTAGAGATATAAACGACGTTGCTCGCCACCTTGCAATCAAGCCCGAAGAAGCACTCGAAGCGGTCAACTTCTGCATAAACAAACGCTATCTGAAAGGCTTTACGGTGGACGGCACGCAAATCAAGCAATTTTATGCGCCCAAAGCCGACCAAAAATTCTCCATACAATGCCCGTTTTGCGGCGGCGTGACGGAATCGGACAACCCGACAGAAGTCAGATGCGACTTTTGCGGCCGCATGATCAACCTTGACGACAAGAACAACAAGTGATTGCCAAAATCGCATCTAAACCAAAAAACTAAAACACTTCTCGATACAAAGGTCGATACAAAGAAAAACGCACGATGTTTCGTGCGTTTTTTGTATATTGGCAATTATGTTTTCAGGTGCGACACACTAGCAAGTGCGACACGCAAATAAGCGTAACACCTGTGAAAATTGCGATTAGTTGTTGGATTTTGAGCCGAATGCAAGTTTCAAACGTTCTGCACCGGAGAGAATATTCTTTCTGATACGGATATTCTTGGGCGTGACTTCGAGCATTTCGTCGTCGTTGAGAAACTCGATTGCCTCTTCGAGAGAGAATTTGCGCGGAGTGTTGAGTCTAAGTGCCTCGTCAGAGCCTGCCGCACGCATATTGGTGACGTGTTTGCGCTTGCAGACGTTGACGCGGATGTCTTCGTTCTTGGGGGACATACCCACCACCATGCCTTCGTACACCATGGTTTGCGGCTCGATGAAAAGTTGTCCGCGGTCTTGGGCGTTGAAAAGACCGTATGCCGCCGCCTCGCCTGTTTCGTATGCAACGAGAGAGCCTGTAAATCTGCGCGGAATCGGCCCTTTGTACGGCGCATATCCGTCAAAAAGTTGGTTCATGACGCCTTCGCCCTTGGTGTCTGTCAAGAACTCGTTCTTGAATCCGAAAAGTCCGCGAGCGGGGATCTTGAATTCCATACGAATACGGCTACCCGATGGTGTCATTGTGACAAGCTCGCCTTTTCTTGTGCCCATACGCTCCATAACAGAGCCGACGCACTCGCTTGGCACGTCAACGAAAAGTTTCTCCATAGGCTCGCACTTTACGCCGTCAATCTCCTTGAAGATGACCTTGGGGGTGCTTACGCCAAACTCGTATCCTTCTCTGCGCATTGTTTCGATGAGAATGGAAAGGTGCATTTCGCCTCTGCCGCACACTTTGAAGGTGTCTGCGCTCTCTGTCTGATACACTCTGAGCGACACGTCTTTGAGAAGCTCTTTGAAGAGCCTTTCGCGAAGGTGGCGAGATGTGACGTACTTGCCTTCCTTGCCTGCAAACGGACTGTCGTTGACCGAGAAGTTCATTTCAATCGTAGGTTCGCCGATCTTGACGAAAGGCACGGGATCTATCTTTTGCGGAGAGCAAATGGTGTTGCCGATCGTTATATTCTCGATGCCGCTGAAACACACGATGTCGCCCACCATTGCGCTCTCGACAGGCACTCTTTTGAGACCTTCGATTTGGAACAGGTTGACGATCTTGCTCTTGTATGGAGAGATGCCGCTGTGATAGTCGCACACGACAACTTCTTTTGCCATATCCACTTTGCCGCGCTCGATACGGCCGATGCCGATACGTCCGACGTACTCGTTGTAGTCGATTGCGCTCACAAGCAATTGAAGATCGCCGTTTTCGTCGCCTTCGGGAGCGGGGATATAGTCGATTATGGTGTCAAAAAGCGGTTTGAGATCGGTGCCGGGCACGTGATAATCACGGGTTGCCGTCGCTTGCTTGCCGCTGCAATACAAGATGGGGCTTTGGAGCTGTTCGTCGCTTGCGTCAAGGTCGAGAAGAAGTTCAAGCACTTCGTCGCCCACTTCGTCAAGACGCGCGTCCGGCTTGTCGATCTTGTTGACGACGATGATGATTTTAAGTCCCAAAGCAAGTGCTTTTTCAACGACGAAACGAGTTTGCGGCATAGGGCCTTCCTGTGCGTCAACCAAAAGCACGACGCCGTTGACCATCTTGAGCACGCGCTCCACTTCGCCCGAGAAATCGGCGTGTCCGGGGGTGTCGATGATGTTTATCTTCGTGCCGTTGTAGTGTATGGACGTGTTTTTTGCGAGAATGGTGATGCCCCTTTCCCTTTCTATATCGCCCGAGTCCATGACGCAAGTTGCCACCTGTTGATTTTCTCTGAACGTACCCGATTGTTTGAGCATGCCGTCCACGAGCGTTGTTTTGCCGTGGTCGACGTGAGCGATGATTGCAATGTTTCTCAAATCGTTTCTAACCATAACTGAGCCTTCTTTTTCGGCGAGCGCATGTCCATGTCGCCGATGTATGAATATATCTTCTGTTTGTTGTCTGTTTATTGTTGCCTATTTTGTTTTTGTTGTTTCTTATTTTTGTATAGTTGCTATATATATTTCTTATTGTTTCTATAAAACTTTTGATATATTAACACACTTTTTATACGCTTGGCAAATCGTTGAGTGGAATATCGCAAAATTTCTACATTTTTTGAGCAATAAATCCAACAAACTATTGATAAAAATCGCGATTATGGTATAATACCGTCAATAAGGAGTCTTTATGAAAAGCCTGACCGAATTGTACAAAATTGGACGCGGCCCGTCTTCATCTCACACGATGGGACCCGAAAAAGCCGCAAAGCTCTTCTCCGAGCGCAACAAAACCGCCACTTCTTTCAAAGTGGTGCTGTACGGCTCGCTCGCAAAGACCGGCAAAGGTCACGGCACGGACGTCGTGTTGCAAAAGACGTTCACAAAACCCGTGGACGTTGTTTTCGACTTTGAAAACACTCACCTGAAACACCCAAACACTATGGATCTGTTTGCCATCGACATCAACGGCAAAGTGATCGACTCGTGGAGAGTGTACAGCGTTGGCGGCGGAGCAATCGAAGTGGAAGGCGAAAAAGCCATAGAGCCAAAAGACGTCTACCCCCACCACACTTTCGAGCAAATCCGCGAATACTGCGACAAGGAAGAAATCTCCATTCCGCAATACGTGGAGCGTTTTGAAGGCAGTCAAATCCGCGAATATCTCTCGACTATGTGGGACGCGATGAAAAACGCAATCAAACAAGGCTTGAAGGCAAGCGGCGTTCTGCCCGGCGGTCTAAACACCGAAAGGCGCGCCAAAGTGCTGTACCAACAACGCCATATAGACGAAACCCCGCAAACCAAAGAAAATCGCCTTGTGTGCGCCTATGCTTTTGCCGTCAGCGAGCAAAACGCGGCGGGAGAGGTGATTGTCACAGCCCCCACTTGCGGCGCATGCGGAATTGTGCCCGCTGTCCTTCGCTATGAACAAGAAGTGCACCGCTTGACAACGGACGACATCATAGACGCTCTTTGCACGGCGGGAATCATCGGCAACATCGTCAAGACCAATGCGTCCATATCGGGCGCAGAGTGCGGCTGTCAGGCGGAATGCGGCACGGCATGTTCTATGGCGGCGGCGGCTCTTGCGCAACTGTTCGGCATGGACTTCGATCAGATCGAATACTCCGCGGAAGTTGCCATGGAGCATCATCTCGGGCTCACTTGCGATCCCGTGGACGGGCTCGTGCAAATCCCTTGCATAGAAAGAAACGCGGTTGCCGCAATGCGCGCGATAAACGCCGTATCCCTTGCAAGTTTTCTCACAACGTCAAGACAAATCTCCTTTGACGCGGTTGTGGAAACGATGTATCAGACGGGCAAAGACATCAACGTGCGCTATCGCGAAACGTCGGGCGGCGGACTTGCAAAGAGCTATCGCCACTCTCGCCTGCGCCACGCAAAGCGTGCAAAAAGCGTTTCAAAGCGAAAATCCGACTAAATTTTTTCAAAAATCTTGCAACGAACGACTCGTTGCTCCCCCTTGGAAGTCTTGCCAAAAAGCAGGACTTCTTTCATTTTTTATTTTTTCTTGCAAAACGTAAAATTTTGTCGAAAACTATTGCATTTTAATTGACACGGCGCATGCAAATATATATAATCTTTTTTGACAATTATGTTTAGCAGTGCTAAACTTTTTGTTAGAAATTGCAAAACTTGCTAAACTCGCGGTTGTTTTTGCCTAAACTGTACCGAAAGTTTAGTCAGCCTAAACGGAACGCACGATTCGTGCATTTTTTGCAGCAAGGAGTTTGTATGGAACTTGGCACGAAAATCAAAAGGTTGAGATTGCAAAAAAATCTCACGCAAGAAGAACTCGCCGACCGTTGCGAACTTACAAAAGGTTATATCTCGCAGCTTGAAAACGAGTTGACGTCCCCCTCTATCACGACGCTCGAAGACATTCTCAATGCGCTCGGCACGACTTTTGCGGACTTCTTCAAGGACGAGAAAGAAGAAAAAGTGGTGTTCACCGAGGCGGAGTTCATTGAGAAAATCGACGCAAGGCACAAGATAGAATGGCTTGTGCCCAACGCGCAAAAGAACGAGATGGAGCCCATCCGCGTTACGCTCGAGCCGCACACCGCGCTTGAAGAAGACGTGCCCCACGAAGGCGAAGAATTCGGCTACGTTCTCTCGGGCAGAGTGTGGCTAAACATAGGTCAGGCAGCCTACTGCGTCAAGAAGGGGGAAGTGTTTTATTTCTCGTCTTCAAAGGTGCATCACCTTGAAAATCGCACGGGTGAAAAAGCCGTGGTGCTGTGGATAGCGTCCCCGCCCACTTTTTGATGCAAATGGCAAGATTGAGCGTTTACAAGCTCGTTTTGACGGTATAAAACGCCGATTTGAGCGGCGACACGCAAACGGCACAACAAAAAAAGAATATATAAAATATAATAACATTTGTTTATCTATATAAAAAACAACAACTCGGAGCGCGACTCCGAAAGGAATGCTAAAATGACAAACAAGACACCAGTTGACAACATCATCGAGCTTCGCAACGTCTACAAAGAGTATGACGGAAAGCAAGTCGTCAAGAACGCAAGTCTAACGATAAAACGCGGCGAATTCGTCACCCTGTTAGGTCCTAGCGGTTGCGGAAAAACCACCACTTTGCGTATGATTGCCGGCTTTGAAATGCCCACGAGCGGAAAAATCATCTTCAACGGAAAAGACATCACCGACACTCCGCCCCACTTGCGCCCCGTGAACACCGTGTTCCAAAAGTACGCGCTCTTTCCGCATCTGAACGTTTTCAACAACATCGCTTTCGGCTTGAAACTCAAAGTTATCCCCAACGGCACGAAGGTCAATAGGAATGGCGATACCGTGCAACTTTTCAGAAAGTACACCAAAGCCGAGATAAAAGAAAAAGTCAACAACGCGCTCAAAATGGTTGACCTTGAAGACTACGGTCACAGAAACGTGTCTTCGCTCAGCGGCGGTCAACAACAAAGAGTGGCAATCGCTCGCGCTCTTGTCAACGAGCCGGAAGTGTTGCTCCTTGACGAGCCGCTAGGCGCGCTCGACCTTAAAATGCGCAAAGATATGCAGCTCGAGCTTATGGATATGCACTCTCGTTTGGGCATCACTTTCATCTACGTCACTCACGACCAAGAAGAAGCACTCACCATGTCAGACAAAATCGTGGTTATGCGTATGGGCGAAATCCAACAAATCGCGTCCCCCGAAAAGATCTATGACGAGCCTGCCAACGCTTTTGTTGCGGACTTCATCGGCGAGAGCACCATTCTTTCGGGCACGATGCTTGAAGACTTCAAGGTTGAGTTTTGCGACACCGTTTTCGACTGCGTGGACAAGGGCTTCAAACACAACGAGCCTATCGACGTCATCATCCGCCCAGAAGACGTGAAAATCAAGAAAGTGGACGACAAGCGCACCATTCTCACCGCAGAAGTGCTCTCGTCCGTGTTCAAGGGCGACCACTATCAAATCACGCTTATGGCAAACGGCAACGAAATCGTTGCGCACGACACCGACACCTATGACG
The DNA here is from genome assembly GCA_900548005.1 of uncultured Eubacteriales bacterium. Taxonomy (GTDB): domain Bacteria; phylum Bacillota; class Clostridia; order Christensenellales; family CAG-917; genus CAG-475. The sequence goes on along the minus strand of URIZ01000001.1, from coordinate 126,197 downwards.
TGGGCGAAACCGTGGGCATCTACATCAAGCCGTTTGACCTTCACATCATGCACAAGACTCGCATCATCAACGAGATCGACACCTTCATCACGGGCGAAAATCTCGTGGAGATCTGCGGAGCGGACTTCGAGTGCAAGACCGATCTTCCCGTCGGCACGCCCGTCAAAGTGCTTGTTGACTTTGACGACGTTGAAATCACCGACGACGAAGAAGACGGCGTCATCGGCGCAAACGTGCTTTCGTCCATCTACAAAGGCAGCTATTATCAAGCCATCCTTTCCACCGACGATCACTACAACTTCTTTGCCGACACCGACGACGATTGGCTCAAAGGCGACCGCGTAGGCATCAAGATCGCGCCCGAAAAGATTCTCATCGAAAAGCGCGACGTGGAAGAAGAACCCGTGCAAAAAGTCGTAAAAGACGAGACTCTCACCAAAGAAGAACAAGAGGCCGTCGAAAAAGCGCGTCTTGAAGAACCCGAAAAATTCGACGCCGTGGAAGAAATCATCGAATCCCACGAGCAAGACGAATTTGTGCTCGAAGACGTTGACGATGCCAAGGAGAACAAAGCGGAATGAAAAAAGTTGCTGTCAAAAAACTGAGGCTGACGAAAAAGGTGTTTTCCATTCCGTACATCATTTTTCTTCTGCTCTTTGTCGTGATACCGCTCGTTCTCATTCTCGTGAACGCGTTTCTCGACAACGGAAACAACCTGACGCTTGACAACTTCAAGACGTTCTTCACGTCAAAGTCAAGCCTTGTCGTGCTTGGCAACTCGCTGCTTGTGGGGCTTATCACCACCGCGTTTTGCCTTCTCATCGGATATCCGGTGGCATACTTCTTGTCCAAGATGTCCAGCGGCAGAATTCTTGTGCTTCTCTACATCATTCCTATGGGCGTAAACTTCCTTATCCGCACGCTCGCAACCAAAGCGATCTTCATCGCTCTTGGCATAGAGCTTGGCATGGGCACGGTGATTTTCGGCATGGTGTACAACTATCTGCCCTTTATGATACTGCCCTTGCACACGACGCTGTCTGGCATCGACAAGAGTTATGCCGAGGCAGCGCAGGATCTTGGAGCAGACAAAACCACCGTGTTTTTGAAGACGACGCTCCCCTTGTCCGTGAGCGGAATACTGAGCGGCATCACAATGGTGTTTATCCCCACAATCTCAACCTATGCAATATCACAACTGCTCTCAAACGGCAAGATATTCCTTTTCGGCGATTCCATACAGCTCAGCTTCGAGCAAGGCATGTATGGCGTCGGATCAATCATGAGTTTGGTCATGCTCGTATTCGTGCTTTTGTCCAACTTTGTGATGAACAAATTCAATCGCAACAACAATGCGGTAAGGAGATCGCTATGGTAAAAGAAAAAATCAAGAGCTTTTTTGAAAAGTTTTATCTGCTCATCGTCCTTGCCATCTTGTATGCGCCGATAATTCTGCTCATCATCTATTCGTTCTCAAACAGCTCCAACTTCAACTTTGAAAACGGTTTCAGCTTTGAGGCATATATCTCCATATTCAAGTCGGACAAATCGCCCGAACTTTGGAGCGCGATTGCCAACACGCTCATCATCGCAAGCATATCAAGCGTTATTGCGACAATCATGGGCACTTTTGCGTCAATCGGCATCTTCCACCTCGGCAAGCGTGCAAGACGCGTGGTTGAAAACGTCAATCAGTTTCCGATTATCAACAGCGAGATCGTCATGGCGGTTTCCATGATGGTGTTCTTTGTGACGTTCTCCTTCCCCGAAGGCTACCTGCGCCTTATCATCGCGCACATCGCTTTCTGCACCCCCTACGTCGTGCTCAGCGTCTTGCCAAAGCTCGAATCCATGGATCCCAACATCTACGAGGCGGCTCTCGACCTTGGCGCAAATCCCTTCAAGGCTTTGACAAAGGTTATGATCCCCATCATCACCCCGGGCATCGTCAGCGGCTTTGTGATGGCGTTTATCATGTCTATGGACGACTTTATCATCACCCAAATCAACAAGGGCGCGGCAACGGGCATCAACACGCTGTCCACTTTCATCTACTCCGACGCGAGAGTGCAAGGTCTCGAACCGTTCTGGTATGCTATCTTCTCAATCATCTTCGTCGTTGTTCTTGCCGCCGTGCTCTCAATCAATCTCGTCAAGATTTCCCGCGAAAAGAAAAAAGCAAAGGAGAAAAACGCATGAAAAGATTTGCATATCTCATAGTTTTATCTTTGGTTGCAATCTGCGTTTTGCTCCCCGTCCTGTCTGCGTGCAACTCGCAAGGCGGCGTGACGCAATCGGGTGGCGACAAACTTGTGATCTACAACTGGGAAGACTATATCGACACATCAAAAGACGAAGAAAGCGGCAAACGCCTTCTTGACGAATTTGCCGACTACTACAAAGCGATGACGGGGCGCACGCTGTCTATCACCTACACAACTTTCGACACCAACGAAACGATGATGACCAAGGTGCTAAAAGGCGACGCCAACGTCGATTTGATTTGCCCGAGCGAATACGCAATCGAAAAATTGCTCACCGCAGGTTGCCTTCTCAACCACAAGACTTTGAAAGAAGAATTGCAACCCCAACTTGACAAATACGGCATTTCACTTGACAATATGAGCAGTTTAACCCCGTATAATGCGATTACGAACACCAATTGGGGCAGCATCGAACCGAGCGTTATGGACACGATCAAGTCCATGTTCGGCGCAATCAAGACCAAGGACGGCAAGGTGCACGACATGACCGAATATATGGTGCCGTATATGTACGGAACGCTCGGCATTCTCTACAACACGAAAGTCGTCAGCATTGAAGAACTCGAACAATACGGCTGGGGCGTGCTTTGGAACGAGCAGAAAAACGAACGTCTCGAAAACAAAACTCTCATGAAAGACAGCGTGCGCGACACCTATGCGGCGGCTATCTTCTATATGTACGAGTACGGCAAGTTGCCCGAAAAATACAAAGACTACACCGTGCAACAACTCATCAACTGCACCGATGACGAAATGGTCAACGCCGCAGAAAAAGTACTCACCGATCAGCGCGAACATATCTCGGGCTATGAAGTGGACTTCGGCAAGGACGATATGATCAACGAGATCGTGTATGCCGACTTTGCTTGGAGCGGCGACGCGCTTTGGGCGATCGAAGAAGGCGACTATGACGAGGAGACCGACACTTACCAACTCGGCTATTACGTGCCCAAAAAAGCAAGCAATATCTGGTATGACGGCTGGTGCATCCCCACAAGCGTCAACAACAAGCTCGCCGCAATGATGTTTATCGACTACATGGCAAATCCAACGAGCTCGATACGCAACTCCATGGCAATCGGCTATACGTCTGCCGCCGCAAAAGAAGTGCTCAGAGCGAACGCCGACGTTGTGGAATACATCAAGGACAACGAGTATGACGTGGACGAATACTTCGACAACGAAGGTCGCTACCCCGTCATTGACGACACTCTCGGCGTCATGCGCGACTTCGGCGATCGCAACGACGTTGTGGTCAATATGTGGCAAAGAGCCAAATCGGGCGCGCACGTGGATTCAAACCTTTGGTTTGTCATCCTTGCAATCGTGCTTGCAGTGGGCGTTTGCGTTGCACTCTACTTCTCAGTAGAAGCTCTGAAACTCCGCCCCCGCAAAATTAAATAACCACACACTCCACACAAAAGGACGGCTTGCCGTCCTTTTTTCTTGCACGATTTTTGTTGACTTAAAGTATATATAATAGTATCTTATTTATAAACAATTTTGAGAGAGAAAGCTATGAAACTGTTTCGCAAAGCGTTTATAAAGGACTACGAGAACGTGTCCGATCCAAAGGTGCGCAATCGCTACGGTATATGTGCCGGCATCATCGGCATTGTCAGCAACGCGATTTTGTTCGTGATAAAAATCGTTGCCGGTATCATCGGCGGCAGCATAACCATCATCGCGGACGCAATCAACAACTTGTCGGACGCGGGCAGCAGCATTGTGACACTTGTCGGATTCAAGCTTTCAAGCATTCCGCCCGACAAAGACCACCCGTTCGGACACGCAAGGTACGAATACGTCACGGGACTTCTCGTGTCTATGATGGTGCTGTTTTTGGGCATCACGCTGATGAAATCGTCCATAGAAAAGGTTGTCGCTCCCACGCCAGTTGACGTGAGCGTCTTCACCTATGTCGTGCTTTCAATCAGCATTGTGATGAAACTCGTGCAAATGCTCGTGTACAAGGACTTTTCAAAAGCGATCTCGTCCAATGCGCTCAAAGCCAGCGCACAAGACAGCCGCAACGACTCGCTCACGACGCTCGCCGTGCTTATCTCCACCATAATCATTGACGTGTGCGGCGACAGAATAAGCCCCAAAGTCAGCGTTGACGGCATCATGGGTATAGCGGTGTCGCTGTTTATCATCGTGTCAAGCATACTTTTGCTCAAAGACGCGATATCTCCCCTGCTCGGCGAAAAACCGCCCAAGGAACTCGTGGACAAGATCACGGCAAAGATTCTCTCATACAACGGAGTGATCGGCGTGCACGATCTTGTCGTGCACAGCTACGGCGCAAGCCATTGTTTTGTGGTGGCGCACGTGGAAGTGCCCGCAGACGTCGATATCGTAAAAAGCCACGACATCATCGACAACATCGAGCACGATATGTGGGACGAGATGCACGTCAGGCTCAACATCCACATGGACCCCATAGACACCAAAAACAAGCAACTCGCCGCCCTGAAAGAGCGCGTTGGCAACGTCATCGCAAAGCTCGAGCCCGATCTCAGCATCCACGATTTCAGAATGGTCAACGGCGATACGCACGTCAATCTCGTCTTCGACGTCGTTGTGCCATACGACAGCAAAATCACGCTCAACGACATTCATTCCGCTTGCGAAAAAGAGTTTGAAAACGACGAAACAAAATACTATTTCGTCATAGATATGGACAGAAAAATGGCATAGCGGTTGCATTCCGCACGCAAAAATGCTATCATCGTATACACACAAGGAGAAATATATGCTTACATCAACACAACGCGCGCATCTTCGCAGTATGGCGCAAAACATAACCCCCATATTCCAAATCGGCAAAAACGGCATCGGTGACAATCAGATTATCGACATCTCCACCGCTCTCGATTTGCACGAACTTATCAAAATATCCGTGCTTCGCAACGCAGAAACGGACGCAAAAACCGTTTTGAACGCAATTTGCGCACTCACCGGTGCAGAACCTGTCACGGCAATCGGGAACAAAGTTGTTATATACAGACGCTCGTCGCGCGACGACGTGGAACATATCGTATTCTGACAATCTCGCATCGCATTATCCCTTTTCGATAAGCGACAGCGCGTTGTCACGACAAAACAACAATAAAGCGTTTTTCAAGGCAAACGAACAATAAGGCGTTTTGCAAGAAAAATCAGTCGAAACGCGAATATAACGGCATAATAATGGACTACGAAAAAGCAAGACTTACACCGCTCAATGAAAAAGCGGAAAAAGACGAATCCGAACTCACCGAAGCGCAAAAACACGCTCGTGAAGAACTGAAACGTCACCGCAACGAAACTCAAAGATACAAGCAAAAGTATTTTGAGTATTATGACGATGTCAAAATCAATCACCGAGAAGACTGGTGATGACCAAAACGCACTTCGGTGCTTTTTTTTGTTAATTAATAATGAATAATTGTGACACGAGCGCAGAAAAAGTTTGTCGTTTCGTTTCCACGAGATTCTTCGCTTACGCTCTGAATGACAAGGATAATTTATACCACCCTACAGAATATTTTCAATCAGGTGTGGGTGTCCCACACTTACCACCATGTTGTCAATGCAAAGCGGAGCAACTTGCTTGCAAGGGTTGCGTAGCGTATGTATTCACGTAGCAACGCCTTTGAAAAAGGCGAAACCGCAGGTTCTATGCGCAAGCATAGCAGTTGCGAGTAGCCTGTCGAAACATCTAGCCGTCAGGCGCATTTTCGCTACGCTAGATTCTTCGACTACGCTCAGAATGACACGGATAATTTGATAATTGTCGATTATTCTAAATCGGGTGTGGGTGTCCCACCCTACAATCACCAAGCCGACAATCTTGCGAAATTGCGGCTGGAGTTTTTGCCCGTGATAGAACTGTCAAAGATTTTCGGCGCGGTTAGTGAGATAAAAATCTAACAAATCAAAACTATAAAAACGCGATATTGAGATGAAGAACAAGAAAGAGCCACGCTAACGGCAACCCTAATGTACATTTAGTACATGAGTTGACGGGAGCATGGCTCTGCCGAAGTTGTTCGCTCAATAGCGCGTTTTTATCTGTCTTCGCGATAATACGACTGCCCCAGCGCCGCCGGTGCTTGCGTTTCACGCTTGTTGATCATGCTGGTGATGATAAGCACAAGAACGGTGACAACGTAAGGCAAGAGTTTGATGAGTTCGATTTGCGCAAACGAGATGCCTTCAACGTAGAAGGATGCGATGTACAAACCGGCGAAAATGATTGAGCCGAGAATTGACAATGCGGGTTTCCAAAGCGTGAAAATGACAAGTGCAATGGAGAGCCAGCCAAAGCCTTCGAGAACGTATTCCCAGTTGCCGCCCATATAGTCCATAACGCAAGTGAGACCGCCCAAACCGGATATACCGCAACCGATAACGGTTGAGACATATTTATATTTTGAAACGTTGATGCCTGCAGCATCCGCGGTTGCGGGGTTTTCACCGACGGCACGGAGATTGAGACCTGTTCTTGTCTTGCTGAGCACGATTTGCGCGATGACGGCGATGATGATTGCAAGATACACCATGATGCCGTGCGAGAAGAATATTTTGGCAAATGCGCCGCCACCCGACACATCGAAAAGCGTGGCGAAATATTTGCTTGCTCTTGCGACGATCATGATCTTTGAGCCTGCGCCTGTCATGTAGTAGCCCGCAAGTCCTACGCCGAGAGTGGTCATTGCAAGACCGACGACGTTTTGATTGCATCTGAGCGTGACGGTGAGAAAGCTGTATAGCAAACCCATAAGTCCGCCCACGAGAAATGCTACGATGATTGGTATAATCACAAGCAAAGCCGGTGCGCTTGTACCCATGCCTTTTATGAGCGCGTATTCAACAAGCGCGCTGACTGCCGCGCTGACGCTCATGATGCCGGGGATACCGAGGTTGAGGTGTCCGCCTTTTTCGACGATGATTTCACCCGTTGAGCCGTAAAGGAACACGGAGCTCAACGCGATTGCGCTTGTCAAGAATTTTACAAACATATCAGTTTACCCCCTTGTCTAAAGCCGTCTCGGGATTTTCTGCGGAGTTGTCCGCCAGTTGCGTTTGGTCGGCAACTTGTTCTATATCGACGGGTTCCGTCAATATTTCGGTTTCTATTTGCTCTACGCACTCATCTTTTGGAGCATCTGTCGATGAAGTTGCGTCTTTGTTTTTCTTCTTGAACACGACTTTGTATCTGATCAAAAACTCGCTCGCCAAGATGATGATAAACATGATGCCCGTGACCACTTGCGCAAAGAAGTTGTTGGTTATGCCCGCGCTTGTCATGACTTCCTGCGTTCCGCGAGTGAGAAATGCGACAAGGAAAGACGTGAAAATCATTCCAATCGGGTTGAACTGCGCAAGCCAACTGACCAAAACCGCCGTGAAACCTTGTCCGCCGACGGTGCTTTTGCTGATCATGTGGTCAACGCCCGCAACAATCAAGAAACCTGCAATGCCGCAAATCGCGCCCGAAAGAATGAGCGTTCTGATGATGACCTTTTTGACGTTGATGCCGATATATTTTGCGGTGTTCACGCTCTCGCCCACAACCGTAATCTCGTATCCGTGCTTGCTGAAACGCAAATAGCAGAACATTGCAACAGTTATGATTGCGGCGAAAATGATTGTGAAATAGTAGTCGCCGCCTGCGATTGGCGGAAGGTTGCCGTATTTGATGGGATCGAGCGAACCCGTGCCGCCCGGCACCCAAACTTTGATGAAATACAACACGATTTGCATTGCGATATAGTTCATCATAAGCGTGAAAAGCGTCTCGTTTGTGTTCCACTTGGCTTTGAACAGAGCAGGAATAACCGCCCAAACGATGCCTGCCGCAATGGACACGAAGAACATAAGCACGATAAGCCCCGCATCCGACATTTTGCCGCCGCAATAGAACATACACGCGCATGCACCGAACGCGCCGATAAGCACTTGACCTTCTGCGCCGATGTTCCAAAATCGCATCTTAAAGGCAGGTGTTATCGCAAGCGCGATGATGAGCAAAAATGACATTTGTCTGAACAAAACAAGCACGTTATACTCTGAGCCGAACGAGCCGACAAACATATACTTGAGCACTTTGAAAGGAGATATTTTCAACTCCGCAAAGCAAAGCAAGCAAACGAAAATCAAGCCGCCGACAATGGTTGCCGCTCTGATAACCCACGGTTTCCACGGCGCAATGTTGTCTCTTTTTACAAGGTGAACCAAAGGCTCTCTATTCTGCTTCATTTTGCGCTGTCTCCTTGTTGTTTTCATCGTTTTCGGCGATTTCTCTGCCGAGCATAAGCGAGCCGATTTGCTCTTTTATTGCGCGTCTGCCATCGATGACGCCGGTGATTTTGCCGCCGCAAATGACCATGATTCTGTCGCAAAGGTCGATAAGCACGTCAAGGTCTTCACCGACAAAAATGACTGCCACGCCCTTCTCTTTTTGCTCGTTGAGAAGATGGTATATGGTGTAAGACGAGTTGATGTCGAGTCCGCGAACGGGATATGCCGCCATAAACACCGTAGGGGCTGCCGCAATTTCACGTCCGACAAGGATTTTTTGCACATTGCCGCCCGACAAACGTCTGACGGGAGTTTGCGTGTTGGGCGTTGCGACTTGAAGCTCGTCAACGATTTGTTCTGCAAGTTTTTTTGGATTCTTTCTGTCAAGGAAGAACGGGATGCCCTTTCTGTACGAACGGAGCATAATGTTGTCGGTGATGTCCATGTTGCCGACAAGTCCCATGCCAAGTCTGTCTTCGGGAACGAACGAGAGTCTAACGCCAAGCTCTCTGATTTGAACGGGAGTCTTGGAGCGTAAGTCCACTTTTTCGTTGTTTTTTGACGGATCGAAATAAATGATGTCGCCGCTGTTGAGTTTTTGAAGTCCGGCGATTGCTTCGAGCAATTCTTTTTGACCGCTTCCTGCGATGCCTGCGATGCCGAGAATCTCGCCCGAGCGAGCCGCAAACGACACGTCGTCAAGCACTTTGACGCCTTCGTGGTTGACAGCAGAGAGATGCTCGACAACCAATCTGTCTTCCACGTCGTGCGGAGTTGCTCTTTCGATGTTGAGATCCACCTTCTTGCCCACCATCATTTCGGTGAGTTGTTTTTCGTTGGTGTCGTTGGTTTCGACGGTTGCGATATGCTCGCCTTTGCGAAGCACCGCCACTCTGTCGCTGATTTCCATAACTTCGTTGAGCTTGTGCGTGATGATGATGATTGACTTGCCGTCTTCTCTCATCTTGCGCATGACGGAAAACAGTTTTGTGATCTCTTGCGGAGTGAGAACGGCGGTCGGCTCGTCAAGAATGAGAATATCCGCCTTCCTGTACAATACTTTTATGATTTCGACAGTCTGCTTTTCACTGACAGACATGTCGTATATTTTCTTGTTTAAGTCGATATCGAACCCGTATTTGTCGGCAATCTTTTGCAATTCTTTTGCGCGATCCTTTCTGAGCCAGTTGAATTGCGCACTTCTTGCAAATCTTGTCCAAGGCAAGAGCGAGATTTGCCTTTTGAGTTCTTTATCCGTTATTCTTTTGGGCGCGGTGAGATAGGAAAGAACGCCGTTATGTTCTTGCTTGTCATACTCGTCGCACTCTGCGTTGTTTTCAAGCGCGTTTTCGATGAGACGTTGTTTTTCTTCCTTATATGGCAACTTCTCTTCTTTTTCGCCGAGAATGATGTTGTCCGCCGCCGAGAACACGTCCACGAGCTTGAAATGCTGATGCACCATGCCGATATGGTTTTCAAAAGCGTCTTTCGGTGAACGAATGACCACTTCATTTCCGTTGACGAAGATTTGACCTTCGTCGGGGAAATATATGCCTGCAAGCATATTCATAAGGGTTGTTTTGCCGCTTCCGTTCTCGCCAAGCAAGGACAAGATTTCGCCTTTGCGCAAGTCAAGATTGACATTGCTGTTTGCAACAACGTCACCGAAGCGTTTTGTAATCCCCTTCATTTCTACAGCACAAGTATATTCCATGCCGATCTCCATAAATAAAAATATGCGCTTTGCGCGCTTTTGCAAAAAAATCGGCATAGCGGAGTTTTCGCTCCGCTATGCCTTGTTTTTTTAAGAATTAGCCAAGTTTTTCGTTAAGAAGTTTGATTCCGTCAATTCTGAGATCGAAGTACGGAGCAGAACGGAAATCGGATTCTTTGAAGATTCCGTTGACGATAACTTCGTGTCCTTCGATAACCTTGGTGGAGACTTTTTCACCGTTAACGGTGAAGTTTTTGGTGTCGAAAACGTTGATTTCGCCCTTTGCAAGTTTCGTTCTCACTTCGACGATTTTATCAACGGTGCCTTCTGCTGCCGCTTTGCTGCCGACGTTGGTGAGCACGACGCTGCCGGTTGTCAAAGTGCCGGTCCAGTTGGTGTCAATTTCTTTGCCTTGTGCGGTTTGAGTGATGATGTATTTGAAGTAAGGTGCCCAATCGATTCTGGAAGAAACGATGAAGGTTTCGGGGCAAGCCTCAAAGGTGCTGCCGTTGTAGGACACGTTGGGGACGCCTGCTCTTTCGCATGCGGACGGTGCGCCCATGGAGTCTGCGTGTTGGCTGATGACTTTGCAACCGCCTTGGATGAGTGCTTCTGCGGTTTCTTTTTCTGCAGTAAGATCATACCAAGAACCCGTGAACTTGACATCCATCGTCACAGTGGGGCAAACGGATTTTGCACCGAGATAGAATGCAGTGTAACCGGAGATAACTTCTGCATAAGTGAATGCACCGACATAACCCATTTTTGCTTGTTCTGCGGTGATGGTGCCGTTTGCAATCATTTCGTTGAGTTTGAGACCTGCTGCAACGCCTGCAAGGTATCTGCCTTCATAGATGGATGCAAATGCGTTGTGGAAGTTTGCAAGTTTGCTTTCTTCTGCGCTGACGCCTGTTGCGTGGCAGAATTGGATATTCGGATTGTCTTTTGCAACTTCTTTCAAGAATTGCTCATGGCCAAAGGAGTCTGCAAAGATAACGTCGCAACCTGCTTCAACGAGTTCTTGTGCTGCGGTCGTGCATTCTGCATTTTCTTTGATGTTGGTTTTGAAGATAAGGTTCGTTTTGGTGCTGAGACCAAGCTCATCAACAGCTTTTTTTGCAGCGTCGATGAAGTTCTTGTCATAAGTGGAAGAGTCATCGTGCAAGCAGATGATACCAATCTTGAAATCCTTTTTGATTTCGACTTTTGAATAGTCCGGATTAGCGATTCCTTCGAATGCGGGCAATTCGAGCTCTTTTGCGTCTGCATCATTGTTGCAAGCAACCAATCCGATAACCAATGCGGTTACGAGAGCCAAGCAAAGCACAAGTGCCAATACTTTCTTTTTCATGCGTTTCTCCTTATTTTGCCGTTGGGCATATTATTTTTGTTTTTTTGATATATTCACGTCTTGCGACGGGAACGTCATTGTTGTCTGAACACGATCTTGCCGTCGTCCATAGAGTCGATGATCGCAAGGCTTTCAACCTTGACTCCCTTTTGACGAAGCTCGTCGCCGCCGCCTTGGAATCCCTTTTCGATCGCCACCGCGCATCCCACGAGCGTTGCGCCCGCTTGCTCGACAATGCTCATAAGCCCGGCAATCGCCGCGCCGTTGGCAAGAAAGTCGTCAACGATAAGGACTCTGTCGTCTTTTGAGATGAAGTCCTTTTCAACCATGATGGTCTTTGAAACTTGATGAGTGTAGGAATAAACTTCTGCGTGATAACAGTCGTTGGAGATATTTATCGTCTTACTTTTCTTAGCAAAAAGCACCGGCGCATTCACATGCTGTGCGGCTGCACAAGCTATGGCTATGCCCGATGCTTCTATGGTTAGAATTTTAGTGATATTTTCCCCGCAAAAGAGCGCAGAAATTTCCTTCCCGATCTCGTCCAACAATTGATGGTCAATAAGATGATTAAGAAATCCGCCCACCTTGAGAATGTTTCCGGGTCTAACCTTGCCATCTCTCAAGATACGCTCCTCCAAAATCTTCATAGCGCGCTCCTTTACCACAATATTTTGTGGAGTATACGGTATTTTTCCCCCGTCGGTTGTGCGTTGCTGTTTTGGTTGCTTCTAAATGATATGGGCATTATATCCAAATCGGAAGGACGATGTCAAACGAAAAACGACACAATTTGACATTTTCATAAAAAATTTTTTTCACAAAACACGCAGCGTGGATTATGCGTGTGAAACATCAAATTGTCATACGTTTTGCCCGACAATTCGCTCTCAAAATCTTCCGCACTTGTTGCCTAACTCCCAAACGCAACACAACTGAAAATCGCTCGGTTTGAATACCGTTTCAAATTGTCAATGGAAATTATCATTTTGCCGATACGTGCAATTGCCGTGCGTTTTTCATTGCTTATAGAGCCGGATATAAATTTGCTTGCATATATGCACTGCCGTATTTTGTTGCCGACATCATATTGCTTATATGAGCGGAGATTGTTGTATTGCTTATATGAGCGTAGATCGTTGCGTTGTATGAGCATAAAACTTTGCCACGCCTGCAACGCGCATGCGTTTGTGCGTGAGTATATTTAGGCACGCGCCCATACGCGTGCGTGCACATGTGAGTAACAGTACAAAATGCGTATAGTCAACGGCTTTTGAAAAATCTGCAAGTCGAACAAATAGTCAAAAAGCAGGGCTTATGCCCTACTTTTCGTTTGATTAAATATGGTTTTGTGACAAATTCGGCAAAAATCAATGCTTTGATTTTGCGCAATTTGAGCTTGTCAAATCTCTCTCGTTGCTTTTTCAAGGAAGCGCAAGTCTTTGCCCGTCAGGTGCTTTGAGAGCTTTGCGCGCACTTTCTTGTGATAGTTGTTGAGCCACTCTTTTTCGCTGTCCGAGAGCAGTTTTGCGTCTATGCAATCAAGGTCGAAAGGCACAAGCGTGATTGTCTCGAAAGCGCAGAAAGTGCCGTATTCCGTCTTTTCTTTTTCAACGGTCAGCACGAGATTTTCGTGGCGGATGCCAAACGCGCCTTCCTTGTAATAGCCCGGCTCGTTGGACGTGATCATGCCCGGATAGAGCGCGTATTTCCATGTGGTTGCGCGCGGAGAGATGTTTTGCGGACCTTCGTGAACGTTGAGAAGATAGCCTACGCCGTGTCCCGTGCCGTGTTTGAAGTCCATGCCGTATTCGTACATAGGCTCGCGTGCAATAGCGTCAAGTCTTGCGCCGGGAGTGCCCGAAGGGAACACCGCGCAAGCAAGCGCGATGTGCGATTTGAGAACGAGAGTGAACGCTCTCTTCTCTTCCTTGGTGAGTTTGCCCAGCCCGAACGTTCTTGTGATATCTGTCGTGCCATAGCGATATTGTGCGCCGCTGTCCACAAGCAACAAGCCTTTTTTGCCCACTTGTTTGTTGGTTTCGGGTGTTGCGGAATAGTGCACGATTGCGCCGTTTAACGCATATCCGCAAATGGTATCAAAGCTCAATTCCACAAAGTTTTTGCTTTCTCTGCGAAACGCCTCCAATGTGTCGGCAAGCGAGATTTCGCTCATTTGCACCTTGCCCACGTTCTCTTTGAGATAGCGCATAAATTTGACCATAGCCACACCGTCTTCCACATGCGCTTTGCGGATATTGCGGATTTCCACGGGGTTTTTGCACGCTTTGCGTGACGTTGTGGGGAAAAGTGCGGTCTCTTTTGCGCTCTCGATGCAGGAGAACAACGCATAGTTTGTCTTGTCCTTGTCAACGAGCACAACATCTTTTATTGACTTTGCATATTCGTACACTTGATCGTATTCAAAGGTTTTCACGTTGTTTTGTTTGAATACTTTTGCGATTTTGTCATCGATTTTTCTAGTGTCGATAAACACCGCCGTTTCCGTTTGCGATACGATTGCGTAGGCATAGTTGACGGGGTTGTATTCGATGTCGTTGCCGCGCAAGTTGAAGAGCCACGCAAAATCGTCAAGGGACGAAACAAGAGCCACGTTGCAACCTTGATGCTTTGTGTCGTCGCGCAAATTGGCAAGTTTGCTTGCCACGCTTTCGCCCGAAACCTTGTCGTCAAGATAATATGCGGTTGTACATTCGATTGACGGTCTGTCCGTCCAAACGGCGTCTATAATCGCACCGTCGTCAACAAGTTTTACACTCGGGCATACGTTTTTCAAATACTCGACAAATTCAACCGTAGCGGTCTTGAAATCAAACGCAACCGTGGGCGCGTCCGCCAAATCGGCGATGAATTTTGCAATCTCGGGGCAATCGGGCTCGCCCATTTTCATAAGTTTTGTGTCCGTGAGCTTGAGCTGCGTGGACGCTTGAAGGAAATATCTGCCGTCCGTCCACAAATACGAGCCGTCTTTGGTGACGACAAGCGTGCCTGCGCTGCCCGTAAATCCGCTCAAAAAAGCGCGAGCTTTGAAGTGATCCACAACGTATTCGCTGCCGTGATCGTCGTTTGTGAACACGACGTATGCGTCAATGCCCTGCTCTACAACGTATTTTTGCAATTTTTCGATGTGTTCTTTCATTTTCTCACCACTTGCACGGTCTGACCGTGTCCTATAATCTCGTTGTACGGCTTTCGCCATTTTTTCGCAAATATTATAGCACCATAGTCTTAATATTGCAATAACTCTTTCAAAAGCAAAAGTCCTTTGCGAGCAAAGGGCTTTTGAAATGTCCACCGATAATATTATGCGCAAATCCGTCGTCGTCTTACAATTAGGTGACGATTGCGGATACGCTTTGTCAATTCATTTGTGATAAACGAGTTTTTCGATTTTCGTTTCCCACTTCGCAATCTTGTTTTCGTCATACTCTTCCGGGATGCGCTTTGCGATTTTTGCGGCTTTTTTGGAGCGCATCAGCATGGAGTTCATTTTGAGAAGAAGCGGAAGTCTCGTATATCCTCGCACGACTTTCTGCACCAAATCTTTGGGCGAAAGCACGATAAGTCTGCCCGTTGCGCCTGCCGCCATATTGCCGTCGTCAACGACTCCCTTTTCAAACAACCAATCAAGGTCCGACGGTTTTGCACCGAGAAGCCAGCGTTTGAGCACGTCCACTCCCACGTGGTCCGCACCGCGCAAACGATAGTATTTCACCTGATATTTCCAAAGGTCTTTCTTGTCCACCGAGTGGCTTTCTATAATCGTATCGGCAAGAATACACGCCGCTTTCATAGAGTTTTCGATTCCGCTTCCAATCATCGGAATCGTCATAAACGCCGCGTCACCGATTGCGACGTATCCGTCCGCAACCATTCTCGTGAGCGGGTATCTTATGGGGATAACGCAGTTGATTCCGCCACGCACGATTTCGTCACCGATTATCGGATTCGAGCGTTTAAGTGCAGATAATGCATTATCAAACGTCTCTTTTGGCAATTTGCCTGCTCTTCCTATAAGCACGTTGACCGTGCCTGCCGGGTCGATTATGCTCCAACTTATGCCTTCTTCTCCGAGATGTTTGAGATACGCCCTGTTGGTGTTTTTGGGATCTTCAACGCCTTCCGCTTTTTTGTAGAACGCGCGATAGGCAACGAATATTTCGTTCTCATTCGGCGTTTTCGTGATATGTGCGGCGTCGGGAAGCATTGCTCTGAACGGAGACAGTGCGCCCGAATTGTCAACCACCAAGTCGGCATATATTTTTTCTCCGCCGACGACGATTCCTTTCACCTTGCCGCTTTCGACGATAAGCGCGTCAACCTTTGCATCGAAGTGAAAATCGACGACGTCCTTTGCTCTGTCAACGTATTGCTGTGCAAGCAATCTTCTTTCCGTTGACCAGTCAAGTTGCTCTTTTGGCAAATTGAGATTGACTTCTATACGCTCAGCCGGCGGAACGAACGTCCAGTTGCGTTTCGTAAAATACGTACCTTCTTTCGGAAGCGGAAGAGAGAACATATCGAAAGCGTCGCGATTTACGTCATCGTGCCAGTCGTACGAGAGTGTGTCGTAGGTCTGCTTTTCGTAAACCGATACGTCAAAGCCCGCTCTTGCAAGTCTTTCGCTTGCAACGAGCGAAGCCATCCCTGCGCCGATAAATACTATTTTCATAATTATCCCCTTTTGAAATATCTCACCGGTCGAGATACATCCCTGTTGCTTTTCTCATTTTACGTGCGTTACGAGAATGAGTTTATGGTCTTTCACTCCGCTCATTCCGTAAACGTATATGTTCTCGTCCATCGCAACGCTGCCGATTCCGCCGAGATTGAAGATGACTTCGCTCACCGCTTCACCCACCTTGTCGTTGAGATCGTCAACGCTGTTTATGCCTTCAACCTTGCTCATTACAACGCCGAGAATCGCCTTGGTGACGGGATCGTCCTTGCCGTCGTTGATGTACACGCTCTCGCCCGTTGTCACCATTTTGCCGTTTGTCCCGTCCACCGTGAAGGAAATCTCGCTGACGATAAACACCTTGTCCGGCACTTTGAAAAGTCCCTTTGCCGCGCCGAGTGCGTTTTCTATCTCCGCCTTGTATTCACCAAGCTCCACAAGCGACACTATGCGCATCCTGCCCTTCTCTCCGTCAAGAGAAATGGTGAGTTCCTTGATTTGAATCTTCGCATTTCTGAGAGCCTTGATCGCCTCGGAACTGCTTTCGGATGCGTTTTGCACCACGTTGTTGAAGATGTAGGCGATTGTCACGTCGTCGTATTCCACGATCTTTTTCGTGTCGTAAATAACGGGATCGGTGATTATGGATGAATAATCGTCCTTGTTTTCAAGCGAACTGCCCGAAAAATTGTCTTGCGACTTGTCCTTTTCGGCGGTTTCGTCAAACTTGTTGGTGACGATCTTGTCTTCCTTTGCCGCGGAGAGCGACTTTATACTCTTGTAAATATTGATGATTTTCGTGTCGGCAATGCCCATTTCTTCAATGGTTTTGCCATCGATTTTCACATTCTGCGCGCCGAGTTGTCTTGGCGTGAGATTGATGACCACCACAAAAGCGATCACCAAAATCAGCACAATCGCAAGCAACGTGAACAATACACCTTTCAAAACTTTCATTTTTCTGCCCTACTTTTATGTTGAGTGCGCGGCATCTTGCCGACACATATATTGTATCATACGCAAAAGCCGATGAAAAGAATTATTTTTCACACCGCAAAAGATTTCATAAAAACACGACAAAAAGAAAAAGCGGCGCGCCGCTTTTCTTTTATATTATATATATTTATAAGTTCTAACAAATCAATATTCTTTTGAATATTGCGATGCCCCGAATATTGCGTCCTTTTGCCGTTCTTTACGGCTGTTGCACACCGTATCGTTCTTTACAACCTATTGCGGTTTTGTCAAGCCGCAAATCGATTAAAGCCTTTATCGCCGCCGCAAATTGCCTCACTCGCCACAGTCCAACTTGTCCAAAAGCAAGCAACACATCTCAAACGCGTTGGCTATGCAAAATTCGCTCGTGTTGTCGGCAGTGTCGTATCTCGTGTGCAAATATTCGGGGCATTTTGCGCCGTCAAAGCCCGTGATGCTCACACTCTTCAAGCCGCGCTCGCTCATTGCGGACGCGTCCGTTGTGCCAAACAAACCGAGCCTTGACTTCTTGCACTTGATGTTTGCGTCGTTTGCGCAACTTACAAGCATGTCGGCAAGCGTTTTGTCCGCTTTTGTCAAGCCGCAACGCTCGTGAGTGTTGATGCAGATGCACTTTGGCTCTTTGAGAACCCCCAGATGCACGAAATATGTGGGAATATCCTTGTTTTCATTTGCATGCATATCGCACCAATGCTTTGCGCCGCGAAGCCCTGCTTGCTCGCTGCCCGTCAATATCACGCCCACTTCCACGTCTTTGAGCGTCTTGCCCTGCGCTTTCATCTCTTCAAGGATTGCAAGCGCGGTTTCACAGCCGCTGAGATTCTCGTTTGCACCTTCAACGGTTTTGCGCGGATTGACAAAGAAGAACAGCGCAAGAAAACACGGAGCAAACGCAATTGC
Organism: uncultured Eubacteriales bacterium; assembly: GCA_900548005.1. Taxonomy (GTDB): domain Bacteria; phylum Bacillota; class Clostridia; order Christensenellales; family CAG-917; genus CAG-475. The sequence goes on along the minus strand of URIZ01000001.1, from coordinate 107,985 downwards.
GACGTAGCCTGCAACAAGCATATCACCCGTCGCTATCTTTGCGCCCAATTCGCCCACGATTGCCCAGCGCGCGATGTCGATTGCAAGGATGTACACAAGCCCCGCAAAAACCGCGCACGTGAGAATGGTCAGCATAGTGCCGCCCAATCGCCTTATGAGCGTCCATTCTTTTGCCGCGTCCACGGACGAGATGAAATAAACCCTGCATTTTGGCTGATTTTCGCTCTTTTTGAGTGCGGTGACGTTTTGCGATTGCGCCTTTTTGTACAATGGATCGAGAAATCTTTTGCCCAGCACGAATTGCACGATAAACACCGTGAGCGAAATCAAGACCAGCAACAGTGACACCATCGCGGAAAAGAAATAAGAAACCAAAGCAAGTATAGAAAGCGTACCCACGATGTACGTCCAGCCCGTATACGCGTCGGGATAGACGTCGAAACTTTCGGATTGTATCAAATCGCACGCATCTTGAAGTCTCGAAGTGTAAAAGTCAGTCGTGCGTTTCTCCCCAACGCTCCCCGCGTCACGTTCGCCGAAGTTGTCGGCAACGTATCTGATGTTCTCAACCGAACGTCTTGCAACATTTTGTTTTTGATCGATGAGTGTTTTCATCCCCCGTCCTCGCTCTCGAGGTTTTGAAGCATAAGCCCGAGCAACGCTTGCAAAACGCGTTTTTCGTTGTCTTCAAATCGCTTGAAAGCCACAGTATAAAATTTGTGATTTGCATCGGCGATGCGCTCTGCGACCTGCTCCCCTTCTTTGGTGAGTTTGAGCATCTGCTCTCGCTTGTCCACCGTGGAAATGGTTGCCGTAATAAGCCCCTTGTCTTTGAGCTGTTTTACGCTGCGCGAAACGAGCGCCTTTGATACGCACGCATTCTCTGCAATCTCGCTTGCCAGCTCCACATTTCCTATGCTTGAAAGAACGACAATCTCGTTCGGAGACAAATCATAATCTTTCAATTCACGCATTTGGTAGTCTGTGTAGGAGCGAAGAAGTTTTCTGAATGCGACAAAATAATTTGCTGTATTTTTAAGATCCATATATTTATTTTACCATACGTGTTGCGCAATTTCAATAACAAGTTAACAAAATCAATCAAAAACGGCACATTTGTATAGATAATCCACGCATTTTGCCTGCAATATCCCCTATCTTTAATCAAAATCACGCAATATCACACATTTTTATATGCAAAATGCTTTTCACTTATTCTTCACCGTGTTCGCCGCGCCGCAAAAAAGCCATGCCGACCGCTCCCTTACATCTCTTATTTTATAGCCCGACATAGAAAAAGCGAGATGCGTTTTGCATCTCGCTTTCACGGTTTTCAACAAATATTATTTGTTATTTTTCGTCTTTTTCATCGCTTTCGTCCGATTGCTCGGGATCGTCTTTTGTTGCAACGTCAAGGGCTTTGTTGTCGTCTTCGATTGCGCCGTGTTTGCTCTCGTTGTCGACTGCGACGGCTTGATTGTCTTCGTTGGGGAACAAAGGTAGCGGTGCGCCGTCTTCTTCTTCGAGCTCGATCTCGTCTTGGCTGAGCTCTCCGTTTGCGATCTTTCTCTTCTTAATCTCTGCAACAGCCGCTTGTTGCTCTTTTTCATTGAACTTGTAGAAGAAGAGCGGGATGACCGTCAAGAAGAAGCTGATTGCCGCGATGCCGACAAGCATAAACCACATCGTGTCTTTGCCTTGCGGAGTGACTGCGCTTGCGTTGCCCGCTTCGACGCCTGCCATGTAGTATGCAAGCACGCCCACGAATGCGCCGACTGCCATACCGATTTTGTTGATGAGCGTTTGCATTGCAAAGCAGATGCCTTCCGCTCTTTCGCCGGTCTTGAGTTCGAGATATTCGACGGTGTCGCCGATCATTGCGTAGGTGATGATGTTGCCAAATCCGGACGGAATGCCTGCGATGACAAGCGCGATAAGAAGAACGACAGTCGTTGCGGTGCTGGTGTAGTTGCCTCTATCCGCCGCAATACCAACGATAAACGCCACGAGCATTGCCACGCCGCCGACCACGTGCGACCAAATGTACGTGTTCTTTTTGCCAAACTTCTTGGTGCACCAAGGCACAAGCAAGGACGCGATAAGTCCGCCCGGGACGATTGCCATAGTGAAGAGAGCGTACATTGCTTCTCTGTTCATGATATATTTTGCAAAGTAGAGACCGCCCGTGTAGGTGAACAACATTCTCGCCGCGCCACCGATACCCGACAAAACGATGAGCATAAGCGGTTTGTTCTTGAACAAAAGCTTGAGATTGTGTCCCAAAGACGGCGGATTTTCCGTTGTGATGTTTCTCTCGGTGGTGTTCTTGAAGCCAAGGAAGAAAAGCGGAACTGCCACTGCGCAGCAAACGAGTGCGATGATGAAGTATGTCCATCTCAAATCGCCCATCATGCTTGCGCTTGCCGTTGCCTTCAATTCGAGAAGAGCCGCACCGCTTTGATTGATGTCGATGTTTGCGCCTTGGAAGAGAGCAAGCACGTCTTGATACTTGTCCGTTTGAGTTTGGATGAGCGCGCCAACGTTTTCAATGCCTCTGAACATCTCAAAGAACGCCGCGTTGCCTGCAACGACTTCCGAGCCGTTCATGGTGTTCATAAGAGTTTGCACTGCCGTGACGGTTGCATTGTCCGTTGCGGTGACTGCTTGAGTGATGATCGGGGTGAAAACGGTGATAAGACCTGCGCCCGCCGTGCAGAACAAACGCGCAATCGTGAGCAAGTTGCCCCTGCGATACGTGTCGTTGCTCATTGCGGTGGAAAGTCCCCAATACGGAACGTCCGCAACCGTGTAAACCATACCCCAAATTATGTACATAACGGAAAGTGCCGCAAAACCGCCGTCGTTGTTTGGATACCACGGCAGGAAGCATATCGCCGTCATCGCGGCAATCGGGAACGCCATCCACTTCATGTACGGGCGGCATTTGCCCCACTTCGTGCGCGTTCTGTCAACGATAGAGCCCATGATCGGGTCGTTGAGTGCGTCGTATACGCGCGCGGCCAACATAAGAATCGCAACCGCTAATGCGTTGAAGCCGATTGCGTCCGTCATAAAGACTGTCAAATACGATCCGATGATAGTGCAGATAAGGTTCTGTCCGAAACCGCAAAGCGAATAGCTGAAACCTTCTTTTGGTTGCAATTCGCCGTCACCGGGGGTAGAACCGAAAAGTTTGTGAACAAAGCCATTGATCTTTTGCTTTGCTCCGACCTTCTCAGGTGCGGAATTTCCACTCATAATTTCACCACGTTTCTTTTATTTAGCGTCGCAAAAACTACGCTATGTCTCTATTCTAACAGCATTTTCCTAAACAATCAACCATAAAACCCAATTCTTAAAATATTTTAAGCATACAATTTGCACGTTTATGTAGAAAAATCAGCCCCGCCCCACCAAAATCATCAAAAATGCTTGTATATCTTTCAAAAATGATGTAATATAATCAAGCAATCAAAATCCATGGGGGCATGGCGCAGTTGGTAGCGCGTTTGAATGGCATTCAAAAGGCCAGGGGTTCGAATCCCCTTGTCTCCACCATCAAGACACACGCAAAAGGAGCGTATAAAACTCCGACGCGTGTGTCTTTTTCTATGTAAAACAAGGGTAAATTGCCGTTTTTATGGTAGTTTACCCTTTTTGTTGTTTCTTCGCTCATCGCCGTGGGGATTTGTTCTTCACTCGCTTTGGAAAGTCGCAAGCCTTTAACGATTGCACAAAAAGGATTTTTGCACGATAAGGAGCGTATGATTTCTTCTGTCTTAATCAACGAAAAAATGACCGACCACACTCTTATGAACACAGTCGGTCGTTTGCTTATAAAGTTTCTCTTACCGTTATTCCGCACTCGAACTCGATTTCGATTTCCTTGTTGGACAGCACAGTGATTTTCCGCACAAGGCTTTTGAACATCACTCGATCAAACTCTTCAAGTATCTTTCCTGTCTGTAGTAGTTTGGTCACTTCTTCGATTCGGTACGACGCGAGTTGGACTTTTCCTTGCTCGGACAGTATCTCTTCTTTTCTCATAAGCAGTTGGTCTATTTGCATTCCGACCTGCTGACTTTGCTGTTCATATTCTTTATCGGTAATCTCTCCGTTGTTCCTTTTCATCAGCAGTTCCATCATCTGCTCTTGTAGCTTTTCTATCTCGGCATTCACTTCATTTATCGCTGTCGCACAGGAGTCCGTTATTTCGCTCACGGTCGCACTTTGCAGTTTTTCAAGTATTCGTTCCTTGTCTCCTATAAGTTCATTCAATGCCCTTACAAACGCTTTCTCAAGGGCTTCTTCCTTGATAGGTCGACTCTTGCAGTATTCAGCTCCTGTGTTTTCGTGTCTTTTGCACACCCATATGTAGTACTTCTTATATTTGTTGTACTGTTGGTGTCTTCGGTAGGTTTCCCCGCATTCGCCGCATACTATCATTCCGCTGAACGGATATTTACCTGAAAACTTTCCGCATCCCGTTTCACCTGTACTTCGTAGCGACTGCCTGTTTTGGAACTCTTGCTGTACCATGTCGAATGTCTCTTTCGATATGATAGCCGCATGGCTATCTTCCACATACCAGCTCTGCGCGAATCCTTCGTTTTTAATTCGCCTTGGGGATAGAAAGTCTGGAAGGTATGTTTTTTGCAGGTGGCAATCGCCCTTGTACTTTTCATTTTGCAGTATCGACTTCACCGTGGAAGGATGCCATGTTTCTCTGCCTGACGGCGATGCTATACCATCTCGCTCAAGTCCTTCAGCGATTTCTTTCAGACTTTTACCGTCAAGGAACTCCGCATATATCCTTCTAACCGTTATTGCCTCTTCTGGCACGATTTTCAGCACCGTTCCCTTCTTGTCTCTCGTGTATCCAAGGAAGTGTTTCGTGTTAAGGATCACCTTACCCTCTTGGAACTTTTTCTTGACGCTCCACCTTATATTATTGGATATGCTCCGACTTTCTTCTTCCGCAAGGCTTGCCATTATCGTAAGAACGAACTCGCTCCGCTCTTGTAGCGTGTCAAGGTTTTCTTTCTCAAATATGATTCCGATACCATCCGCTTTCAATTTTCTTGCGGTCTGTACGCAGTCGAGCGTGTTCCTTGCGAATCGGCTGACCGATTTCGTAATTATAAGGTCTATCTTTCCGTCTTCGCAGTCCTTTATCATTCGTTTGAACTGCACTCGCTTGGTATTCTTGCCACTCAAGCCGGGGTCGGCATAAATGTCAACCATCGTCCAATCATCATGGCTTGCTATGAGTTTGGTGAAGTGGTCTACCTGTGCCTCGTAACTGCTCTCCTGTTCTTCGTGATCGGTCGACACGCGTGCGTATGCAGCCACTCGTATTTTTGGCTTTTGCCCCATCGCTATTGACAAAGGGTCAAGTCGTTCGACTCTCGTCTTGGCTGGGATAATCGTAATTTTGGGTTTAGTGTTTGCACAGTTTTCCATTGACATTTCCTGCCCTCCCGTTTGTATATTCTTTCGTTGTCTTATATCCATTTTGGAACTCGAATGTAATCGTCCAGTCTTTTACTGTTGCCTTTACAAGGAACTCCGCCATTTGTTCCGTCAGCTCATCCGATTTCTTATATTTCCCTTTTACCATATCTCTCATTCGTAGATTTTTTATGAGAGTTTCTTGTTCTTTTATCTTTATAAGTATTTTATCGGTTTCTTCTCGGCATTTACTTTCGGAGATATAACCTTTCGCTCGTAGTTGTCGCAGTTCTTGCTCGTTGGCAATAAGTTTTCGCAAGACCTCTTCTTGCTCCGTTATGCCGTTCACATCATTATTCGCGTCAAGGCTTTCGTTGTAGGCTTCAATCAGCAATCTTGTAACGACTTCGTCTTTGATGTCATGTGATGCGCATTTCTTTACCCCATAAACATCCTTTTTCCGACATGTCCATTTTATACACATATATGGAGTTCCGTGTGCCGAAGTTTTTCTTTTGAAACTCGTTCCGCACTCTCCGCATATCAGTTTTCCTGATAGCGGATATAATGCCGTAGGTGACCCCCTTGGTCTATATTTATTGCCACGTGCCATCATTATCTCCTGTGCTTTTTGGTAGTCTTCACGCGACACAATCGGTTCGTGATCGCCTTGGATATAATACTTGGGGAGTTCTCCGTAGTTGTATTTTTGTACTTTCATCACGCTATATGATTTTTGCATAATACTATCCCCGCAGTATTTTTCATTTCGTAACATCCCCGTTATTGTCGATTTGCTCCATCGTCCCCCATGCATTGGGGTGTACCCTTCGTTTTCGAGAATATGGCATATAGTTCTAAACGAGTTGCCTTGCAGGTACAGTTCAAAGATTCTTCGCACTATGACCGCTTCTTTCTCGTTTATCACTAACTTTCCATCGACCATGTCATATCCAAGTATTCGTGCCAGTTCCACACTCCCATTTGCGAATCGTTTCCGTGCCGCCCACTTTTGGTTTTGACTCATTGATATTAATTCTTCTTCGGCGAGACTTGCCATAACCGTGAGAATTAAACCGCACTTGGGGTCAAGGGTGTGTATGTTTTCGGACTCGAATATGATTTCCACACCTATATCTCGGAACTCTCGAACTATTTCCATTAACTCGACCTTGTTCCGAGCGAATCTCGAAACCGACTTCGTGTATATTCTATCGATTTCGCCATTTCGTACTTTTTGAAACATCCTTTTAAGTCCATCTCGCTTTTTCATAAACGCACCGCCGATGCCCTCATCGGAGAATAAGCCAACATACTCTACGGATTCGTCGCTTGCAAATCGTTTCTGCCAATAATTGGACTGGAACGCGAAACTATCTTCTTGTGCTTCGCTATCGGTGCTGACACGAACATACGCACATACCCGTGGTTTCTCCTTCCTTGTTGTAGGTATCTCTTGAATATTCATTTCTCACGCTCCTTTCTCGTTCGTTTTTCGGCTCTGCCGACTGGACTTGAACTGCGATAAAAAATTTGTCCCGCCCTTTTTATCGGGCAGGACAAACAATACCGTGCTCACTTATAAAAGTCCAGACAAAAACTGCTTTATTCTGAAACTTTTTTGATAATTCTTTCCTTCTCTGCCGAAGTGATTAGTCCCCTTTTCAAAAGGCTTTTTAATACGCTTTCAATTATTAGTTTTTCCATCGTCTTTATCGTCCTTTTTGCCAAGTTGCTTGATGATTTGGTTCGTTCCCGTAGCCGTCAGTCCGCTCGCACCGCCGATGACGATTGCCACCACGATATTCGGTGCGGGGATGATACTCGGCAAAGCGTAAAAACAAATAATGCCACACACGATTCCGAGTGCCGTTGCAATAAGCGGAATACACCGCTTGAACTTTTCGTTCTCTCCGACTGCATGTTTAATGACGTTGATTGTCCAGTACACGACCGCAGCAATCGCCGGGACGCTGATTAAATTCAAGTATTGTTCCATTTATCTTCCCCTCCTTATTTCTTGGAATTTTGTTCGAGCAAATACTCGTAGAGTTCATCCTTAACTTCCGCATAGGCTTTCATCGCCTCTTTCATCTCGCCGTTGGTTTTCCCGTCTCGAATGGCTACCGCATCCGCATACGTCAATTTCCCGACCGCATCTATACTTTTTAGTATCAGCAAGTTCTCTTTGGCTTTAGCTCTGTCTCGCTCTTCATCTACCTTTTGCTTTTTCTTGAAAAATCTTTGCAAGAAAAAGAGCACCATTCCGCTGATGATGCTCGCACATATACTCATAATTATTGCTATCATATTACTCTATTCCCAATCTATCCTTAACTTCTCTCATCTGCTCCGCTTTTTGAACCGCCTCTGCGTCCAATGTGGCGATGTCTCTATCAAAGGTTATTTCCAATCTCTTGGATCTTTCATATTGACTTACCTGTATATCGTACCAATCGAACCAAGCGCTTAATTCGGAATAAAGAATTTCGTCTTCTTTTTTCTTTAATTCTTCATCCGTATATGGAATGAAAACATAGATGTCCTCCGTTTCTTCGTAGGCATCGCGTCCCGGCACTCCTTTGACGTCCACCACTTTTTCCACGTCCTTGCCGCCGTTTTCGTATTCTTTTACCACTTCATAATGAAATTGTTCCACCACTTCCTTTATTTCCTCATGATAAATCGTACGTTCATCGCGCTCAAGGCGTCCTTTTGAAAGGTCATAATCCGATATAATTTGTGTTTTTTCTTTGTTATAAACTTCCATATTATCCTCCTTAAGCCGTTCTTTTCCACATATACACTGCTAAATACGGAGGCAAATTGTTGTGTTCATTACCACCACCCGTATTCTCAAGTCCAGCAAGCAACACACCATGCCCACCACTACCCGCAGAAGTTTTAAAGCCTGTTGTCTCATTAGAACTGTAATGCACAATGTAGTTCATTCCGTCTTTATATTTATTCGCAAAGTGAGTATGCGCAGGCATTTCCGTAGTCGTTAATTTATGTGCTTTTTCGCCGCCTGTACTTCCTATGGAATAGTCAGAACCTCCGCCCACGAGGAATCTGTCGTAGAGTCTTGTCCAAGTTCCTCCGAAGATTGACGCTGGGCTGATATATACCGTGGACATATAAATTGCTCCGACGGGATATGTTTTTTCAAGTAACCCCGTCAAAAGCGATACCGGGACTTCCGTGACAGGAATCGTAACGTTTCCGCTCCCGTCAAAACTTTTAGCCGTTGCAGTAACTCCCGACAAACCGATTGTCCTTGCGGTTTTTAGTTTTACCGACGTTTCGGCTTCCAACGGCAAATCGGTAAGAGTGCCGTTGGCATTCTTAATTTTCGGTCTGTAAGCCATTCACGATACCCCCTTATACTACCTTAAAGAAAAGTCCGCCCGTTGCAAGAGACGCACTCGGAGTGGTCTGACCGCTCGTTCCGATTTCAATCATCTGTCCACCTGCGACAGCAATGCCTTTGGCATTGACCTGAACGGCAGAATAAGTGCCTGCGGCTACACCGCTATCACCCAAAGTGACTGCTATCGTCTTATCGGCAGAGCCGTCCACGCTCTGACTTCCCGATCCGTTGATAGCAGTCGAGCCGTCTTTCTTGACACCCGAATTGACGCTTACACCGAGTGTTCTCTCCGTAGTCCACTTACCTGCCGAAGTCGCACTTGTTGCCGTATCTGCCTTGGTTGCATTATCCGCTTTCGTCGCTGAGCCAACTTTGGTTGCTCCGTTCTTGATGTTAGCAATCTCTGTGACATTGGTATTTGCCTGACTCTTCGCCGCATCCGCAGTCGTTTTTACTTCGCCAATAGCACCGACTACTGTCTTTGCCGTGGTTGCAAGCGTGTTGTCCGTCTTCGTCTGATAGGCGGCAAGGTCAACTTTTTGTGTTTCGAGTGCGCTGATTTCAAAGTACCCGTAAGTACCCGTGTTGTTATCGAGAACCTTGCTTACCCAGTAGTCGGGCGTCTCCAAAGCCTTGATAAAGATGTTATCGCCCACTTTGTAGTCGGTTTTAGTAGCCGCTTTCAATGCGGTTGTCATCGCAGCCATGGTATCGAACGAAACCGCTTTTGCTCTACCTTCCGCAAGCGAATACGCACTGTTTGCTTTGTTCTGCGCATTAGTTACGGCGGTACGAATATCCGAGTGCGCCGTTCCGGACGTATTGTGAGCGTTCACCGCTCCGCTCGGTTCAGCGCCGATGTTGGCTGGAGTAAGGTTGACATCGCCTTTTCTGTAAGTTGTTTCCTTATCGCCCTTTAACCCGGTTACGATACCGCCACTCTCAATGTTTTTGACTTGCTCGTAGACCTTATCGATTGCACCTTGTACGTTCTCCGCCGCAATACCCGACGTTGTACCTTTATACTTAACTACTTCCGCTTCCGTTTCGGGATGGATAAGTACGGTATCTTCTGCGCTGACCTTTTGAATAATCTGGAACTTGTTTGTAGTTTGAGCCATGTTATTTATCCTCCATTTTCTTGAATACAAAATCGCCGTCCGGGATATCTTCGGTTATCTTGTCAACCGCCTGCAGTTTCCCTTTGACGAGTTCGCCAAGTTTTATTTTATTCGTCTCGCCGTTTTCTCCCACGACAAGAATAAAGGAGTCGCGTTTATCGACTCCCAGCTTAATTTCTTCATATTCCGTTACGTTGTTTGACAATAGGTTTAAGTCACTCGCCGTCATTTTTCCGTCAAGCGGTTTCCCGTTGATGGACGGTTTGTTCTTTAGACGGTTGTAGTTGTAGGTTACGGTAATACCGGGCGTAACTTTTATATGTTCCTGATTACCGTAGTAGTTTTTATCCGCCATTTCCCACCCTCTCCAAAACTTCTAATTTTTGACGATGCACGAGCGTTACCTCTTGCTCGTCTATTAAGGTGGCGATGATGTCGTATTTCAAAAAACCTGTTTTGAAGTCCTTTGTCACTTCACCCGGTATTCGAATGCGGAATTCATCCTCTTCTCTATCCGCCTCTTCTTCGATTCCAAGTTCTTTGCATGCGAACACCACCTTTTCTATGAGTTCCGTAGCAACGTTCTCAAACGATAACCCGAACTCAAAGACATCGCCTTTGACTACTTTCAGCATCCTATTGCTCTACGAAAACGATAGAGGAGATCGTTGTCGTAGTTCCGCTTTTTGTTTTCTTTTCTACCTTGCAAGAAATCTCTTTCAAGTGTTTTTCGTTTTCCGCAAGTGTATTGAAGATATCCGGCGTTACTTGGTCTTCCGCTTTGTAATCGCTCTTTGGCTCTTTCCAATTTGCCATTCATACCCTCCTTATATCGTTCTTCCGCGCGTCTCTTGTTTCAATCCGCCGTCAAACGTAAACTTGTTATACTCGCACACGAGTTCTTGACTGTCTCCGAACCTATCTGCCGACTCGTACTTTTCACCGAGATTGAGTTTCGGGTTTCCTCGCCAAGTCGTAGTTATGACACCTTCTCCTGCGTGCATCTTTTCAAGCAAAATTCTTGCGATATACTCCGCCTGTGCATGGCTTTGTACAAGATCGCTTGACGGGTGCGAATACTCGGTCACTCCGTTGTTTCTAACACTGTCATCGTCTTGCATCGTCAAAGACTTGGTCGTTATCTCGATTGCCTTGCCCGTAACCGTCAGCACCGCCTTTTGCTTTTGTGCCGTTTTATTCTTTGCCACGACCGAGCAAGCGTTGACACCACCTTGGAAGTCGGTCAATAGCACGTTTAAGTTATCCGTTTCCATTGCAGGGTACGCAACTTCGGTATTATAATCGAGCGTCAATTCAAGCGATGCGTTCGGCTCTATATTGAGTTCGACCGATACTGCTTCGACCGTATCGTTCGACAAGGATACATCACAGTATTCCACAGAAATACGGTTCGCAAACTCGGTCAGAGAAACACTCGATGAGTACGAAAACATATTGCTTTTATCTATCCTTATCGCCGTTGTTGTCTTCGGCTCTTTCTCCGAGCGAACATTGATTTTATCTTCTCGGTCTACAAACACTTTGCATAGTCCCGCATTGGCGATTTCCTGCAATGCGTCCCAAGCCGTGCCTTTCGGCAGAAATGCCATCGGCACGATTACAGACTTTAAGTCGTTTGAAATAACGAAAGTATCTGCCGTTTCGCCGATATTTAAAAGAATGTCGGCAGCTATATCGTATAGCGACGCATTCTCTGTCAGCGGAAAACCGACATAGGTCTTTTTCTGCAGTCGCATCAGCCTGTCCACCGCACTGCACTTTACCCATTGTGAGTCTTGGTTTATCTGCCATTCATCCGAATAGAATGTGCCGAGCGGTTGGTATTTTACTTCTCCGTCCGTTTCTATGCCTATGCTCGGTAACAGTTTGCGGTCGAGTATCATGAGCGAACGGAGATAGCCTTTATCGAACTTTCTGCCCTTATTAAAGATGTTTACTGTCATCGTGTCGGATACTATGTTGTAGTTTCCGTCCGCCGCACCCATCTCTTCGGACACTTCGAACATTTCAATGGCATCGCCCTCGTACCGCTCCATCATTCGGTCGTAGAACTTCAATATTTTCGCACAGGCATTCGGCTTGCTCCACTTTGTTATCGTCAGCCTGATGGATGTAATGTCTTCAAGCTGCGGAGTCAATCGAACCTGTATCTGATTATTGACGGTCACACTATCCGAGTGAACAATCTTCCCGTCTCGTTTGTACTGCAAAATGAAGTCGACCGGGTATTCATTCCGCTTTTCATCGCCCAATACCACCCAAGATATTATCGGACGCTTGACAAACGATATCTCGATCCACGGCGCGTTTGCAAACACACCGTCACTACCCGACAACGAACCGCTCCACCAACCGAGAACGACCGAATCGTCCATCATCTGAAAGGAGCCGTCCATTGTCGCATTGCCGTCCATCGTACAGCCTTTGACTGTCGGCACAAGGTGCGCGCCGAACACTTCGTCCGGGTGGCTGATAGCCGAATTACCGCTTTCCGTTGTTTGAATGTCTTTACTGATTTCTGTATCCGAGTAGATAACGTCTACTCTGCCGAGTATTTTTCGTGGATTATCCGTATATTCCATAGGTTATCTCTCCACAAAAGCAACGCTAACGCTTGCCCACATTATCTTGCCTTTTACCCAATCGTATCGTGGCTGACAATATAAGTCCTGCGGGCGAGCGTTCATAGACGTCAACTTCCCCGTTTCGGGATCGTTGTAGTCAATCGTTACGAACGAGCCGCTTTTCGTTTCGGCAGTCAAAAGTCCCATATCTTCTTTCGAGAGATATTTCCACGCGACCTCGACCTTTCTCTTTCGCCCTATAACGTCCACGACCATTGTGCCGTCCATTGTCCTTTCCGTCTTATCCAACACTTCGGTCGAGCAAGTGAGTTCGGTCGGCGCTTTTATCGTCTTACTGTTTATTTTAAAGAAAACCGCCACTTTACACCTCCCTTAAAGCAATACCGTTTCGCTTGTATTCCTTGTTCAGTCTCGGCATAATAAGCCTTGCAAACTGCTGTCCGTCAATCTCCAAAACGATGTCTTTTTGCTCTTCTCCACCGTTATTGCCGATTGCCGCTATCCCTTGGAGCATTCCATTGACCATATCTCCATAGGGACTGCTTCCGCTACCGACTACCGCGCGATTTGCCGATGCGGTGATGTTCAGTGAAGACGCGACCTGTGCCGCCGCTTGCTGTAACATCGGTGTGTTGTCGTACATTCCGTCTGCCATCATATCCATTAGGTTCGGTATCCACTCGTCTGCCGTATGTCCCGGACCTTTCTTTGTCGGCGAGCCGAAACCGAGAAAGTCTTTTATCGACTGTCCGACCGATTTTACTCCATCTACGACTTTACTCCATGCTTTCTTTATGCCGTCACCGATATTATTAATTAGGTTTTTACCCCAGTTGAACGCTTGCTTGAACAGGTTGTTAAAGTAGTCTCCGATACTTGAAAACAATCCCGTTATCTTATCCCAAATCCAACCGCATACCGAGCAGATCCCGTTCCAAATATTCGTGAAAAAGCCGCTGATACCCGTCCAAATATTGCGGAAGATATCCAGCACATTCACACCGATACCTTGAAAGAAGTCTACGAACCCTTGCCCAAAGCCTTTGATAAACTCCCAAATACCGAGGAAGATATTCTTAATAGCGCTCCAAATACTCGTAGCAATGTTCTGCATATGCGTCCACGCATCCGACCAATCGCCTTTGAGTATCGCACACACGAATTTAATTACTTCGATGATAGCGTTCGCCACATCCAAGACAGCGCTCAAAAATGGTCCGAGCGCGGCGATGATTCCGTTGACCACTCCGACTACCACTCCGTACAGCACTTCGATTACTTTGCCTATTAACTCAAACACGGGCTTTAGGAGTTGATATAGTTCAACTATTGTATCCCAAAGCGATGCAAAGAGCGCCTTTATCTTCTCCCATAGCGGTTCGACATAGTTTAGGAATTTCAGCACCGCATTGCTTATAACGTCAAACGCACTTTTTATAATCGTCCAAAGACGGGTGAAAACGTCCGAGACGACTTTGAGTATCTGCTTGCCGTATTTTTCCCAAAACGTCTTGATTCCATTGACTGTATCAAGTACGATTTTCTTTACGAGCGGCCACACTTTCTTGGCTATAGCAAGCACTTTCGAAAAGACCTCTTTCACGCATTTCCAAACCATCTTCAAGGCTTGCACGACTGCCGCTTTGATGCGTTCTCCGTTCTCGTCCCACCACGCTTTTATAGCGTTGGCTACGCTTATAATGACTGACTTAATCTTCTCCCATATGCGGATTACGGCATTACGGAAGTCTTCGTTCGTCTTCCATAGGTACACAAGTATTGCGACTACCGCCGCTATTGCTAAACCGATAAGTCCCGCTTTCGTGAATAGGACTTTTGCCACCTTAATGATTGTGCCGAGACTGCCGACAAGTTTCCCTATTACGACAAGCAATGGTCCAATTGCCGCCGCAAGCAGTGCTATGACTACGATTTGCTTTCTCGTTCCCATCGACAGTCCCATAATCTTTGCCGTCAGTGGCGAGATATACTTCGTTATAAACTGTCGAATGAGCGGAATCAGCACGTCTCCGAACGAGATCGCTATCTCTTCAAGCTCGGATTTCAGGATCTTCCATTGTCCTTGCAAAGTATCGAGCTGTGTTGCCGCCATGTCGGTCGCTTTGTTCGTTCCCGTAATGGCTTTGGTCATTCCCCTTACGGCATCACCGCCCGCCGACATCAAGGCAAGCATACCCGGACCGCCTCTTGCGCCGAAAATCTCCATTGCTTGCGCGGTGTCCAACCCAGCGTCTCGTAATCTATCAAGAATTGATGCGAAATCGTTGGTTGCCGGGTTTACGTCTTCTACGGCTATGCCGAGTTCTTCAAAGATTCCGAGCGCCGCCGTTGACGGGTTCATAAGAGATACAAATGCTTGTCGAAGCGAAGTTCCTGCCGTACTTCCGTCATAGCCTGCATCGTATAACACGGACAGTGCGCCGACCGTTTCTTCTATCGTATAGCCAAGGCTGTTTGCCACAGGACCGACATATCCCATTGAGTTTGCGAGTTTATCCATCGATGCCATAGAGTCACCGATTGCCGCCGCAAACACGTTGGTCACTCGCTCCGCTTGGTTTGCTTCCAAGCCGAACTGGTTTAAGGTCGAAATAACAGTTTCGGTTGTGAATGCCAAGTCGCTCTGCGTTGCCGATGCAAGGTTAAGTGTCGCTTCGATAGAGTCCGCCATCTGGTCTACCTTGTAACCTGCCGACGCCATATAATACAAAGCGTCCGCCGCGTCCGATGCCGAGAAAACCGTCTTCGCGCCCATTTCACGGGCGATTGATGTCATTCTTGCGAGTTCTTCGCTTGTAGCGCCTGCGACAGATGCCGCGTTTGCCATCGACTGCTCGAACTGTTGCGACACCATGACCGACTTCGTTCCGAGTGCCACAAGCGGAGCCGTAACGGTTGCCGAGAGTTTCGTTCCCGCTTTCGTCAGGCTTGCTGACACCTTTTGTATCTTCTTTTGGGCATTATCTAACCCTTTCGAGAGCGAGGATATGTCCGCCGCTATCTTTACCACAAGGTTTCTTATAACCGCCAACTGTCCTCACCCCCTATTTGATTATTACCCCTTGCTCTGCCGCCATTGCTTTGAGTACGGCATCACCCGCCGAGTTTGTTTTTTTCGGTTTCTTCCTTACGTCTTTCAATACCTTTGAAAGGCTCGGCAACTTCTTTTGCCTTGCAAAGGCTTCCGTGTGCCACGCAAGCGTGATGTTGTCCTCGAACAATCGAGTTTCCCGCTCGCGCTTTTGCTTTGCAATGAGCATTACTTCATACGGAGTGTAATTGCCGATTCGTAAGGGATCTATGTCAAAGAACACGACTGCCTTTTCGCAAAACTCGGAAAGGTCAAAAGCAGTCTCACTTATTCCCCCTGTTTACCTTCTGCCTTACCGAATGCAAGCGTAAATGCTTCGCCGAGTTTGTCCGCAATCTCGGTGATGTTTGAATACTCGTCAATAAGGTCACCGACCTTTTCGAGTGTAAGGGTTTTGTCTTCGTGGCAAAGCCCCGCATACACGATAATGAGCAAGTCTTTGATGCCCACGTGCGAAAGGTCAAGCGCCGTAATGCTTTTGCCCGTAAGGTCTTCCACCTTGACGAGCGCATTGATGCCGTATCTCAATGTTCTGGGTTTATCCAGATTGATGGTTACTCCGTTCTTCATTCTTACTCTCCTTTATGGAAACTCAATTCGCCCGTACCCGTAAGTTCAAGGCTGATGCTGACCACGTCATCCACCGGGTCTTCGATTGACAAACTGCTGATGTATGCCGTTCCCTGGTAGTAGTTCGCATTATCCACATACAGCTTTACGATTACGGTCGTGCCTGCAAGATATGCCTCTTGCAATGCCGCTTGACCTTGGGTGTCGGTCGGGACTGAATAATCGCCTTCCGAACTCGCCGTCCACTCTTTAAGACCCGTGATGTAGTTCTTCCAATCATCACCGAGAGCGGTCGTTTCCAAAGTTTCGAGCGACAGTTCAAGCGACCAGTTCTTGATTGCGGCTACCTTTTGATTTCCGCTCTCACCGATAATCACTTTTCCGTTTTTACCTGCTACCGCCATTTTTGTCCTCCTATTTTTCGTTGTAATAAAACTCGAACTCGATGCTCGACAGGTACTCTTCCGTATTGAACTTCAACGCGGTGTTCCCGTTGTACTCGTAGTCCGTTTTAATGAAAACGGCTTGGATTTCTAAGCCGCACATATTTCCGTGAAAGTCTTGAAAGGCACGCTTTACCAATCTTGACAATTCTCTTGCTTTTTTGAATGTCCTGTCGTGACACACGAACTGTATCGTTTGCCTGACAAACCCCGTATCGCCTTGCAAAGCCGAATCGTAGTTGGCAAGCACGGGAGAATAAACGATTGCCGGGAGTGGCGCGTCTTCGGGGAGCATTATGGGGAATATTTTATTCCCCACACATTCTCTTATCTGTTCGTTTTCGTTTAAATACGCATATATTGCTTGGCAGATGTCCATCATAGTTTTCTCCCCACCGCGTTCGAGATTGCTTTCACGATCTCATCGTTTATCTTGTCGATGTTCCCATCCACGGCATTTCGCAGAAACGGATTGGCGGGTCTTCCCCTTGCACCGAGTTCCACGAATGTGCCGTATCGGAGCGACTTGTCATAGTCCAGCGACACGGTCGCTTTCGTTTCCGTTGCTTTGCCTTCGTTGAGTTTCAGGCTTGCTTTCAGCGTTCCCGTATCCACCGGGCAATTCCGTCTTGCATCGTCAAGTGCAATCTTACCGCCTGCCTTTGCTCCCGTCATAAGCACCGATGATGCCGCATCTTCCATTGCTCGGATATCTTTCACGAGTTTGTCTGCGCCTTCTACTTTCGTTTTAACCTTGCGTTGCTTTGCGCTGTAGCCCATCGTTCACGATCTCCTTGCAATTGAGTATTGTGGCTTTATGTCCCGTTTTATCGTCCGATACTCCGATTATTTCGTATAACGAGTTCCCGTATCGGACTCGGTTTAGAACGGTCACATCGGTTGTATATCGGAGCGTTATCTTCACCACAGTTTCCGCTGAAACTTGTTGCGAAGTGAAATACTCCGTACCGCTCACAGGCTCGATTCTCGCCCATCTGATGCCCGTAGTCACCCACTTGCCTTCTTGCCCGCCGCAATCGTCTCTCTCCCACACAAAGGTCAGGATTTCCACCTTTCGGTTGAGCTTGCCAATGTCCATCAGAACCTCTCTTTCCTGTAGGCGAACAGCATTCGTCTGACAAGGTCAAGGGTTTCGGATATGTCGATACCCGTCTTATCCTTTGAGATTTGCCTTTCTTCGTAAAGCGTGGCTACAACTATAAGCATTGCTTGCCGCACAGTTTCGGGAAGAGGTTCAAGTTCCGCAAGCGGTCTTCGAAGCACATCTTCCGTCAATTCCTGTGCAGCCACAATCAGCGAGGCTATGAGATTTTCCTCATCATCGCCGTCAACTCTCAAAAACTCTTTGGCTTCTTGAAGAGTAATCATACTCATACCTCCCTATTGTTTTTGGTTTACGCGCCTCTCTTTGCAAGAGTGACGAACGGCGAAACGGTCGCGCTACCCTTGTAAGGAGTGAGCGGTTTCGTCCAGATAGGTTTACCATCAACCCTGTAGATGAAACGGAACACGTTCTCATCGTAAAGGAATCTGACATGAATGGAACTTGCCGACTTCACACCGCCTTTGTCGATGAGAAGGTACTGACCGATATCCGCAAGGATGATGTCACCAACTTCGCCTGCGGCACTACACTGTTCGATAGGCACAACAGGTCTGCCGAAGAGCGTGCCGTAGGGTTTCTCGGAAAGACCGCCTGCCGGGATATACACGGGTTTATCTCCGATTTTGAGCGTGTAAAGGTAAGGTTCAAGTTCTTGGTTGATATACCACACCGCGTTCGCTCTGGAACGAGACCAAAGCCTGTTCCACATCTTGATGAGGTTCTCCACTGTAATGATATCCGTCTGGCTTGCTTCTTTCGCCACGGTCACGATTGCGCCGCTGTTCAAAATACCAAGCGGTTCGCCTTCGCCGCTACCCGAAAGGATGGCATCGTCAATCTTGAAGCCGAACTCTTCTGCGAATGCCTGACGAATAACGGCTTCGAGTGCCGCTGCGTCCTGCAAGAGTTCATCGGTCGCATAGCAAAGACCCGTGAGCTTCTTGAGCGAGAGTTCCATCTGTCTGAACTTGGGTTTGCTTGCGGTGATCTCATCCGCTTCGCCTTCCCAGTAGGTCTGCACACCGCCCCAACGAGAACCATTCGCACGGCTGTCTTCGTCAATGGCGTTGATTTTCATTCCATTCGCGTTGGTGCTGATAGGAATCTTCTTAACCTTGCTTGCGAGAATACCCGTCTCATAGGTTCTCTTCAAGAGTTCGGTCACAAAGTCCTGCTGAACAAGGAAACCGCCGTCCGAGGGAGTGCTTTCGTTAAGACCGCTTGCCGCTCTCGTGGTGAGTCTTTCGTCTACCTTGCCGCCCGGTGTTGCCGCTCTGTATGCCGCCATGAGCTGTTCACCGAAAGACGCGAATCTCTTTTCGTTGTCCTTGGCTGGAGTCGGTTTTACTTCGGGTTTCTCGGTCGAACGATCTTCGGGTTCGATAGCAAGAAGTTTCTCCGCTCTACCGATACTCTCGTCCCACGCACGGATTTCCTCTTCGTACTTGTCGATATCCTTCTGTTCATCTTCGGAGAGGAAACGGTCTTCGGCTTCAGCCTTATTAAGCACCGCCATTGCTTTGAGTCTTGCGTCCTCTCTCTTTGCCTTCATTTCGAGAATTTTCTTCATATTCATCTGTTTTCCTCCGATTAAATGATTTTGAATTCTGCTTGCAGGATCTTGAGTTTTTCCTGCTGTTTCGCCTTTTTAACTGCATTTTCGACATCTTCCGACATCTTTCGCTGTTCCGTCTTATACGCATCGTACTCTTGCATCGCACGAACACCGACATCGGTTGCCGTGTATGCTGGGAACGTTACGGGCGAGACATCAAACAAGCGAACCTTTTTGAGTTCTCGTGTGTCGATTCCGTCTTTGGATGACCATTCATCGTCTTCCACCACGAAACCGATTGACATTTGCGAAATGTCCCCACGGCGGATGCTCGTGGTAATGTCCCTTGCCCAACTCGTATCCGGCGGAGTAATGCGGACACGGAGTCCTACATTGTCTTCTACGAGTTCAAGCGTTCCCGCTCTGTTTCTGCCGAGTACATAGTTTGGATCGTGATTGAACAAAGCGCGGATATCGTCTTTGCCGATACTCTCCGCAAACGCGCCCTTACGCACTTTCTCTTTGAAAGGGAAAATGCCGCCCAAGGTTTCAGACCACGAATCGAAAACGGCGGCGTGTCCTTCGATACACGTTCCGCCGTCACTTTCGTTTATTCTTATTTCCTTTAGCGGGAGCATTCGGAGTTCCTTTTTGTTCGTTTTCTTCTCCATTGCTACCTCCTTCGTCTGGATTGTTTTGTTTGTTCTGCTGTCCGACCTGCGCCGACATCATCGAACCGTTGACGAGATAATCGTCACCGCCCTGTTCCGCTGGGACAAGGCTCATATCTTCAAGCCGCCTTATATCGTTGATAGACAACCACCCGTTTTGCCGTCCTATGGAATAGCCTTCCATTCGGGATTTGTAGTCACCGCGCAATAGTCCGTCCACATTAAACTTGGCGAAATACAAAAGCCGTTCTTTCTCGTCAAGGAGTGAACGGCTTATCTCTTGCTCCCACCTTACAAGCCACGGCCGTATGGTGTGCTGAACAAACTCTATGGATTGGTGTTCTATGTTGGAAAAGGTTGCCCTTTCAAGGTCACCGACAAGGTGCGGCGGAACACGGAAGATACGGCATATCTCGTTCACTTGGTACTTTCTCGTTTCCAAGAACTGCGCGTCTTCGGGTGCGATGCCTATAGTGTGGTATTTCATACCTTCTTCAAGAACCGCCACCTTATGGCTGTTCCGTGTTCCCTGATACACTTGATTCCAAGACTGTCGGAGTTTTTCGGGATCTTTGAGCGTGCCGGGGTGTTCCAATACACCGCCCGGTCTTGCTCCGTTGCCGAAGAACTTCGCACCGTACTCTTCCGTTGCCAAGGCGAGTCCGACAGCCTCTCTTGCTTGCGCTATGGGGCTCAATCCTTTCACTCCGTCTATGGACATCGCTTTGATGTGGAAGATTTGGTCTGGTCGGTAGACATAGGTTTTGTTGGTTATTTCGTCCGAATAGGTGTACTTAATCTTACCTGTGGTGCTGTCGCGTTCCACCACCATTTGGTTCGGCTTTAAGTACCACAATTCGGTCGTATGACCTTGTTTTCGGATGATTCTTGCGTATGCGTTACCCCACAAAAGGAGCGATGTCATCATCGTTTCCCTGAATTCGAAACTCGTCATCTCTTCGTTCGGGAACTCATAAAGGCAAGAAAAAAGCGGATGTTGCTCCGCCATTTCATTCTTACCGCCTTTTCCTTTCTTAAATAGATGTAGCGGTAAACTCGCTATTGTCTCCGCCAAGATCTTCACGCAAGCATAAACGGCGGAAGTTTGCATCGCCCGCATTTCGTCCACATTGATGCCGCTGTTGCTGTTGCCGATAAAGTCGACATCTACACCCCTGATGAACTCTTGCATTTCCTTTGACGGTGCGGTTCGTTTCTCTTTTCTGGGAGCATCTCTGCTCCGCCCGAATATTCCCATTTTACCTCCATAAATGCCGAACACCGCCTTTGTTTTGGCGGTGTCCTTGCTTGGTTATTTTCTATGTTATACGATTGCGGTGTATCTCGGATAGGAGAACCCCTCGCTGTTGATTAGGATTTTGTAGTTTCTGTCCTTGCATTGGAGTGCTATCATGTGCCACACCCCGTTTTCGTCTACTCGCATAAGGTCTTTATTTTCCTGTACCCATTTGCAGTCTTCGAATAGGTCGTTCGCTACCTTATCGAACTCGGTTGCGGTCAGATGGATTGTTTTCTCCACTTTGACTTCCGCTTTCGGCATTTCCTTGCCGTGCATGTATTTGTATTCGGCTACCGCATCGTGCCAGTCCTTGATGTTCGCTACCTTTCTCACGATTGTTGCTTTCATCTCTGCCACCCCCTTATTTATTCGCTTTGGCAGCCTTTTTGCCGAGTTCGTATGCTTCTTCAAGCATTGCCTTTATGCTCCACACACTCATTTCGATGAAGTCTTCGCTGTCGCTGTTTCGGGTTTCGAGGTCACCTCTTGTTTCGATGCTGTATGAGTTCTTTTTTGCGATTTCGATGAGTTGTTTTTTCATTGTTTTGCTCCTTTGTTTTTGTACCTACAATATACCGTAAACAATCGAAAGAGCCCAGCGAAAATGCGTGAAAACACAAAGAATTAACAAACAAAATCAAACACCAAACCGCCCTGTCGGACGGTTGGATTTTTTGTCGTTTTCGGTCGTTTTTAGTCCTTTTTTAGCGGTTTGCTATCGATAAGTGCCATTAGCGTATTGTCGATTGCCTTCCATTCGGCATTGCATATCAGCTCGGCATATTGTCCTTGCATCTGGGCGCGATACATCTTTGCCTGATGCTTGGCGAACTCGTCTGCTATGATTTCGGGAGCGTGTTCTACATCGGCGAGTATCGTTGCTTTGAGTTCTTCGACCTTGGCATCGTACGCCTTGTTCTCTTCTTCGGTTGCGTGGGTGTGGAAGCCGTGACTGTAGCATTTGAGTGTTCTGAAGATGTCCTTTTGTTTTGCCATTGTTCTGCCCTCCTTATGCCACCGTAATGTATCCGTTTTCGTCCATCGTGTATCCGAGTTTGATGCCGTTTCTTTTCGCGTAGTCGATAAGGACTTCGATTGCCGTTCTGTAGTCTTTGACCGCGTCCGTGTATTTCACTTTGTTGTAGTGGTTATGGTCTCTCACCAGTGCGTTGAGCTTGTTCTTGCAGTAGTTGCGGATTTCCTTTTTCGTTTCCATTTTTATGCTCCTTTCGGGTGTTGCCCTTGCTTTGTTTTTGTACCTACAATATACCGTAAACAACCGAAAGAGCCCAGCGAAAACACGCTAAAACACAAAGAATTAACAAAGAAAAAAGGGCTTTGTTTTTGCCCTTTATTCGATGGTAAAATCTTCGATTTTCTCGTACTTTCTCTCTACCGTTATGCCCTTTTCCGCAATGTACTTTTCCATACTCTCCGTTGTCGGGAACTTGGCAAGCATCTGAAACCGCGTTTTAGGATCGGTGTACACAATGAGTTTCGTATATCCACCTTTCACCGCCTTTTTGTATTCCTTTTCGTCATCGATGA
Source organism: uncultured Eubacteriales bacterium (assembly GCA_900548005.1). Taxonomy (GTDB): domain Bacteria; phylum Bacillota; class Clostridia; order Christensenellales; family CAG-917; genus CAG-475. The sequence goes on along the minus strand of URIZ01000001.1, from coordinate 85,112 downwards.
TTCCCACCAGTGCCGACATAAAAAGTTCGGAATCTATCGGAAGATTCGCATAAATGTCCGTCATCGGATATCTCTTGTAATATTCGACCGCAGCGGCTTTGAGTAGTTCGTCCATTTTTCTTCTTTCTTCGATTGTTCCATCGAAGTCGATGTCAGCCACTCCGCCGTCACCGCTGTCGTTATACCATCCGACTTTCTTACCTTTGTAGTAGATGTTTCCTTGGACTCCGTCCCAGTCCCTTCCTCGAAAGGTTCTTATACCTTTTAAGGTAAATCCCAATATACTTGCCATTAGTCTTCCTCCGTTTTTTGGTCGTACACTTCAATGGTTATCTTCATACCCGTTTGGAAGCCGAGTCTATATGCCCTTTGCTGTTCGTTTCCCATTCGTTCGATGACTTCTTCCATAAACTCGTTAAGGAGTGTCATCTGCTCTTCGGATAGGCTTTCTTTCAGTTTGGCATACAGCCTTTCTTCTCTTTTGGACGAGGACAAGGCTTTGTAGGCATCTCGCCCGATGTTCTGTCCGTCATAGATTTTCTCGATTAAACTCATTGATTATTCCACCTTTTATTTGGTATCACAAACAATAGCGCGTTCGCCGAGGAAAGTCCAGACGAAAATGCCCCGAAACAAAAGAATTATCATTTAATCGTAGATTTCGACACCATCACGGATATGTTTTACCTGCACCGCCGGGCAGAGTTCCTTGTATCGTCTGACAATGACATCGCAATACTTCGGTTCGAGCTCTATGGCACAGCATTTGCGGTTCAGTTGTTCCGCCGCCACCAAGGTCGAACCGCTACCGCCGAATGGTTCAAGCACGGTATCCCCTTCGTGGCTGCTGTTGTAGATGAGCTTAGCACAAAGGGTTATCGGCTTCATTGTCGGATGATCGGCGGACTTGGACGGCTTATTGTCGAGAATGACCGAAGTCGGTTGCTCGAACAATTTATCGATAAAGTCCACAAGGTCGGCTTTGCTCATTTTCCTTGCATTTAGCCTCACGTCTTCATAGACCGTTGAGAGCGTTCTGTCGTTGATGAAGTAATGCCCGGCACCCTCTTTCCATCCGTATAGGATAGGCTCGTGTATCCACTGATAGTCCTGTCTACCAAGTGTAAAATGGTTCTTGTACCACACAAGGGTTTGCGCATATTTGAAACCCGCGTTCACCATCGCCTTGATGAAGTTTACAGATTCTTTCGTGCTGTGGAACACATACACGGGTGCGCCCTTTTTCAAGTTCGCTTCCGCCGCCTTGTAAAAACTCAAAAGGAACTGGTAGAACTCGTCTTCAGAGAGATTGTCGTTTGCTATGTTTCTGTCTTTCCCGTTTATCGTTCCACCGTAGTCCACATTATACGGCGGATCGGTTACCATAACATCGGCATACTTGTCTTCCAAGACCTTTGCCACGTCTTCCTTTTGGGTGCAATCGCCACAAAGCAGTCGGTGCTGTCCGAGTATCCATAGATCGCCGCGTTTGGTCTTCGGTTCGGCAATCTCTTCTATTGCTGTTTCGGCATCGAAATCGTCTTCGTGGACGTTCTCCATACTGCCGCTACCAAACAGTTCCTGTGCTTCGGCAAGGTCAAAACCCGTGAGAGTGATATCATAACCGCTCCCGTCAAGGTCTTTCAAAAGGTTTGCCAACAGGTCGTTATCCCACTCGCCGCTGATTTTGTTCAGTGCGATGTTGAGTGCCTTTTCTTTCTTTTCGTCAAGGTCAACCACCACGCAATCGACTTCTTCGTAGCCAAGGTCTTTCATCACCTTTAATCTTTGGTGACCGCCGACAACCGTTCCCGTTCGCTTGTTCCATATAACGGGTTCGACATATCCGAACTCTTGAATACTTCGTTTGAGCTTCTCGTACTCGGCATCGCCCGGTCGCAAGTCCTTACGAGGATTGTACTCGGCGGCTTTGAGTTCGTCCACCTTTCTTCTCTCTATTTCCATTCATTCCTCCTGTTTTGGGTATGAAAAAACCGCACTCGGTTTGAGTACGGTTTTTGTTTTCTATTCTGTTGTTTACTCTTCGAAATAGCCTTGTTTCTGGCACATTTCGGTTATTGCTTCGGCATATATCGACCGAGAGTGCTTTTGCGGGTTGCTATTGGTGTTTTTCTTTTCTATGTAATAGTCCCGTAGCTCTCCCCAGTATCCGTTTTCATTCAACCAATCTATCTTGTCTGGCAACGTTTCAAAGCCGCCGCCTTGGTATTCCCAAGTATAAGTTTGATGATCCTTGTTGTATCGAATATACTGCTGTCTTCCACCACCGCAATTATTGACGATTGCAAAATCGCAACTATGAATGATCCTTGAGTTCGGCCTATCTTTCTTTTTTATCGTGAGTACGCGAGTGGAGTCTTCACAATAATCATAGCCATACTGCCTTGCTACCTTATCCAAAGCCTTTCGGATGATTGTTCGGATTTCCTTTGGTTCATAGTTTTCGTCATCATCGTTGACTTCAATGTTGACATCGAAATCGAAACCGATGTTTGACTTCCTATCATAGGTAATCATGTTCCTACTCGAACTACCTATAAAGGTGAATTGAAAAGTGAAATCGTCTCTTACAGCATCCTGTACTTCGTGGATAATGTCTAACAACTCCGCTTTTACCGGGGCCACTTCTTTTTTAGATACATAGCAAAAATCGTGCATACTATCTACCTCCCAAATTTATTATCCCAAGCCGCCCATTCGGTATCTATCGCACCAAATCGGACTATTATATCCAATCAAACCCTGATTGTCAAGATTTTATGCCACTATTTTTTGTGTTTTTCTTGGTACGATTCTTTCAATCTGTCTATCGCCATCTCCACACTCATTGTGTGATATGGGAAATAGGTTATCCGCATCGTTTTTGCGGGCGCTTGCTTGTAAATCTCTTTACTGCTTTCACCCGTATAATAATGCCATCTGCGATAAACATACCCCGTCCAATACATCGTTTCTCGGTCGTATATCTCTCCGCCCGTTTTCAACTTGTCTTTGAGCTCGTCAAGAATACGCTCCATAATGTACTCTTTGCCTGCCCATTGCATATGGTTGAATTCCGAGTCAAGGTCGCTCGCTATGTCTGACAGCATAAAAGCCTTTATAAAGGTTTCACTATCCAAACCTTTTTCGATAGACATCTCGAACAATTGCCCTTGCATATCCGAAAGTGCCGATTGTAAACTGTCGCTCATATCACTCACCTCTCAAGATTTCGTCGAAGAATTTTCCTTCTCTACGATATTTCAGCAGTATCTCTTCCGTAAGGTCTATTCCCTCTTGTCTTCTGACAATACTCTTATCTCGGAGTATTGCCAATTCAAGGGATGTCAATTCTTTCTTGTCTACGATTTCGAGTTGGTCGCACGCTTTTGCTGTTTTACAAACATACTGACGACCAAGGTCTAATGCCGAAAGGCTATGAATTAGTGCCACATCGGTTATTTCCTTTTCGAAAAAACTCTTCATCACTCGATACATACGATCGTTGGCGATGTAGCCGAGTATCACATCGTATCCGTCAGCCAACCTTTCGTACTTCTTGTAGATCTCACTCCCTTTTACTTCGTCCATATACCCGCGATAATAAGCAATCAGCATTGCCCATTCGAGGTTCATTTCGACTTTCAAGACTTTTAGTCCTGTTAGGTCGAGTTTCATCGTGTAAAGGATCGGTTTGTCTTCATCGCATATTAAGGTTAAAGGCTGTGCAGGGTCAGTACCGAGATAGAACCCTTTTCCGAAGTCGCACGACTCACGGCTTATCGGTTTGATCTTGCCAGTGATGCCTTTCTTTGAGCCGTGATAAACAATTAACCTATTATCGTCCGCATCACGCTTTACCTGCTTTGCAATGTAGTCGAATAGGTCGATATTGTTCTTCTTACAAAACTCGAATAATTGCGTTTGCGCCATCTTATTCGGCTGCGTTTTCCCATTCTCCCACCGATTGATAGACAATGCCGTCGTTCCGAGAGCCTTTGCAAACTGCTCTTGGTTCATTCCTGCGCTTTGTCTTATGGCTTTTATAAGTTTATCCATAGCAATCACCTATCACTTGTTGTTTTCTATATTATATCAAATGATAGCCTAATTGTCAATAGTTTATTCCGCCATCGACTCGATTTGCGATATAATTTGCTTTGTTTTTCTCTTTTTTCGGCACTTCAATGAGAAATATTTTCTCACTTTCTTCTATTTGAATGAGAAAATGGCACTTTTTTCTGACTCCGAAGGTGTCATTTTTGCACTTTTTGCAGTCTCGCATAGTGCCAATTCTTATATCACGATAATTCCGCGTTCGTTATATACGCTATCGATCGAGCCTTCGTTTCGGATTGCTCGGTCAAGTGCCATAACGGTCGCAACCGCGCCGTCTATTCGTTCGGTAGACTTTTCTTTGTCCATCTTGATGTTTCCTGCCGGGTCGGTGCGGACATACACGTTATCCATCATCCATCGGAGCGGTACATTCCCGCCGTGCGCTATCTTCTGCTCCAACACGAGTTTCATCAATTCCTTTGTCGGCGGACTCATATCCTTAAAACCCTGACCGAACGGCACGACCGTGAACCCCATTCCTTCCAAGTTTTGCACCATCTGCACCGCTCCCCACCTGTCGAAAGCAATCTCTTTGATATGGTATTTTGTGCCGAGGTCTTCGATGAAGTTCTCAATGTATCCGTAGTGGATGACGTTGCCTTCCGTGGCGATTACCTGTCCACGACCGAGCCAAGTATCGTATGGAACGTGGTCGCGTCTTACTCGCAAATCTATCGTATCTTCTGGTATCCAAAAGTACGGAAGAATGCTGTATTTATCGTCATCGGCTGTCGGTGGAAACACCAACACAAATGCCGTTATGTCGGTGCTTGACGAAAGGTCAAGTCCGCCGTAGCACTCTCTGCCGAGAAGTTTCTCCGCATTTACCGCAAAATCACATTTATCCCAAGCGTCCATCGGCATCCACCGCACGTTCTGTTTTACCCATTGATTGAGTCGCAGTTGTCTGAACAAGTTCTCTTCGGCGGGATTCTCTTTTGCCGAGTTGAATGCCGTTTTCAGTTTGTCTATATCGACCGTAACACCAAGAGACGGGTTGGCTTTATACCACACCTTTTCATCTCCCCAATCGTCATCGTCTTCCGCTCCGTATATGACCGGATAGAACGATTTGTCGTGCTTTCGTCCTTCTATGATGTCTTTGGCTTTGGAATGGACTTCCCAACATATCGAGTTACGATCCGTCCCGGCTGTCGTTATCAAAAAGAAAAGCGGTTGCTTTCGTGCGTCACCGGAGCCGTGTAGCATTACGTCGTATAATGCTCGGTTCGGCTGTGCGTGTAGCTCATCGAATATGACGCCGTGAACGTTGAGTCCGTGTTTGGTATAGGACTCTGCCGAAAGAACCTGATAGAACGAGTTAAGTGGCAAATACACGAGCCGCTTTTGCGAAATTATCGGCTTGATTCTCTTTTTTAGTGCCGGGCATTGCTCTACCATCTGACAAGCGACATCGAAAACAATCGATGCCTGTTGTCTGTCGGCTGCACATCCATATACTTCAGCACCCCACTCGCCGTCACCCGCAAGGAGATAAAGTGCGACAGCGGCGGCGAGTTCGGACTTGCCCTGTTTTTTCGGTATTTCGACATAGGCTGTATTGTATTGTCGGTATCCGTTTGGCTTTACGGTCCCGAATACGTCCGATATAATCTTGGTTTGCCACGGCAACAAGTCAAAGTTCTTGCCGTGCCATTCCCCTTTGGTGTGCTTGAGCATATTGATAAATGTGATTGCCCTTTGTGCAAGGTCAGGGTTGAATAGTTCGCCGTTTGGTTTTGTAATTATCTTACTCTCTCCCATTCAACCTCCATAAACGACAAGAAGAGAGACATTGCTCTCTCCTTGTCTTATTTGTTATTAAACCGCCCCGTCAAGGTCGATAAGGTCTACCGTTTTGCGGATTTCGGCAAGCGCCGCCGTGTAACTTCCGCAGTTTTGCACCCTCTCCCACATATCGTTGTAGTCGCTGATTCGTCTCGCCTTGCGGAGTGCGTCCCTTGCTTTTCCGATAATGAAGTAAATGTTCCCTTCCGGACCTTGACTATGGATTTCAACCCTTGGTTTGTTCATAGTTGTCACCTCCTATCAAGTCAAACAAAATACCGTAAAGGCGATCGAAAGTCCAGTATATAATTTGTCAATTTCGAAACTTTTCCCGCATTTTGCGAATTCGCCTTGAAACCTGTGCTTGACTCATTCCCACAATTTCACCGATTTCTCTTTGTCTCTTTCCTTGACGTATCTCTCGAAGTATTCTTTGGTCTTTCGGGGTTTGTTTTTCCTCGAACTCTTTTAGCATAATTCGAGTGATGATTTCATCTTCGCTTTGGCTTTCGTCTTCTATGACGTCGGCAAGAGTAAGTACGCTGTCTTCGGCGTCCCTGCCTATTACCATGTTCAGCGATACTTCGTGCGGATAGTGTTTGCTCGTTTTTCGGATAAACATCAGCATTGCGTTCCGTATGCACATAGCCGCGTATGTACTGAATCGGACACCCCTGCTTTCGTCAAAGGTGTCCGCCGCCTTGCATAGTCCGAGCATTCCCTCGGAGATGATGTCTTCCTTGTAGTTTTCTTTTATGGGACCATCACCGATTTTTCCGTACATATGGTAGACGAGTCGCATATTGTCCGTTATGAGTTTATCCCTTGCTGACGGCATCGTTTAGTTCCTCCGCTTTATCTACGAGTTCCCAAGCAAGGAAGTCTTTTCCGAAATGTCCGCCAACTGCCGTCTGTGCATATACGGGTTTCTTAAGGTCGAGTTTTTCAATCGTTCCCGCCACCGAAAGGTCAAAGACCTTTTCGATTGCTTTCTTGATGAGAACTTCACTGACCGTTCCCGTGTAAAAGGTATTGACGTCAACGCTGGTCGGTTTAGGAACACCGATAGCATAAGAAAGCGCGACTTCGCACTTCTCTGCAAGGTTCGATGCAACGACGTTCTTTGCAATGTACCTTGCAAGATATGCGCCGCTTCTATCTACCTTGCTTGCGTCTTTACCGCTCATCGCTCCACCGCCGTTATGAGCGATTCCGCCATAGGTATCTACCATAAGTTTTCGCCCGGTCAGTCCTGTATCTGCAACGAACCCGCCGATTACGAATCGACCTGACGGATTGACAAGGATTTCGGTTTTGGAAATGTCGTACTCCGCAAAAACGGGAGCAATTACCTTTTCCTTAATCTCCGTTGTCAGTTCATCGAGCGGTTTGTCTTCTCGGTGCTGTGCCGACACAACGATGGACACGATTCGAGAGAACCTGTCCCCGTCATACTCTACCGACACTTGGCTCTTACCATCGGGCAAAAGTCCCGCTATAACACCGTTAATGCGACATTCGGTAAGTCTATCGGTCAATCGATGAGCGAGTTCCACCGGGAGCGGCATATAGTTTAAGGTTTCGCTTGACGCATAACCATAGACGATGCCTTGGTCTCCTGCCCCCTGTTCTTTCTTGCCGACCGCACCCGCAATGTCCGCGCTCTGCTTATGAATGCGAACTTCGTATTCGATGTCGTTTGCATCGTAGCCGACTTCGGCAATAACACACCTTGCAATGTATTCGTAGTCGACTTTCGCCTTGGTCGTAATCTCCCCGGCAATAAAGCATTTGTTATGGGCAAGCATTACTTCGCAAGCCACTCTGCTGTCTTCGTCTTGTTCCAGACACGCATCGAGAATGCTGTCCGCAATAAGGTCTGCAAGTTTGTCGGGGTGACCGCAAGTCACCGACTCTGCCGTATAGATATGTTTAATCATTTTCGTTCTCCTCTGATAAAAATAAAGCCTTGAAGATTGACTCCAAGACTTGAACCACTATTCCGTTGCCCGCTTGCCTGTATTGCTGCGTTCCGCTTATCTTTGCCGCAACGATTTTGTCTATCTGTTCGTCTTTCCACCCCATAAGGCGAAGACACTCTCTCGGTGTGAGCTTGCGGATTCTCACATTCTCGGTGATCACCGCGTTTCCGTCTCCACAAGTCAAGGTATGCGCTACTCCGTTACCCACTCGACCGCGCTTGGTCTTGCTACCGGGATATGTAATGTTGACATAATCGCCGGGGTTGGCTTCTTCGTAGCCTTTCTTGTTTGCCACATTCACCTTGACAGGAGTTTCGAGTTTTAACACAGCAGAACTTCCGGACGGAGAGCTGCATTGCCCTGTGAGCGTTGGGGCAACATCCTTTATCTCGGTCTTGTTATAAGCCACAAACATCTCCGGGACATACCCTTTTTCTTCGATAAATTCGTTATATCTTCGGCTTACATAGTCCTGTTTATCTTCTTCAATCACGAGATTGTCTTTTTGAACCGTGGTTAAAGCATTGCAAAGACCTTTTTCGTTGATTTCAAGTCTCTGTTCGGTCGGCACTCCCGCCGTTCTGTCGGACGGATCTTCGGGGTTTCTTCCACGCATTGCTCCAACAACGGGAAGAATTGCTGTCTTGAACCCTTCCGGGCGAGTAGTAAGAGTCGGACACACACCGCTCTTGTTCACTTTCTTATTGAAAGCGTCTATCGTATCACCCACTTTGCACTCGTTCTCTTTCAGAGTTTCGAATGCTTGCTTATAAAAGCGTTCTTTCGGCTCGGCGGTATCGATGATGATAGGAGTTTGACCGCCGCCTTTGCCCATCGCCTCGGTAAGCGTTGGACTAATACCGTCCGTTCTCGGTGTTTGGTGCTTTTGCAAGCCACCAAGCACGAAGTCTTCGGCTATTTTCAGTTCGGTATTGCCGCCCTGCTGACAATGCACGGTCGGAGCGATACCGTCAGGTTCATACACACGCTTGCTGATATCGTGCATCTTGTCCCACTTACCGCCTACCACTTCTCCGACCTGAACGCATTGCGGTCCGCGCCAATCTCTTGCAAGAAGTGTATTTGCGAGCCCGTCACCGGGACGAATACTGTCTCTTCGGCTGTTAAATGTCGAACGAAGTATGCTCCGTATTGTGCTTTCCTTGAGATAGAACCTTTCATCGACTGTTTCATCAATCATATCTCGCAAACGAATAGTCAATTCTTTGGGTTTTGGAAACACAAAAGGCTTGTGCTCACCCCTGATAGATATGCAGAAAACCCGTTCTCGGTTCTGCGGAATGCCGTAGTCCTTGGCATTCAATACTTTCCAATAGTTCGTGTAGCCGAGGTCACCAAGAAAGTCGAGCCATTTATCGAAGTCCGCCTTGAACTTCTTGCTGACAAGGTTCTTGACATTCTCAAGCAATAGGTATTTCGGGAGTGTTCCCTTTTCCGATGCAACACGCAATAACCGCTCGACTTCAAACAGCAATCCACTGCGAGTGCCTTCCTTAATGCCCGCGCCCTTGCCTGCGACAGATATGTCTTGGCACGGAAACGAATAAGTCCAAAGGTCAGCGTCTGGTAGTTCTTCTATCTTGCGGATATCTCCGAGATTGTTGGCTATGCCGTGCATTGCCTCGTAACTTTGAATTGCGTATTTATCTATCTCGCTTATCGCCACTACCCTATGTGCAATGCCGATATTCGTTAATGCTTGTGTTTGCGAACCGATACCTGCGAACAGTTCAATCAGTCGCAACGGATTTTCGGCTGTGTATTCCGTCATGCTTTACCCCCTAATAGTTTTTCCATAATGTCGTCGTTGGGGTTCGTTTCGTCCCACTTCGACAGTTTGCTTTCTCGTACCACGATGTAGATTTTGCTCCATACTTCGTTGGTTTGTTTGAGATACTGCTGCGCCATACCCACGAACGGGGACGGCATCGGCTTGCCGTTCTGGTCTTTTACGAGCAGTCCGTGCTTGGTGTTCATATCTTCGCATTCAAGCCATCTCGCTTTGCAAAATGCGTACTCTTCCAAGTTGTAAGGTAGTATCCCTTGCGTACACCCGATGCTTTTCAGCCATGCGTACACGGTCTTGTATATCTCTTTTGCTTTGGCTGATAAATAAGAAGGCGGTTCGCTCGGCAATTCCAATCCGTTGTCGGTTGTGAAGTTCACGACTTCTATCGGACGCTTGCCGGGATTGCCTTCCAGTATCTTTTGCGTGACCGCTTTCTTCGGTCTTCCCGCACCCGGTCTTGCTCCACCGCTTGCCATACTACCTCCCTTTTGAATTTTTGATTTTTGCTCTGCTTTTTTTGATTGTTTTGATTTCCCGCGAAATCAAAAAGGACGGTTGCCCGTCCTTCAATACTTCGTATTGATTTTGATTTCTTTGATTTTTCCGTTTGATTTTTGATTTCGCGTTTTTTCGCGTTGGACTGCGGCCCCGCTCTTAGGGTTGAAATCGTCAAGTTTTCGATATCCCCCTCCCCAGCGGTCAGTCGTACTCTCTCGGCTTCGGTTTCCACCTTGAGCCTTCCTGTGCGCTCTTGCGTGAGTGACACGACCAACACAGGCTTTGCAAGTTGCTCGGAGCGAACCGCTCGCCGCCTTGCTTGATGGGAACGATATGGTCTACCATTGTCGCTCTCGTTCTTTTACCCACTTTCAGACACTCTTCACAAAACGGGTGCTGATTGAGTTGCTGCTTTCTCGCGTGCAACCATTCGGGTGCCTTGTAAAAGTTCTTCGTGAAGTTATCTCGTCCGTACTCGTTGTATTGCTTGTCTACGAGCCGCTTGTGTTCTTCACAGTATTGCCCGTCCACGAGCTTTGGACAGCCGGGATAACTACACGGTCGTTTTGGTTTTCTTGGCATATTTATCTCCTGCCTACACTCTTATTATATCTGCCGTTTGTCGCATTTTGGCGGTTTTTGGCTCGGTCGTGTCGCTTTTTATAACTCGGCTAAACAATCGCTTATAATGGCTATCGCTTTATCCCTTCTTCTGGCGATTGCATCGCGTCCCAAGAAGAACCGCTTGCTCATCTCTCGCAAGGACATCTTTTGCAGATAATACTTGCGGATGATCTCGTCCAGTCCGTTCGGAAGTCCTGCAATGCAGTCTTCAATCGCCGTGATACATACGAGTGTCCTATCTTCGGTCAAGCCTTGTTTTTTCTTGTATTCCGCTATGGCTTTCTTGGCCGTATAGTTCTCCAAGTATTCCTTGATTTCAGTCGTTGTCATTGCAGTAGTCCTCCATTTCCTTTCGTCTTTTTTCTTCTCTTACCCGCTCGTCCCAAACCCAATCGCCATTTTCTTTGGGGTCGATCTTGCTTTTCAGCCAACTTCGTATCTGTCCGCAGTCTTCCAAGTTTTCGTTCCAATCGTCTTCGAAACAGACCCCGCACAAATCCCACATTTGCATCGTTCCGAATTTTTGCCCCTTATAAAAAAACAGCAAAAGCATTTTATCGGCGGTTTCGTCATAGTACTTCCACTTGTAGTAATATCCCCAAAGTGTGCGACCGCCGTCATATCTGGATTCTATGTAATTTTCGCAAGCCTCTTTTATGTCGGCTTTCGGCATAGGCAGTCCGAGTATTTCCTCGTAATCGAATTCCGCCTCTTCCGTTATCACCACTTTGTTGATGTCTGCCATACTACTCCTTTTCAAACGCTTGAATTATCGCTTTTACCTCGCCTACGCTTTTTACAACTACCGCATATCCGCCCGCTTTCAATATTTGCCGAATCGTTTGCTGTTGCAGTGCCGTTGCCGTGTTTTTACCTACCTTGCATTCCAGACCTATAAATCTGCCCTTATAACAGACTATCAAATCCGGAATGCCCGCCGTTCCGTACATCCCGCCGTGTTCCTTCCAAAAGAACAAGTTTGGAACTGTTTTCAAATAATTGCTTATCGCTTTTATCAGGTCGCATTCCTTCACTTTTTTCGCTCCTATATAAAACTACCTGTCACAACCGTCACACCTGTCACTAAATGACACTTTACCAGTGTGACAGTAACCCCTCTATTAGAAATCTCGTTTTTGTGACGGATGTGACGGTTGTGACGGAGTGACAGTAGTGACGGATAGTGTTGTGTGAGAACTGTTTTCCTGTCACTTGCCGTCACTTTGCCGTCATTACCCGTCATTCTTATCAGGTCGAAATCGACCAGTTTAGCCGTATTAGTCTTCCGATTCATCGAATATCGCCCGTTGATATGTCGGTTTATAAGCCTGCCTTTTACCGAAATAATGTACTCTGCTCGAACCGCTCCGTTTCATCGAGTGTTCGATGCCGTCATAGTAGAGCTGCGTTTCAATGCTCGTTATCTCTTTGCCGAGTGCCGCCGTTGAGTAAATGCACGGACTTCCCGTCACATCGTACACAGCCTTGATTAAGTCGGTTGCAGTGCCTTTCCAACCCATCGGGTATTTTTTTAAGAGGTCTTTGACCGTTTTCACGATAGGATTGTTCTCGTACTCGCGCTTTTTGCGTTTCCTCTCTTCTTCCTCCGCAGTTCCGACCATATCCCATCGATACTTTGTTTCATCGAAATGCACCACGACGTCTTGCTGCCGAATATCTCGTCCCGTCATAAACAGCACGGCATTTTCGTCTTGCCGCTTTTTCTTGTAGATGATGAATATCGTGTCGCATACACCCATGATGCCGTTCGAACCCGAAATCATATTGAATACGTCATTTTCGTCCGCCATCTTTCGCAAATGGTGAATGAGAAAAATGCAGATCCGTTTGTTGTCGGCATACTCTTTCAATGCTCCGAGTTCTCGGTAGTCCGTTGCGTAGGCGATTTCGTCTTTCTTTGCCGAACCTCTTACCTTTTGCAAGGTGTCGATGATAATCAGTTTTATGTCCGGGTGTTCTTCGAACTCTTCGTCCAACTGCTTGATAAGACCGCCGTCCAAACCATTCGCCTTGATGGACAAGTAGAAATTGCTCGGTGCTTTCCCGCCGTCAAGCACTTTGTTGAGTCGGTCTTTCAGACGGAAAATACCGTCTTCGAGAGCGAGATACAGACACCCTGCCTGATTGCTTGCATAGTCCAAGAACTCTTTTCCACGGCTTATCGCCAAGCACATCTGCATGGCCATCCAAGACTTTCCGACCTTGGACGAAGCACACAATATCGCCAAGCCTTGCGGCAACACATCCGGGATTAACCATTCTGGCGGATCAATTTTCGCCGTTTGCAAGTCGCTTGCCGCTATGCTCGCCACGCCGCGTTTATAGACTTTCCGAACTTCTCTCTTTGCCGCCGCCACCGCTGCTTTGAGTTCTTCGGGGTTCGACATCAATAGTTCGTTAGGGTCTTTCTTGCTCCCAGCAACGTTGAATACTATGTATGGAATCTTCGCCGCTTGAAGTTCTTTTTCAAGTGATGCGGATGCCTTTTGCCCCGGTTCGTCATTATCCAAGCACAACACAAGCGGAGCGTTTGGCTTTTTCGCCTTTGCTTCCTTGACGAGCTTGTTTGCCCCGCCGACACCGCAGAGCGACACCGAGACGCCGCCGCATTGCATGATAGACAAGGCGCAGAGCGGACTCTCCACGATAAAGACAGGTTCTTTGCTCGTCCCCCACAATGCTTTGCGATTAAACAGCGGCTCCGCACCCGCCTCTTCGTTTGTCGGTTTATAGAACTTTTTGTCGGATATGCTCCGCGTTTGGTAGTATCGTAGTTCCGATGAGTACGGCAACACGATTGCGTTTCGCTTTACGTCATAGCCAAGGCAATATTTCTTCACCGTTTCTTTGGTCAGACCGCGCTTTTGAAAATAGTCGGTCTTGTCCGCGTCTCTGACGCACGCTTTCAGGTAGTCCTTGATGCTCGTCCGCTTGGAGCAATCGTCCACATCGATATGGAACATCTCGGCAAGAAGTTTCGCCGCCTCTAACGGCTCTACTTCTTTTATCTTTGACGCGAACGTTATGACATCACCCGTTTCTCCGCAGCCAAAGCAAGTGAAGATATTGTTCTTGCGGTCAATCGAAAACGACGGAGTTTTTTCCCTATGAAACGGACACAGGCCTTTATCTCTGCTATTCAATTTGATGCCGAACGCTTCGACAGCATCGGCTATTTTAACTTGGTCTTTGACCTTCTCGAAAATGTCCGTCATCGTTCCTCCGTTTTGGGTTTCCGGGCGGCGGACTCTTACCGCCACCCGTTGCCCGTTTGTTTTTATTCTTCGTCAAGCGCCGTAACTTTGGTTGCCATTGCCTTGACCTGTTCTGCCAAAGGAAGTACATTTTTGAGTTCTTCCTCGGTCAAGTTTCGGTCGACTGCAAACACCGCCTGCGAGTAGTTGATACCGCCGCTGTTCTGTGCCTTTTTCAGCGTGAACTTGGTGACCACACTCACGGTTTTCTTTCCTTTGGAAAGAAGTCGCATTACGTACTTACTGAATTCGGCAAGACTGCCCGTCGGGAGCGAGAGAATAATCGGCAGAGCCTCGCCTTCACGAAGAAGGTAGATTCTTCTCTTCTGCTTGCACGCTTTTGCCCCGTTCTTGCCACTGCCGAATTTATTGAACTCACAGTCGGCGCACTGCCTGATTTCCCCGCTTTCCGCTTCGATACCAACGCGTCCGTCCATTGATCCACAGTCAGGCGGATTGTTCCCGCCCGTGTACTCTTCCTTGTAGTAGCACGAGATGGGATGGTGATAGAGAATCACCGCTTTGAACTCTTTCGCCGAGTCGGGACTTTCGGGATCATCGCCCGGTACTTCGTAGGCAAGACCACCGCCTGCCGGGATTTTGATTCTCTCGAACGAGGGAGTCAGTCCGTCAAGCTCTTCTGCGAAGATCTCGCCAAGGTCTGCGCTCGCTCCGTAAGTAAGTGCCGTGTCTTCTTTCTTTACGATTTCGTTTGCCATTGTTGTTTCGTCTCCTTAAATTAATATTTTTTCGATTTGGCAACGCGGATACTGTTCTTCTCCGCGATTTTTATGAGCCCGTCCAACCATTCCGGGAGTACGCCCTCATTCGCCGCAATAAGTTCCTTGACCGTCGCCGAAAGGGTTTGGCTGTTGATAGTGAACAAATCTTCGAAGCCGTTTTTCTTCATGACTTCCCATAGTTCGCCTTTCCTTTCGGGTTCTGGTGCCGGGTACTCTTGCGTGACGAGCGAGAACGTCGTTCCGTTACGATTGAACGAAGTCAACTCTTCCGTGGTCATCAAGTCGATCATTTCGGTTGTTACACCGTCAATCTCTTCGTTGATGCCTTTGACCTCACGTTCAAGGTCGCTCTTTTGCATCCGCAGTTCCTTGAGTCTGTCGGACAGTTCCAATAGTTTCGTATTCATCTGATACCTCCTGTTTTGTTTGATTGCTTTTTCAAGCGGAATACCTTTCTTCAATCGAGACGCGACCGTGCTACGAGATACCCCGTATATCCTGCAAATTTCCGCAAGCGTGAACACTTTCCCGTACATCACATATCGTTTCGTTCGGCTCGTATTGCTGTTCTGCCTGTGTTTAGGTATCCATTTGCAGTTTTTCGGGCAATAATCTCCGCCGTTGTCGATACGCTCTATCGTCAGACCATCTTTGTATCCGTGCGACATTGCCCAGTAGAAGAACGTCTCAAAGTCTTCCCACTCGGCACACACGCACACGCCCTTTGCGCCGTAATACTTGAAGTCTTTGCTCTTCGGATTAGCGCATCGCTGTTTCATATTCGCCCATATTCGATGCAGTCGCAATTCTCCGTTCGGCATCGCTTTTTGCATCTTGCGGTAACATCCGCACGACATCGTGTGTCCGTTGACAAGGTCCGTTCCCCGTACTATCGCCGTTCCGCCACACTCGCACTTGCACGCCCACATCAAAGCCGTGTTCTTCCCGTGCGGTGGCAATGGTTCTATTGCTGTAAGCCTTCCGAACTGTCTTCCCGTCAAATCCTTAAACTTTCCCATGCAGTAACGTCCTCCAGTTATCTACCATCAGTTTTGCAATATCGCCTTTGTGCTTTAATGCGTTCATTATCTTTTCGTCTACCGTGTTCTTCGCCACGAGATGAATGTATAGACACTTCTCTTTCTGTCCGATTCGGTGAATTCTTGCTCGGCTCTGCACATAGTTCGCATAGGAGAAGTCCAACGAATAGAACACCGCCACGCTTGCCGCCGTCAGCGTCAGTCCCATTCCTGTGGTTTGCAGTTGTCCCACGAACACTTTTACATCCGGGTTCTCTTGGAAGTCTTTCACTTGCTCCGCTCTATCCTTCGTTGCGCCGTAAATCAACCTATAGCCCAACTTTTTCTTTTCAAGCATTGCTTTTATGGCTTCGATTTCCGGGACGAACCGTGCGAACACGACTACCTTTTTGTCTTCTTCCACGCAACTATCGATGATATCTTCGAGAGCCTCTATCTTTGCCGTACTTACTGTCTGCGGCTTGGCGGTTGCATCGTCACGGATAAACCCGCCCGTGCATTGTGACAGTCTTAAAAGCTGCGTCAGAATGTTCCTTGCCGTCACTTCCATATCGGCGGAGAGTTGAGCGTAGCAGTCCTCTTCTATCATCCGATACACAGCCTCGGCTTTCGGTTCGAGTTTTATCGTTCGCACTTCGTCTATGAACGGCGGTAAGTCGACCGCGTCCTGTATCTTGATTCGGAACGCTATCTTATGCACCTTTTCAACGAGTTCCGGGAGATGGTTGTACCCTACGATTTGGTGGTTCTGATAACCGCCCATCACGGCATAGCGGTTGCGAAACAAGTAGTAGGATGGTCCGAGTATCTCTTCGTCCAAGAACTTATACTGCGAGAAGAAGTCCAGCGGATTGTTCGTGACGGGAGTTCCCGTGAGTATGACGTTGAACTTGGTCTTTTTGCCGAGTTTATGTAGTGCCTTGGACTGCGCCGTGGTCGGGTTCTTAATCTTGGACGATTCATCGCACACAATCATGTCTGGATTCCACTTTCCTATCTCTGTTTCGAGCCGCCAAGCCGATTCGTAGTTCACGACTATGACCTGCAATGCCGAGCCGTTCATATACCCGAACGCTGCCTTTTTCTTGGCTATCGAGCCGTCCAAAATCGTTAGCGCATACCGATAATCCGCAAACTTTTGGAACTCTTCTTCCCACACACCGACTATGGATTTCGGTGACACAACAAGCACTTTACCGATACGCTTTTGACCGTTTAACGCACCTATTAGCGCAATAGTCGTGATTGTCTTGCCTGTTCCCATATCCATTAGGAACGCTACCGCTTTGCCAGTATCGAACTGTTTTAGCGCGAAGTTGTATGCCTTTACTTGGTGGCTATAAAGGATGCCCTTTATCGGCGGTTTGATGGTCGGTTCGGTATTTCCTTTGGTGTCCGCGCTATCTGCCGTCAAAGCCTGTAATTCTTCGTCAAGCGTTGCTCCGAGCAGTCCGAGCGTTGCCACATTTTCTTTCGTGAGAGGGACTACCCAACACTTATCGTCCGCATCATAGAACCTGTCCTGCATATCCTTGATACTCCCGCGATATGCGAATGAATCGTAGATGCGTATGGTTTCGTTAGATCGGACAGCGTACATTCATTCCCTCCCAGTCGATAACCTTGACCATCTTCTCCGCGCCGAATGCGTTTATCATTCGTTCACTTTGCTCGTAATTGAACGGAAGACCACCGAGCAATATTGCCGTTAGTTCCGCTTTGCTGATTTCGAACTCGATGCAGAACAGCGACAGACTTCCGCATTCGTCCTTTACCATTCGGATGAATTTCTTTGTATTTACTTTCACTTATTACCTCTCTTTGGCTCTTTGAATGTCTTGAGAATGCCTTTCATCATTTCCAAGTCTTCTCCCGTGAGCCCTTCTGCGATTCTTTCAAGAAACTCGGATTGTTTTTGGGAGAAATACTTTTTCCCCAGTCGGTATCCATCAGCTATGTACACGCCACCACCATGTCCTTGCACCGTGTAGACCGGGTAAGATAAGGAAAGCGTCAGAATGTCTTGGCGAATCGTCCATTCCGTCACGCCAAACTCGAACGCCAAGTTTGCCACTTGTTCGCGTCTTCTCTCGCATAAGGCTTCTAATATCTCCATGCGTCGTTCATTCGCTTTCACTTATCTCACCTCCCTTGCTCTTGATGGCTGTATTCTAAAGGTCAAACCGTTGGGGTTTTCTACGGTTTGAAAATAAAATTTCAATTCTTTTGAATTTGTTTTGGGAAAAATAAAAAGGCCACCGACTAACTACTCTCCTATTCGGATTTCGTTAATCGGTGGCCTCTCAATACTGGTTTAACCTACCGCTTTAATGCAATTTGGTTGTCTTGGTTTTACATTGTCCCTATTTCAGACCGACCAAGTTCCTTTCGCAAGTTTATTTAGTTAGAGCGTAACAGTTCTTGCCCTTGTGGCGCGAACACATCTACTTGGACGTGACGCCTGCTGATTGGCTTTGATACAGTTACCGTGCCGCAGTGCGGACACTTTATTCGTATAAGACCGTCTTCGCCTTGAAAGCCTACTATAATGTTTCGGCAGTTCAGACACACCCATTTTATAGGGACATCGCCATCTTTAAAGTGCATAGTTGTTATATTGCCTCCTCTCTCCCTTTGATACTTCGGTTCTGGATTTTTTCTACTGCTATTGTGCGGTCGGGACTTCCTACACAGAAGTAGAAAAGCCGCTGTATCCTTCGTATACACACTCATCGGAACGGGGCTGTGTCCGTTGAGCTTAACGATTATTTAAGGCTGCGACAAGCGTTCGGCTATCATAGATAGGTATCCGTTTCGGCTTTTTGAATTGCGGAATCTCAATTTCATTTCCGCATTTGTCGCAGATAAATCTCCCCTCAGTTTCTTCAAGGTACATGTCCTTGTTAAGTTTGCCGCATATCGGGCATTTTGCATCATACGTCATGGCATTTCCACTCTCGTTGTTTCTTCGATTATTTCATCGCCGTCTTTGTATCTCACGATCTCGTCAAAGTCTCCGTTTTTATCAAACGTCCATATCATGTGCGCTTTGCACTTCGGACAATCAAGGCTGACAGGGACATCGACTTCGTACTCGATGTCAAGCCTTTGGCCGCATCGACCGCAATGTTTTTGGGTTCTCATGTTATCCTCCTCAGTTAACTTTCTAAATTTTTGATTACTTTGATGGCTACGCCTTGTATCTTGCACTCTTCTACTTCGATGTCTTTCATTCGTTTGTTCTCCGGGTGCAAAATAATCCTGCGGTTCGCTAAATCCGGGCGATAGCGCTTGAGCGTTACTTCATTGTCTACGAGTGCGACTACGATGTCGTTATAGTTCGCCGTTTCCTGTTGTCTGACAAGCACAAGGTCTCCGTCATGAATTCCTGCGTCTATCATCGAGTTTCCGCACGCTGTCAGTAGGAAACACTTCTTCGCATTTCCGACAAACGATGCCGGGAGTCTGACATATCCGTCTATGCACTCATACTCTTCCGATAACGGTCCGCAAGGCACGTATCCGAGTCTCGGCACGGCAACAACGTTCGTTTCGGTCGCTCGCGTCACTTCGGTTTCGTATCCACCTTCCCCTATCTCCAAGAGTCCTTGCTCTTTTAGATAGTCGATGTATATCATTACGTTGCTCTTGCTGCAGCCAACGTTCTCCGCTATACACCTGATGGACGGGCTTGTCCCGTATTGACCGTAATACTCTTCAATAAAGTGTTTAATTTTGTTCGTCAAGTCTGGTTTCTTCGTTTGCATTCGTGATGGCCCTCACTTTTCAATAACGGACACTCCGTCCGTTTTTGATACCTCTATTATACCCATTTTCACTTTCACTGTCAAGAACCTGAAAGGTATAAAAATAGGGGTGTGCAAGAACATGCACACCCCACTAAAATATATGTCATGATTTACTTAATCTATGATATTTTCGGTAGCAAATAGCGGACTATTGAAGAACTCCACTATTTCAATGCCTAACCCTTGGCATAACTCAAAAAGAACGCGGACATTGACCGCCACATTGCGTTTGTGTTTGATATCCCCTATCGTTGTTTGATTCACGCCCGTAAGCATTGAAAGGCGGTATGCGGTCAAATGCTTTTCTTCCATCAGTTCCGTCAATCTCGCTGACAGTGCTTCTGCTATTGTCATGACTGCTCCTCCTTTTACTAAACTTTGGCTATGCATTTAGTATAAACTTTTTCTTTTTGAAAATACTGTGCGTAAATTTAGTATTGCTTGATTTTCGCCCAGTATTTTGGTATAATCGTTTATGAGAGGAGCGAATTATGAAGACTGTGTGCGTTACCGGGCATCGGCCCGCAAAGTTGCCTTGGGGTTATAAAAAAGAAGGACCCGATTACGATGAGTATATCGAGTCCCTTGCTTGCACTATTGCTGATTATCTTGAAAATGGCTATGACCATTTTATTACTGGTATGGCTCTCGGCGTCGATATGGACTTTGCCGAAACTGTCATTCAATTTAGGGAGCATTACGACCTTGACGTTAAGTTGGAATGCGCTATCCCCTGTCCGAATCAAACTCTGAAATGGTCTCCCACAGAAACCGCCCGCTATAAAGAAATACTCGAAAAAGCCGACAAGGTTACGTTGGTCAATGACCACTACTTCCGTGCCTGTATGCTCGTACGGAACGATTATATGGTAGACCACTCCGACTTGGTGCTTGCCATTTGGAATGGTGAGCAATCTGGCGTGACTTGGCACACAATTGAGTATGCCAAAGCCAAAGGCAAGCAAGTCGACATCATCAAGGTTGACCGAAAATAAAGAAAGAACGCGCTATCTGGTATTTCCCCAAACAGCGCGTTTTTGTTATTGATTTAATGAGGATAAAATGATTTTTGTTAGTTTATGATATCTTTGGTACAGCGTTTCTTCCTTGCTTGTTTCCCCACCGAGATCAAGTATTGCTTGCCCAATGATTGACTTCTTAGATGGTTTGCTGTTGTTAGGGACCTCTTCCCCTGTGGCAACGTCAATTATGCTTAATGTTCCATCGATAGCGGTAGTTCCATGATATCTTTTTCCTGTTAAACTTGAAGCAAAATCAATATCCTTGAAATGATGTCGGTTGGCACTTGCAATTTTTACACGCTCTGCTAATTGTTCGTCTGCAACTTCTTCTTTTGTTTGAACGTATTTTCTTAAATTACACTCAAGACCATTGATTTTTGCAACCATTTCCAAGATACCATAAGCATCCTCTGGTGTCATATTATAAAATTCACGAATTCTTATCTTTCCCTCTATCTCATCCTTACTTCTCAAAGACGGATTTAGTTGGTCAATCAAGGTATGTACAGGGATATCCTTTAACCTATCTGTTACTTCGTATGTTGCATAAACCCTAAAACCAAATGGGGTGCATTCAGTTCGATTCAATTGAGCAACTCTTTGTTGAACATCATCTGCATAACCAATCTTAACCCACTCGCTAAACGATGGGTTTGTAAGTATGTATATATATCCTTTCTTTCCCTCGCCCATAGACATTGCCTCCATCAGCTAATTATTTGCGTATTTTCTAAAGTTTTCCGCTTGTTCCAAAACTTCCTTGTAAACCTCGTCTTGTGTTACTGGCGGATAATTATATTCGGCAAGTTTTAAGATAATATTTACTTTTAACTCTGCTTTTATATCGTCTCTCGCTGACCAAGCGGCATACTTCGCCTTGTCATCAACGATTTCCTTTATGTCTTTTGCGAGATTAAGCAAATGGTCCGTTCCGTATTTTTCGACATACTCATCGTAGAAGTTGTATTTTTTTGCCAGAGCCTCCAAAATGTCGAAGAATGCTTTTTCTTCGAAACTTATATTAAGTTCTTCGAATGACCGCTTATCTTTACCGAGTTCCTCCAATAGTTTTGTCAGTTGCTCTGCAACATCGTCAAGGACTTCATTGGCAAATGCCTTGTCCTTTCTTCGAGCATTATACAATTCTACAACGGCATTCATTCTTTCCGTAAAATCAATTCCCTTCATTTTATTGATTTTTCGGTATTCATCAATCGCATTTTTCAGCAACCGCTGTAGTATTTTTATTTTGGTGTTAACCATCGGAATTCGATTGATTCTTTCAAGGTACTCATCACTGAAAATATCTTGTTCGAACTGCTCCGTTTCTTTTTCAAGCGTAAACACTTCGGTTACACCCTCTGCCTGAATCGCCTCCTCTACCATTTTTGCGACTCTCTTATTCATTTGGGTAGCGTCCGGGGCGTCCCCTTTTGTCAATTTACGCAAAACCGAACGAATTGCAAGATAAAAATGGACCTTGTCTCTTTCTTTATCTGTCAATTCATCTCCACCACTGCAAAGGTTGTAGGCATCTTTCATTCTCTTGACGCAGTTCATAAACCGTTCTTCCATTTCGTGCGTCACTTGAACATACTCAACCGCGTGGTTAAGGCACTCCAACTGGGCAAGCGGTGTTCCGTTAAAGAAATCGGACGAATCAAATTGATTGAATATTGCGTCTAACACTTCAAGCGTGTCTCTTACAATTACTACCGATTTTGAGATTTCTTCGAGATTGTCTTCCTTATAATCCGTGTACTTTTTCAGGGCAAAGTTCATACTGTTTTTAATGCCGATATAGTCGACAATGAGTCCTTTTTCCTTACCTTTACAAACACGGTTTACTCTTGAAATGGTTTGGATCAACGTGTGTTGCTGTACGGGTTTGTCTAAATACATAGTATCCAGTTCTGGCACGTCAAACCCTGTTAGCCACATATCCACGACTATTGCGATTTTAAAGTTAGATTTTACCTTTTTGAACTGTCTATCGAGCTCTCTCTTATAATCGTCCCCGCCCAAAAGATTCCAAAGTTCTTTAGGATCATCCTTCGACCGAGTCATAACAAGATTCATTTTTGCGATAGGTTTAATCTCCTTGCGTTCCTTTTCCGTAAGGACAACTCCCTCGTCCGCCTCTCGTATTTCAGTCCACTCTGGGCGTATCTCACGGATGAGCTTGTACAGTTGATATGCTATTTGGCGATTCGCGCATACAAACATTGCTTTCCCGCAAACAGTTGCGCCCTCTGCCACCCTCTTTTCATAATGCGCGACAAAATCATCTGCCATCGCTTTTAATCTTTTGGGGTCTCCGAGAATAATATCTAATTTCGCAATCGCTTTTTTGCTCTCTTCGATTTGATGTTCGTTTGCGCCCTCGTCTTCGCATTTTTTGTAATATGCCTCTATTTCCTCAAGTTTACTCTTTTCAAGAGTAACTTTCGACGCTCTCCCTTCATAGACCAAGTTAACCGTTATGCCGTCTCGTACCGATTCGGTCATAGTATACTTCTCCACAACCGCGCCGAACACATCTATCGTTGCATCAATGGGCGTACCAGTAAAGCCAACATATGTAGCGTTCGGAAGAGAGTCGTGTAAGTATTTGGCAAAGCCATAATGACGCTCCACTCCATTGTCAGTTACTCGAACTTGTTGCTCTAAATTCACCTGCGAACGATGTGCCTCATCGGAAATACAAATAATATTTGTTCTGTCGGATAGCAGCAAAGTATCTTCTGTGAATTTTTGAATGGTTGTCAAATACACACCGCCACTCGCTCTTCCCTGCAATTTTGTACGCAACATGTCACGAGACTCGATACTTTCGACGGTGTTGTCTCCGATAAACTGCTTTGCATTACAAAACATTGTCGACAATTGCGTATCCAAGTCCGTTCTATCAGTGATTAAAATTATTGTCGGACTTTTGAAATACTCGCTTCGCATAAGCATACGAGTAAGAAACAACATCGTATAACTTTTTCCGCAGCCTGTTGCACCGAAATATGTGCCGCCTTTACCATCCCCTTCGGGTTTTTGGTGAACTTTAATATTTTCAAGTAATTTTGTAGCTGCAAAGAATTGGGGGTAACGACAAACGATCTTCATTTCCTTGCTCGACTGATCCGGGAAGAAAATAAAGTCTTTTATGACAGCAAGCAATCTTTCTTTGCGGAACAACCCCTTGACTAAAGAGTATAAGGAATTTATTCCATCCACTTCGCTTTCGCTGTCATCTATCTTTCGCCAAGCATAAAAATAATCGTAATCTGTAAAGATCGACCCATATTTATTGTTTGCGCCGTCGCTTATAACGACAAATGCGTTATACTTAAATAGGTCCGGTATATCCCTTGTATATCGTACTGTTAGTTGCTCGTATGCGTTATAAATCGTGGCATTTTCTCTGGTCGCACTCTTAAATTCAACAACAACCAGTGGCAATCCGTTTATATACACGATAGCATCAGGAATGCGAAGCTCACTTTTTCCTTGTATCTCTACCTGATTAACCACCTTGAAAATGTTATTGCCGGGATTATCAAAATCTATTAGTCTTACAAAAAGGTCTTTCTTTGTTTTATCCTCTCTTCTAAAAACAAACCCACTAATAATCCTTGTCAGCATTTCTTTGTTAGCATCATAAAGAGGATCCGAGGATGCTCGAACAAGACTGAATATAATAGTATCAATTTCTGTGGCTGTAATCCCATCGGACGCATATTTCGTCATCAAATACATTCGCAGGTCATCCCGCATTAAAACATCCGACGTTTCTCTCAAGATGGAATCGCCCGAAATATACTCATATCCTTCGTTTTGGAATAACTCCATTACCGACAATTCTAATTGAGCCTCATTCATTGCTGTTCTCCTTTCCTAATTGAGTACTATGGTTGCGACAGTATTCTCTGACATAGTTGAGCCAACTCTCATACCAATACCAAGTTTTCCCTGCGACATAACTCCCATATTGAGGGGTTTTCATTGAGTGACCGCTGTTTTTCCACAAATCAGTATGGATTGTGACGGAAAAATTGACATAGCCCTCTTCCTTCATTTTGTTCACTATTTGCATAGGCAAATACTTCTGTTTCTCGCTTTCTTTTATCATCACGAGATTTTTTACTTGTTCTTCTTGCTCATCGGTCAGTTTTGCAAATTCTATAACCGAGTCGGCTTGTCCCTTTTTATTTACACTAATCGGGATATACATAATTTTATATGAGTATTCTTTATTTGTCAAAATGCCGGAATCCAAATTTTGCTCAAAATCGGATATGTAATTATATACATTAGGAGCCAACCCCTTCATCTTAGACAATTCCCGTTGTTTTATTGGATCTACTCCTGTGAATTGTATTGTCATAATCAATTCGGTATCAAGTGCTTTTTTGCTCCCGAACCACTCCGTAATGCAATGGTTATAATTAATCGCACACGCTTGCAGTTTTGCGCTGACAACCTTATCTAAATCGCCTGTCATTTGGTGTTCCACTTCGTTTCGCAACCCAATAATAAACTCTAAATTTTTCTTAATCGGATCATTTATTGGCGATTCCTTCGCCTTAATACATTTGCTCAGTTCCCACTCTTTTATAGCACCAAATTCTGTCTTATCAAATACTTTTCTTTTCCCCGACAATTTATAGTATCTATAGTCAACACCTATTTGCTCATAATATGCATGAAATAAATATGTCCATGCTATTACGGACAACACCAAGAAAGCCTCTGACTTAAACTTAATCAAAGGATTATTGAAAATTTGTACAGCCGCCAACATAGACTCTCTCGATTTTTTGATGAGAGCCTCTTTTTTTGACTTAAATTTCCTTTCTCTCGGCATGTTAACCTCCTATAAATGATAATTTAGAAGCCCAAGCTTTTGCAATATACAAGGAATATACTCGTAGTTCTAATACCAAATCATCTCTTTCTGACATAGCCATTATTACGATGGGTACATCTCCCGATGGCGAGACTTTCAATACAGAAGGTCTGGGAGACATCTTTTATCAAGGGAGAACAGATTTTGGCTTTAGATTTCCGACAATCCGGCTCTTTACAACCGACGGCAAGCGTTTTGCAAAAACGGGCGATGTTTTGATGAGCGTTCGCGCCCCCGTTGGTGATGTTAATATTGCAAAAGAGGATTGCGCCATTGGTCGTGGTTTGGCTTCAATTCGTCCTAAAGATGGCTGCCGTTCATTTCTGTATTACACTATGCAAGAACTGAATTTTGAACTTAACAAATTTAACGATGATGGCACTGTTTTTGGCTCAATAACCAAAGATGATTTGTATGCGCTCAAAGTAATCCCGTTAGATACCCAAACTCGTGAAAACTTTGAGCGGATAGTAGCCCCTATTGACGATTTAATCAAAGCCAACGAGTACGAATTATCCCAACTAACCGATGTTTGTTCGACTTTACTTAGCAAATTGGTCAATTAAGCCACTAAATTATCATTTACCTCCCTTTTGATACGAATTCTATCATTTATATCGTTGTATTGTTGCACTATTTGGTTTTGTTCGTCTATAGATGGCACAGGAATAGTCATATCCAAGATTTCTTCCCATGTAATGCCACCTCGGACACTTCCGTCAGTGTGAAACCAGCATTCCCTATCGAATTCTGCGCGCCTAAACCACAACATCAAGTATTCAGGGAGCAGTTCTAATGTGTTTTTTACTTCAAACACAAAATATGCCGGGGACACTATCGAAGGAGTATCTTCACGATATAGGGCTATCGGCATCTTTTCGTCCCGCCCAACGTGCATCGGATTGCATGCGAATTGGTTCTTCATTATCAGTTTATATGTAGATAAGTCTGTGCCAATAATATTGGCAACCGATGGCATAAAAAATTTGTCGATACTTATCCCTAAAAGGTTGCTTGACAGCATACTCCTATTACGCATATCTACCCAATTTATGAGACTTTTTAGTGCCTTTCTATTAGTCATACGACGCTCCTATCCGATTATTTTTCTATGTGAATTCTTCACATTTGCAGTGTTTACCATTGCATATTGCATTGTTGTGTTTATATTTTTATGTCCGAGTAAGTTTTGTACCTGTTCAATTGGCATTCCTTTATCTATTGCCATAGTTGCAAGAGTCCGCCTAAACTTGTGAGGATGTACCTTGTGAATTTGCGCTTGTTCGCCAAGTTTTTTAACTGCTTTCTCCACTCCACCAATCGACAGGCGATTGAATGGGGCTTTCAATGACACTATCAACGCTGGGTTATCATCACGCCTTGTTTGCAAATAAGTTTGCAAATGGAGCTTTGTTCGTGCATCAAAGTACACTTCGCGCTCCTTGTCCCCCTTGCCTAATACTATACAAGACCTTTCGTTAAAGTCGATATCGGTTCTATTTAATAGAACCAACTCGCCAACTCTTATCCCGGCTGAGGCAAGGAGTTCTATCATTGCCAAATTCCGAATGTCTGTACAGGTGTCCCTCAACACTTCCATCGCCTCATCGGTAAATGTCTCTTTTATGACTTTTGCCGTTTTTACCTTATGTATGCGGCGAACTGGACTTTTCACAATGTAGTCTTCGTCTTCAAGCCAAGAAAAGAAACTTGAAAAAATGCGTCGCATATTATCCATCGTGACTTTGCTTGAGTTGTGTATCTCTTGATATTCGGACAAATAAGTGCGTATATCATCCGTCATTATATCTTTTATGTCCTTTTTTATCTCGACAAGCAGTTTTCTTATGGTTGCGGTATAGTACTCCACTGTCTTTTCGGAACACCCTTCCACCCTCTTTGCTGAAACAAACATATCAAGGTAATGGCTATTGCTCCCATAATTATCTTTATCTTGTCTTGTCTCTTCCGACAACGAATACCCGTCAAGGCAACGCAACAACACGGTTTTTAGCATCTCCTGTTGTCTTTGATCCAAAACACCAAGTAATCCGTGCTGTATCTCTCTTATTAGTTTCTCTTTCATTTGGTAGTCCTCCTGTAATTCACTGAACTTTAATTATATTACAGAAGGGTACTAAATGATAATTTAGCGGCTTAATCGCGTAAGCAAACTTGTTAGCAATACAGTTAATTTGTCCAACTCAAACATATTTTTTTCGATAAGATTAAATAATGGGCGGACTTTTCTTGTGTATTTGTCTAACTCTTGAGGAGTAGGAAGCGACAGTGGAATGTTGTTGACGTCATCTTTGTTGATATGGGGCTGTGCTCCCCCTGTTTGATTCCTTAAAAGTTCTCTCATCGATTTTTTTATAAACAGATGAATAAACTCATAGGGAATAGTTGGATTTTCTAAAATGCCAACAACAGATTGATTAGCACTACTTTCGATTAAAAGTATACTTTCCTGCCCCAATGTGGCTCCCGTAATTGCTAACACAACAGTATGTTTTGGCATCAATTTAGTCGCTGATTTAGAAAGCCCTAACTTTGTAATAGATTCACTTGCGGTAGTGATTCTAAAGTCGTTGACTTTGCCTGAATTTATCCAAGCAATATCTCCGTTCCAATACTCTTGGTTGTCACGGCTTGGAGTTCCGCCTAAAACACATTCAGCATAATCCCCAAGTTTAGTTGGTCCGCCGAGTGTGCAATCCGGAAATGATTCTTCAAAAATGGACTGAATGTGGGCTTCTAAATTATCATTTATCCTCCTTTTTAAGGCAATTCGATGTTCTATTGCTTTATAAGCATTGATTATTTTTATTTGCTCATCTATCTCTGGGATCGGAAGTTCTACATTGCACATTTCCGCCCAATCGAATATTTCGCGCGCGCTCCCGTGAGAGTGGAAACGAGCGTATCTATCGAACTCCGGGCGTTTAAACCAAAGATTCAAATATTCAGGCAGAAGTTTTGATGTATCGGTTATTTCAAACACACTGTATGAACTGGAAATAATGCACTTGTCTTCTTCCAACAAGGCGATGGATATCTTATCCCCATTACGGGAAGTAACCGGGCCATACGCAAATTGCCCTTTTTTGACAATTTTGTATGTTGACATATCCGTTCCTATGGTGTTTGCGATAGATTCAATAAAATTCTTTTCAATGCTTACGCCTAACAACTTTGTAATGGAACAATCATTGTTTCTTTCATCAACAAGCCGAATATATCCGCCGAGTTTTTCATAGTTTGATTTCATACCCCAACTCCTTAAAAACAGCAAGCAAGTCCGCTTTCGACTGTTCCTCTTCTTTCAAGAGGTCAGTTAATTCACTTTGGAGTTGCTTCATTTTGGTGTCGTAATCAACATTTTCATCCCTGTTGATAAACTTAATATACTTGCTCGGAACAAGCGACCACCCATTCTCTTCAACGGATTTTTCGCCGTTTTGTCTTTGCTCATCAGTTAAGTCCTTGGAATAAACCTTTGCCGAATAGCAGTATTCATCTATATTTTCATACCCTTCTGTTGCGTTTGATGATTGCCAAGAATGATATGTCGCTGCTACCTTTGCCCTATCTTCTTCGGTCAATTCTATATATTTTTTCTCATACGGTGACCCCATTTGGCGAAGATCCATAAACAAAATTTCTCCGGTACGGTCACGATACGATCTCGGTTTATTATTTTGCATAATAGTCCGAGCCATTTTATTCTTATTAATAATCCAAAGCGTTACGCTAATATCGGTTGTATAGAAAAGGTTTCTTGGCAAAATAATGATTGCTTCTACCAAGTCGTTCTCGATCAACTTTTTCCTTATCGCAAGCTCTGTTCCATCCCCCGACAATGCACCGTTTGCAAGAAGGAAACCTGCAATACCGTTTTGAGATAAGTGCGAAACCATATGCAAAATCCAACCATAGTTCGCATTGCTTGTGGGTGGCACTTCGTAGCCATCCCAACGCGAATCAGTTGTTAATTCGTTTTCCGCTCTCCAAGACTTTTGATTAAATGGCGGATTCGCCATAATAAAATCAAATTTTTCGTCCTTATGTTGGTCATCTGTAAACGTGCTAACTGCCTTCTTCCCCAAATTGCCGTTAATTCCGCGAATCGCCAAGTTCATACGAGCGAGCTTTAATGTCGTATTCGTTGCTTCTTGTCCAAACACCGCTATTTCACGCGTATTCCCGTTGTGTGCTTGAACGAACTTCATCGACTGAACAAACATTCCACCCGAACCGCAGCAAGGATCATATATCTTTCCTTTGTATGGTTCGATTAACTCGGCAATGAGGTTTACGATGCATTTTGGAGTATAGAATTCGCCCTTACCCTTACCCTCTTGCAACGCAAAATTGGATAGGAAGTACTCATATACCCTACCCATTACATCTTGCTCTTTATCTGCAGTCAGTTCTATTTTATTGATTTCATCAAGAAGAGAGGCGAGTTTTGCCGTGTCGAGTCCAAGGCGGGAATAGTAATTATCAGGCAATGCTCCTCTCAATGATTCATTATTCTTCTCAATCGTATAAAGAGCAGTGTCGATTTTCAAAGCAATATCGCTTTGTTTTGACTGCTCCATTATATAAGACCAACGAGACTCTGGTGGCAAATAGAATACACTTTTCATCGTATAAAATGCGACATTATCCACAAAAGCTTCATGCCCTTCATTTATTATTTCTTTTCTACGCTCTTCGAACTTATCACTCGCATACTTCAAGAAAATCAAGCTCAACACGACGTGTTTATATTCAGCAGGTTCTACAGCACCGCGTAGTTTATTAGCAGATTCCCAAAGTGCCGCTTCCATTGACTTTTCTTGCTTTTGAATTTTAGCCATCATTGTTCTCCTTTGCAATCATTTTCACGAGATTTCGTTATCTTAGTTAGTTATCATCAAAATGTATTCCGTTTTCTTTACACAAGGCATTGAACCTTTCGAGCGTCTCGTATGTGGGCGTTGCATGCCCCTTTTCCCATCGGTTCACGGTTGCAAATGATATGCCCAAGAGGGCGGCGAATTTTTGTTGTGTTAATTGTAGTGATTTCCTTGTATATTTTACCTTTTCACCAAAAGTCACTTGCTAAACCTCCAAGTAAACTATTCCTCTAATATTATAACACGGACGCTATAAAATTTCAAGGACTTTTAGGCGTCGGAAAGCCGTTTGATGACTTTTTTGCATACAAAAATTACCATAGTAACGACTATGGTAGGAACACCCAAGTAAAGTGCAATCATTCCTGTGGGTGTAAAATACCCCATCACTTTCTTGAATTCAAGAATAGCGGGCAAATTATCCCATATGGCCGTACCGAACGCTTTCATCGTTTCCCAAAAGGCTTGCCATAGAACTGTTATTATTTCAATAAAAATTGTCATTATTACTCCTTATAATACTATCCCAAGCACGATGCCGACAATAGCAACCACCGTACCGATGCCAAACGACACCCATCCAAATATCTTGTTTTTGCGAGCTTCTATTTTGGAGTTTGCAGCATCGTCTTGCGCTTGCTCAATTTGCTTACGCAATAATTGATTTTGCTCTTGCATCTCTTGAAGTTGCCTTTGCAATAAGATGCTTTGCTCTTCTACTGCGTTTGTCGCGTTCATTATCGAGTTTTTATATTGGTCGTTAGACTTCCGTTCTTCTTCCGCCTTTTTCGACTGTAAGTAAGCCGCATATGCAGAGTTTGGCATATCCTCGAAGTTCATATATCTTACTCTCCTTTGTTTTCCATTTTGTATCCGCGCGTCAACGATTGAATATACTCAACTACTTTTTCTACCACTTCGTTCGGTCCGACCACTTGCAGTTTGTCTCCGAACGACAAGCACCACCCAAAGAATGTCGGACTCAACTGCACTGCCGCTTTGAAACGCAGTTTCCCGTTCTCGTCCGGAGTGATTTCCACCTTGTCTCCGAAGATATCAAATATCGGATCTAAAATGCTCGCGTCGGCTTGGAACTCTACCAACTGTTCTTCGCCTTGGAACATTCCGAACAAAGTCTTTTTGTGTCTCTTCAAATCGATCGGCTCGCCTTTATATACGTCTATAGGTTGATTAACAACCATTTCGACACGGTCCATTCGGTCTATGCGATAATGCACCACGCCCTCAAATCTTCCGTAGTAGCATATCAGGTAGTAGTTGTCATCGTCATAAATCGTGGCAAGCGGATTGACGAAATACCGTTTCCCGTTTCGCCTATATACCCGCTCATGCTTTGAGTTGAAGTCGAAGTATTCAAACGAAACTTTCTTGTTGTTCTCTATCGCCAAGTTGATTTCGCTTATCGAATAGAAGATGCTTTCGTTTGCGCTCTTTGTAGTATTGAATTTTACGATATTACTCCGCAAGAGTTCCGCACGGTGGCTACCGCCAAGGTCGGCTATTTTATCCAATAGGACCTCGGTTTTGCTCGGTGTAATAAAACTCGATGCCTGCACCGCATCCATAAGAATGCGAAGTTCCGGGACGTCAAAGCTGCGGTCCACCACGCAATACTTGTTCGGCTTGCCGGGGTTCTTCTCGCACAATACTTCGTACCCAAAATCATTGAGAACGTCAATATCTCCGTACAGCGTTCGCCTGTCGCACTCTATGCCCATAGCAGCGAGTTTTGACAGTATTTCCGTGGACTCTATGTAATGGTCTTCGTCCGAATCTTGGCGCAGTATCTCAAGGATTTTTATGAGTTTTATTTTGTACGCTTTCTCTTGCTTCATCGACCGACTCCTATACCTCTCCCATTTTAGTTAACCATATTATAGCATAAATCTATACGAATGTAAAGAGTAAGGTGTACAAGTTAAGCGACACCATAATTTTGAGCGTTTCTCATGGTTTTTGTTAATAGCGAAAAAGACCACCACCCGTTTTATCGAGTGATGGTCTTGTCTTATTTAGTTCATCTTATTTCTTTTTGGTAAATAGCGCTTTGATTGCTGCGATTAAATCCGCAAAAGTCTTTTTCTTGACAGCGAACCAGAAGATTGCAAATCCGCCGATTCCTGCGACCGCTACTGAACCGATTACGATACCCGCAATCGCTCCGCCCGAAAGTCCTTTCTTTGCCACGGGGGCATCTTCATACACGGCCGTAAGGGTTGTTGCTTCCGTCACGGTAAAGGTATAACTCTCGTTTGTGCTGACGATTTTACCGCTTTCGTCCTTCCAGCCTTTGAACACTTTGCCTTCTTTATCTTCTGCCGTTACTGTTGCACTTTCGCCTTGGGTGTAAGTTCCTGCACCCGTTCCGCCTTCGACTTTGATTTCAATCGACGGAGCCTCTTCTATATCTCTGAAATGCGCTTCCATTGTCACGTTGCTTGCGGGCATTTCGAAAGTAACCGTCGATTTTGCCAAATCCTCGTCGGACAAGGTAATTCCCGTAACAACCCACTTATCGAACTCTTTTCCCGTTGCAGGGACGTTTGCCGTAATGGTTACGCTTTCGCCACATTTTGCCTTTGATTTATCTGCCGTTCCGCCGTTTACGGTAATAGCGTACTCTATATCTTCATAATTTGCGGTTGCGGTTACGGCATTTGCGGGCATATTGAAAGTGATTTCTTTTTGCGTCGTATCAAGACCGCTTATTCCCTCAATCGTCCAACCCGAAAATTTCTTTCCTGTTGCAGGCTCGTATGCGGTGATAGTTACGCTTGCGCCCTCATTAAACACACCTTCGCCTGTTCCGCCGTTTACGGTAAGATTGTATGAAGAAACGCCGCTTTCAGGAACTTGCACTTCGACAACTTCTCCTGCATTGTAGTTGTCCGTTTCCTTAAACCTTATTTGATATTTACCGGACGAAAGTCCTGTAACGTCGCTACCTGTTCCCGAAGTCCAAGCAGAATCGCCTACTTTGCGGTATTCCATTTCGGCGGTTATACCCGTTATCTTGCCGTCCGTTGTGGCCTCCGAAGTAGGAGCAATGGTTGTAAATAGCGATGCTGACGGTGCAGATTGTTCTGCCTTTGCGATTGTAAATATCCACGAAGCGTCGTGAATATCGGTTGCCGAGTTAAAGTTTGCCGTTTCGGTTGTGTCGATATACACTTCATATTCGCCTGCGTCTTTTGCCTTAGCAACAATCACTCCGCCTTTTTTGTACTTAACCGTGATGGCAAAGCCTGTTTCGTCACCATAGAAAGCAATCAAACTAACGGTTGCGGTTTTGGCATTGCCGTCATACGTAAGGTTGCTCGGTTCATAGAAGTTAAAATCGCTTACAATAGGGTTTCTCTTACCTATGCTCCAAGAGATTTCCTTGTCGGTTATCGTGCCGTCGTTCCACTTATATCCGCTCTCTAATTTTGCGATTGCGGTATAAGTTTTTGCGTCAACGCCGCTATTTCCTGTTAGCGTATAGCCGACGCCACCTTCCACGCCTATTTGACTTCCTGCCGTATAAGTTAGATTCGTTTTTGCTTTCGGAACGGCAATTTCTGTAAGCGTAGCAACGATATTAAATTTTGCGTCCGAATTGCTTTCGGCAGTCAAATCGCTTGCAAGTCCCGTGATATTTGCCTTTGGAATCGTGATTTCTACAAACTGGTCGCTAAGAGCAGTAGGCGTACCGCTGACGGTGATTTTCGCCTCGGTGTCGCTTACTTTTGTAACAGACTGAACAAGTCCGTCGGGAAGATTTGTTATCCAGTCTCCCGAAAGAGCGGTTTCAAACGTATATCCCGTAAGAGTAACGGTAATATCCGTGTTTGCAATCGCTTCGCCTTGCTCACCGAAAATAGTTACGCTATCTATGGTTGCTTTCCTTTCGGTATAGTCAACGGTGAAAGGCGCGCTGTATAATGTTTTGTTATTATACTCAACCTCAACCAAATATTCGCCGGCAGGAGTTCCATAAACAGTCCCATTATCGGAAAGAGTTGCATTATAAGTAGTTCCGCCAACGGGCATAACGTTACTCTTTGACTTTTCTAAATCGTTTATCGGTCTGATTTTTATCCAATTACTTTGGTTAAATTCATTACTAATAAGAGTAAATGTCACCGTACCTTTTGTACCACTTTCTCTTTCAAAAACAGGTTGCACCGTAAACGCTTTATAATTTGCTCTTACTTCAATATCCTTGTCTTGAACGGTAAGTTTCGCTCCGTTTTGGCTTGTTGCGTTTGTTATAACTGCGTCACTTGCAAACGAAAACCATTTGTCAAACGGTATGTTTGTCGTATCCGTTTCGCTCACTTGCAAAGAAGGCGCATTCAAAGTGACTTCGTCGCCCTCAAGGAAATATCCGCTACCTCTATTTGCTTCCTTAGGTACGCCCGTGCCTGCAAGTGTGCCGTTTATTGCTGCCACATAGCACGGTGTGCCATAGCGGTAGGACGCAAAGTTAATATTGCTAATACGATATTCGTTTACAGCATGAGTTTCACTAAATGTGTTTACTCTCGGGGTAATAGGATAACCTTCTTGCCCGTCTTTCTTATTTTTTATGGTCATGTTTTTGACTTTAGTCATCGTTTTGCAGTTTTGAATACCATAACTATAAGCTCTATCGCCGCCTGCCACGGTAGCGTCAATATCGATATTGCCGTTTGTATTTATAGTTGCATTGTTTTTTGCAAAAATACCTGCTACCCATTGACTTGCGGTGCTATTGTTTGTGTTTTTGGCTGTAATATTAACGCTTGCATTGTCTTCAATTGTTACGTTCCTTGCATGAATACCCTGAACTTGCTTGTTTTCTCCATTAGACGTTGCGTTAATTGTGACTTGTGCGTTACCTCCAATAACAACGTCAGTGGTTTTGGCTGAATTCGACGCTCCGCAGGCTATTCCCCATACAGATGTTGCGCTTGAAACGTTTATCGTCAATTTTCCGTTTGCATTAGACGTAATAGTTACTCGTCCTTCATTTGACGTATCGATAAATACGCCTCTTTGCCCACCGTTAATGGTATTTTCCCCGATAAGGTCAATTTTGTAATATCCTGATGCGGGAGCGCTTGTACCTATTTCCCCGCCGTTATAATTGTTAAGAGTCAGAACGCCGTTATTGTATTTGGCAACGTAACCCGACGTAGGGTTGCCTTTTTTTTGAGTGTAAGACACGTCCAAATACCAACCGCTGTTTAATGCTTCGTCATTTACGTATATACGATCATACGGCGTAAGCGTTTCTCCTTCTGCATAGACCGTACTCGTCGGGCTTGCAAACACGATGCCGAGCATAAGCGCAAGGCACATCGTAAGACCGAGTATAAGTGCTAATATCTTTGATTTATTCGCTTTGTTGTTTGTCATAATCGTATCTCCTTTTCATTATTGTGGGGGATATGTTCCGTGTCGCTGTTGCGACTTAAAACCTTGTAAAAATGTTGTGTTTTTTCCCTTATAAAAGCAAAATCGCACCGCCCCATAGTTTTAGCCTATGCAGCAGTGCGGTCAGATTCCGTTACTCTTATTCAAATTATAGGCAGACTTTCTCGTCTTCGATTGCCTTGTGTATGTCATCCTTGTCAACTCCTTTTGCCTGTATTTCGCATTTTTTGCAGGTTATTCGGCGTTAAAAGTTCCACGTATCAATATATGATACGTTTTGTCTTTTATATTCTACCATAAATTTCTCAAAAAATCAAGTCTGTATGTCCTAACTTCGTGTGAAATTACAAAAATTCAATAGTTTACCCACAATTCGTTTCTTTTTACTCATTTTCGATACCTTTCCGCTCTCTCCGTATGCAAAAATATCTCTACTTTTACAAACCATACGAAACTCCCCACCCCCGTTATATTTGTAAAAAGGAGCGGCTCTCTTTTCGAAAACCACTCCCCGCGGAGATTAGTCCGCTTTCTTGTTGTAAACCATGTTTGCTTTTGTCAGATCATAAATGATAGCCTTTTCTTCGGGAACGAAGATGCCATTCATCTTGCGCGATGCACCATCGCCCCACTGCATAAGCTGCACAATCGTTGCGTGCGCGGCTTTGAATGCCACATTGATGACCGACTTTTTGCCCGATTCGGACGGCTCCGATACTTTGAATTCAATCGAGTTTGCACCCTGTTCGTCTGTTGCCTGTATAGCAAACTTTTTGTTGTCTGCATCGATGAGCATTTGGATGTACTTGGGATAGCCAAGTTCGGCTGCGGTGTCCGCATTGAATTTGAAGTATTTGTTGGTGACCGTAACGGTCGATTCACTGGTGTTGCCATAGACGCTGATTACTTTGAAACCTTTTAACATTTTTGTTTTCTCCTTGATTTTTGTTTTTTAGAAATTTCTTTGAGTTGTTCGATGTCTATCTTTTCAACAGCGGACGGGATAGGAACGAAGCCTGTCAAAAGTCCTGACTTAATAGGTTTGAACTTAACCTTTATTTTGGGCTCTTTGGTGTGGCGAGCCCTATTGCCACCATCGAGGAAACGCTCTTGCACGTCCTCGTAGACCTTGCGTGAGACGATTGCCGGATGATAGTTCTTCAT
Source organism: uncultured Eubacteriales bacterium (assembly GCA_900548005.1). Classification (GTDB taxonomy): domain Bacteria; phylum Bacillota; class Clostridia; order Christensenellales; family CAG-917; genus CAG-475. The sequence continues at coordinate 48,013 of URIZ01000001.1, read as the reverse complement.
TCGGTATTGGGAAACTATGCCCTCGTTCTTTACCGATTTATGCGAGAACAAGTCAACCGTGACCGTCTTTTGCATTCGCATTTCACCGCAATACTTTTCATTGTGTAGCATTCCTGCGACCGTTCCCGGTTGCCATCTGACATTGCCTTTTGGTGTTGGTATTTCAGCCATTGTCAATGCTTCGGCTATCTCAACCGTGCTTTTGCCTTCCAAGTATGCAGTGAACATAAACCTTACGATTTCAGCCTCTTTCTCGATTATGAATATCTTGCCGTTTTCGTCTGTGTCATAGCCCATTATCGCCCACATATTGTTTACGGGTATTCCCTTCTTAAACCGCTGACGATATGACCATTTCAAGGCTTCCGACTTTGCCTCGGACTCACCTTGCGCTACCGTGCTTAACAGTGTAAGGAAAGTTTCGCTGATGGTGTCCAAGGTGTTGTATCCGTTCATCTCGAAGAATACTCCGACAGGCGGTTTGAGTGCTTTGAGTCTTCGCACGTAGGAAATACAGTCAAGGGTATTCCTTGCAAAACGGCTGATTGATTTTGTAACAATCATATCTATCTTGCCGTCTTCCGCATCTTGGATCATCTGCAAAAACTGCACGCGATGATTGACCGATGTTCCCGAAATACCCTCATCGGCATACACACCGACAAGCGTCCAATTGTCGTGTTTGTTGATGTACTCCGTGTAATGTTGAACTTGTAGTTCGTAGCTCGATTGCTGCGACTCTTCATCGGTGCTTACTCGGCAATAGGCACAGACACGCAATTGCTTGTTTACTGTATCCCTGACATACTCTTCCTTTGGCGGTATCTCTTCGATATCTATATGGTTCTCTCCCAAGAATGCCGCTTGTATCCGCTTGGCAGAGGCTGTCCTCTTTTTGTCTCTTCATTGTATCATTTTCTCACCTCCCCCTCGCCCATTATTTGCCTTATCAGCACGAGCGAATAGGCCTCCTATCCGAGCCTACATATATAATAAACTTTCGCCCAGTATTTTGCTATGGGATACGCGCCCCAAGATGCTATAAATAAGATTTTTTAATTCAGTTTTGATATTCAAGTCCTGCTGGACGGTGCTTATCGTCCGACAGACTTCAAGTGTGAAATCACGCTTTTTTTAGACATAAAAAAAGACCGGGCAACGGGTTCTCCGTTACTCGGTCTGATGATTTGCTATGAAATTGCTCAAAAAAGGGCGAAAATGCCCCTGAAAATGCAAAAATGATGGTCTATAAGAAAAGACTTATAGACCATCACACTTGGCTCCACTTATAGGACTCGAATATCTGCCAATGTATCATTATTCTTCCTTTATCCGTTTCGTTCCCTTGGACCAAGTATCCAAGAACATATAGTACTCGCTACCATTCGACAATCGACATATTGCCAACTTATTTGTTACAAGTTCTATTTCGTCCACGATATAACGCACTAAGTCTTCGTTGAAGTGTTCATACAGCGTTTGCAACTTCAACCTTTGAGATATTTCTTCTATTCGTTGCTCAATTGGTGCAAGACATTTATTTTCTTGTATCATTTCCTCTCTTTCCAATTCAAGGAATGGCTCAGTATGTATAAATTGACGAGATAAGTGGCAATATTCCTCATACGTAATCGCATCTTCTATATAATCGTCTTTTATTTGTTGTATTTGTCTTTGAACCCTTTTGATTTTTGCATTTACACTTTTTATGCTACTCTTGTGTGCTTTCCTTGCAGAATTGATAATCGTATCCGTCATCTCTGTGTACAACGGCTCTTTTTGAAACAATATCTGTCGTATAACCATTTGAAGCCCATCGATTATCACTTTTTCTTTTATTTGCATCATAGAACAACTGCCTTGGTCATGTCTTTGGCAAACCCAATATCCGATGCCACCACCTTTACGGTATTGAACATGTCGACGCATTACACCACCACACTGTCCGCATATAAGCAATCCGCTTAAGCAACTCTTCCCGCTATATTTACTTGGATACGCTTTCGAACCAGTTCGCAAGTCTTTTCTACGTTGCATCTCATTTTGAACCTCATCAAACATTGCTGATGATATAATTGGCGCATGGTGACTTTTTACGTAATAACTGCGAAGTTGTCCTGTGTTTTTATATCGTTTGGAAGCCAAGAAATCCGGGGAATAAGTTTTTTGCAACAAGCAATCGCCCTTATACTTCTCGTTCTTTAATATAGATAAAATTGTGCTATCTCCCCAGTTTTTATTTCCCTCCGGCGATTCTATCTCCCTTAGTTCCATTTCCAAGGCAATTTGGTGAATGCTTTTTCCGTCCAAGTATAACTGGTATATACTCCGTACAGCCAAAGCCTGTTTGGGAATTATAATAATTCGGTTATCTTCTTCTCTTGAATAGCCGAGAAAGTGTTTTGTATGTATTAAATAATGGCCTTGAGCAAACTGTTTTTGAATAGCCCATTTGATGTTGTTGGAAATGCTTCTGCTCTCTTCCTCGGCTACTATTGCCATAATTGATAAGACGAGAGCACTCTGCGGAGAAAGCGAATCAATCCCTTCTCTCTCAAAATATACGCCGATACCTTTTTCCCTTAAATCTCTAACAGTTTGAATACAATCAATTGTGTTACGCGCGAACCTACTTATAGATTTTGTAATGATTCTGTCTATTTTCCCAGCATGGCAATCATCTATCATTTTGATAAACTGTGGACGCTTTTTGTTTTTCCCACTCAACCCGAAGTCAGAATATATACCGACAAACTCCCAATCGGATCGTTTCGAGATATAATCCATGTAGTAGTCTCTTTGATTTTCGAAACTGTATTCTTGCTCCTCTTTTTCCGTTGAAACCCGCGCATAGGCGCAAACTCGAAGTTTTTTCGGCTTATGCTCCTCCGATTCTATTTTCGCCGATTCTTGGATTATGGTTACCTCAGGCAATACCGAATAGTCTTTTTCACTACTCATTGTCTTCCCTCGTAATTCTTGGCCGTGGGTACTTTCGTTCAATAATTTTCAATACAAATTCGGACTCTGCCTTCGTCAGCAATTTTTGTTGTCGCAGAGAGAACACGATTCCTTTTATAAGTAGTTGCAAATCTTCTTGCCCCATAGTACTTTCCGCCTCCTTTTGCAATTCAGCATAATACCATTGTTTTGAGAAGATATCCAGTGAAAAATGCTACGATTCGTGAGATTTTTAAGAAAAATTTATCACGGTTCAAATCCCCGTGGACGCCTGCCCTACTTTCGTCTTAAAAAGACGCTCCTTTTTGTTCGGCATTGACACAAAAATATCGTACATTTGTACGATATTTTTTTATGTGGGATTGGGGATTCCCACGATTTTATCGTGGTGTTGCTTTGCAACATGAACCCCTGCGGGCTGACGCTGACGCTATTACGGAAGCGTCCAAGGCACGCTTCCTACGAATCCCCTTGTCTCCACCACAAAAATATCGTACATTTGTACGATATTTTTTTATGTGGGATTGGGGATTCCCACGATTTTATCGTGGTGTTGCTTTGCAACATGAACCCCTGCGGGCTGACGCTGACGCTATTACGGAAGCGTCCAAGGCACGCTTCCTACGAATCCCCTTGTCTCCACCACATTTTACCAATCCGCACCGGTGGCGGATTGGTTTTTTGTATTAGAATACCACCGCACTATCTAGGTGGTGTAAGACAATAAAGCGCGCGTATTGCAAATGACAATGCGCGCGCTTTATTCTTTACAAACGGAGACTTAAGGTCTTGGTTTTGAGATTTGTATGTGTATTTCTACACGCTTTTTTTGTTAGATTGTTTAGTACCGACAACGCTTTTGTTGTGCGTTGGGTTGCGGCACACATACTTTCACTCGTTTTGACGTTTATGCTCGCCTGAATGTGCGAGTGACAAGTGGTGCAACAGTGTGGTTTTGGCTCTTATAGCAAGATGCAAATCACGCCGCCCTTGCCTTCGTTGACTATGCGCCCGAGCGTTTTGCGGAGCTTTTGCTCGGCTTCGGCGGGGACGGTCTGCAACTTGTTGTTGATGCCGTCTGCGACAAGCGAACTGAGCGAGCGGCCGAATATGTTGGTGTTCCAAATGGCTTGCTTGTCGTTTTCGAAATCGGACATCATGCCGTCGACAAGGTCTTTGCTTTGCTCTTCGCTGCCGACTATGGGGCTGACTTCGGTTTCCACGTCCACCTTCATGATGTGAAGGGACGGAGCGTTGGCTCTAAGGCGCACGCCGTACTGACCGCCCTGTCGCAAAAGCTCGGGTTCTTTCAGCTCGATTTCGTCCATAGTCGGCGCAACGACACCGTATCCGAGGGTGTCCACTTGTTCGAGCGCAGAACGCAACCTATCGATTTTGTCCTTGCTCTTGCAAAGGGATTTCATATTGGTGAGCATATCGTATTCGTCCGCCATATCCACGCCGCACTCCTTGCTTGCCACGTCAAAGAACACGCCGCGTTTGACGTCGATATCCACATTGACTTTGCCCTTGCCGGCATCGAGATTGATAGACGACGGCGTTTGCCAAAACCGCGAATCGTCAAAATACTCGTCGATTTTGTCATAGTCCTTCATTCTGTCAACGTCTTGCGCCATATTCTTCACCGCGCCGATAAGGTCTTGCACCACTTCGCTGTCTATCGGCAAAGCCTGCACCCAACGCGGAAGATTGAAATCTATGGTTTTGACTCCAAATTCCAACAGCACGGTTTCGAGAATCTCGCTTACGTCTTCATCGCTCATATCGAGCGCGTTTTTGACGATTACGGGCGCATCGTATTTGACTTGCAACTCGTCTTTGAGCTTTTGTGCGCTCTCGGAGTTTTCGTCCGCCACGTTGAGAACGATTGCAAACGGCTTTTTGCATTCTTTGAGTTCGCTTATCACTCGCTCTTCCGCCTTGACGTAGTCTTGGCGCGCGATATTGCCGAAACTTCCGTCCGTGGTGACGGCAAGAGCGATTGTGCTATGCTCTTTGATGACCTTTTGCGTGCCTATTTCGGCGGCTTGAGAGAACGGCATATCTTCATCCGACCACGGCGTTGACACCATACGTTCTTTGCCGTCTTCTTGCGCACCGAGCGCGCCGTCCACGAGATAGCCCACGCAATCAATCAGCCGCATATTGAGCGTGATGTTGTCGCCAACGGACACTTTGACGGCTTCGTTCGGGACAAAACGCGGCTGAGTGGTCATTATGGTTTTGCCGTCCGCCGACTGCGGCATCTCGTCAATGGCTCGGTTTTTGTCGTCCTGATTGACGATGCCGTCCACCACGAATTTTTGCATCACCTGCTTGATGAGCGTCGATTTGCCCGTGCGAACAGGTCCAACGACGCCGACGTAAACGTCACCGCCCGTGCGTGACGCTATATCTCGATAAAGGTCAAATTTGTCCATATACTCCTCCGATTTGGTTTGCTAAAATCTATGACGAGCGATTTTGAGATATTCTAAAATCGGCAAATTTGTTGCCGCCACCCTAAAAAACAAACACGCCGTGTCAAACGAAACGGCGTGTTTTGCTGTAAAGTTGTATTTTATATATTGTTATATTCGAATTATATCCGTATTGTTTTCCCCGATTTTTATTCTGTTATTTTTAGAATATTTATCAGAGTTTTTGAATATTTATCCGAATTTCAACCGTTGCGGGCTTATTTTGCATAATACTCGCAAAGCGCGATGCGGATGCTCTCTATAAGCACGTCGATTGCAAACTGCATCTCGTCAAGGGACGGAACGGACGGCGCGATGCGGATGTTGCTGTCGTTGTCGTCAATGCCGTACGGGAAGGTTGATCCTGCTGCGGTGAACTTCACTCCTGCGTCTTTTGCAAGTTGCACAACGCGTTTTGCACAATGCGGAACGTCAAGAGAAATGAAATATCCGCCGAGCGGCTTTGACCACGTCACGTTGTCAACGTCATTGAACGCCTCGGTCATCTTCACGTCGAAAAGCTCGAACTTGGGGCGCAAGATGTCGGCGTGTTGCTTCATGATAGCCTTGATGTTGTCAACGTCTTGCAAGAACTCCACATGCATCACTTGATTGACTTTGTTTGGGTTGATTTTCTTGAAAAACATGCGTTTCATCACGTCTTCTACGTTGTTTTGCGATGCCGCAAATGCCGCAACGCCGCTGCCTGCAAAGGTGATTTTTGCCGTTGAGCAGAACTCGTAAATCATGTCTTGATTGCCTGCTTTTTTGGCAACGTCCATGATGTTTTTCAACTTGACGTCTTCATCGTAGAGCGAGTGCACGCAATACGCGTTGTCCCAAAACACGCGGAAATCTTTGGCGGCAGGCTTTAGATTGGCAAGTCTTTCCACCACCTTGTCCGAGAAGGTTACGCCTGTCGGGTTGGAATATTTGGGGACGCACCAGATGCCCTTGACGCTCTCGTCGTCCTTGCAAAGTCTTTCAACGAGATTCATATCTGGGCCGTCTTCGAGCATGGGCACGGTGATCATATCTATGCCGAAATTCTCGCATATCGAGAAGTGGCGATCATACCCGGGCGCAGGGCAAATGAACTTGACTTTGTCAAGTTTGTTCCACGGCGTTGAGCCGAGAATGCCGAATTGCAACGCAAATTGCACCACGGTGTACATTATATCCAAAGACGAGCCGTCGCACACGATGACCTCGTCGGATTTCACGCCGAAGATTTGCGCAAAAAGCTCTCTTGCTTGTTTCACACCGGCAGGCTCGCCGTAGTTGCGCGCGTCAAAACCGCTCATTGCAAAATTGCATTTTGCGGCATTTTCGAGCATGGGCATTGCTATTTGCAACTGCTCCTTGCACGGTCGGCCTCTTGTCATGTCCACGTTCACGCCTTTTTTGGCGAGTTTCTTGTACGCTTTTTGCTCGGTTTGGAGCATTTGTTCCAATTGTTTGCTGTCAATATCCTTAAAATTCATATTATCTCCACGATACATCATACTGCATTTCGCTCTTTGAAGTGCAGTGACGCGTCGCCTTTGAGTTATTTCTCCGTTTTACCCCTATTTGAAACATATTGTCGCTGTTTGCTGCCTATTTAACACTCAATTCTCTTCGTTGTTGCCGCGGATGAGCAGCCTTATCGGCGTGCCCGAAAAATCAAAACTCTTTCTGAGCGCATTTTCGAGATACCGCTTGTAGCTGAAGTGCATGATCGCCGGATCGTTGACTTTGAGCACGAATGTCGGCGGCGCGACTCCCACTTGCGTGACATAGAAAATCTTGAGCTTTTTGCCAAGATAAGACGGCGGCTCGCTGATACGGATCGCGTCTCCCACCACTTCGTTGAGAAGTCCCGTGGGGATACGCTTTCTTGAATTTGCCACCACTTCTTTGCAAAGTGGGAGCAAATTGTCAAGTCGCTTGCCGCTCAATGCCGAGATGTACACGGATTTGAAATAGTCCATATACTTCAAGTCTTCTTTGAGTTTCTTTTCAAACTCGTTCATGGTGTGGGTGTTTTTGTCCACCAAATCCCACTTGTTCATCACAACGATAGACGGCTTGCCTTCTTCGTGGACGAATCCTGCGATTTTGACGTCTTGCTCAGTGAGTCCTTCGGACGCGTCGCACACGATAAGCACCACGTCCGCCCTGCGCACCGCAAGCAACGAGCGCATGACCGAATATCTTTCAAGATCTTCGTTGACCACCTTTTTCTTGCGCATACCCGCCGTGTCGATGATAAGATACTCGTCGTCACCTATGTTCAACTCTGTGTCGATTGCATCTCTTGTCGTGCCCGCAACGTCGCTGACTATGCAACGATCGTATCCCAAAAGCCTGTTGGTTATCGAGCTTTTGCCTGCGTTGGGTTTGCCGACAATGGCGATCTTTATACGGTCGGGATCTTCTTCGACGGGATGATCGGGGATGACTTCCATGATTGCGTCAAGAAGGTCGCCGAGTCCCTTGCCCTGCTCTGCGCTGACCGCATGCGGCTCGCCGAAACCGAGCGCGTAAAAATCGTATACGTTGCTCATATCGTTGTTGTCGATTTTGTTGACCGCAAGGATGACGGGAAGTTTCGATTTTCTCAAAAACGAACACACGAGATTGTCGTCCGTGGTGAGTCCCGTCTTTCCGTCCACAACGTACAAGATTGCGTTTGCGGTGTCCACTGCGATTTCCACTTGCGTGCGGATGTGATTCCACATCTGGTCGTCGCTTTTGAGCTCCAATCCGCCTGTATCGATGAGCGTAAACGCTCTGCCGCACCACTCGCAATCGGCATACACTCTGTCTCTTGTGACGCCGGGGGTGTTTTCCACAATGGATATGCGACTGCCCGCTATCCTGTTGAACAGCGTGCTTTTGCCCACGTTGGGTCTTCCTACAATTGCTACCAATGGTTTCATATTATCACCAAATCAATGTTTTATCGTTGTATTTTGTTGTTATAAACCGCGTTTTGCGTGATTATACCGTTTTTATTCTTTTGCGCCATAGCCGAAATGCTCTGCGATTTTGCTTGCCATGTCACTGCCGCTGTGGGATATGACGATGAAGGGCGCGCCGAGTGCGTCTTCCACTTCTTTGACGGTCTTGTTGTCAAGGAAAGTGTCCGTAAACTCTCTGAGCATATTGTCGGGGATGACAAATGCGTCCGTCTTTGTACCCTTGACTTGCTCTATGATGTCGCCTGCCGTGAGAAGCCCCGCAACCGTCACGGACTTGCCGAAAAAGTTGTTGACGATAGAGTGAACTTCGCACTCTATACCGAGCTTGCTTTCAAGCGACTTTGCATATTCTTTCAAAAGCGGCGCAAAGGACACTCCCGTGATGAAATCCACCTTTTTGCCTATTTGCATGTCGTCAAGCTCGCCAAGTCCGAACTCGAAATTGTCTTTGAAATCCGCAAGCAAGCCCACGCCGTTTTCTATCTGATCGAACGTGCCGTAATAGGAGCTGTCTTTGACGGGCAACTTGGCTTTGACGTAATACTCGTCACTGCACCAACAAAAGCCGCCGTACTCCTTGTTGAGAGCCTCGACAAGCGCGATCGTATCTCGTGCGTTTTGCTCGTCAACGGGTTTGAGCTGTTGCAGTTTATCTCTATGCCCAGTCATACCCACAGGAACGACCGCCACCGTTTCCACGCCTTCCACGCCGTGCAAGCCGCGTATGCTGTCTTCAAGCACTTTGCCGTCATTGACGTCGGGCACGACCACGAGCTGAGTGTGCATTTTTATGCCTGCCGCGCCCAATCTGCGCATTTGATCGGGGAGTTTTCTCGTGTTCGGATTTTTGAGAATGTACACTCTCACATCGTCGTCCCAAGCATGCACCGAGATGTACAAGGGGCTGAGTTTCAAGCGAATGACGCGCTCGATTTCTTCTTCGGTGACGTTGGTCATCGTCACGTACGAGCCGCACATAAAGCTGTATCTGTAATCGTCGTCCTTTACGTAAAGGCTCGGGCGCATGTTTTTGGGCAGCTGATCCACAAAGCAGAATATGCAGTGATTTTTGCACACGACGGGCTTCATGTCGATGTCAAATTCAAGCCCCAAAGACTGTCCGTCTTTCTTGTGGACGTGAATGGTTTTTGGCTTGCCGTCACGCAAAATATCCACCGAGAATTTTCTCTCGTTGTCATAAAAAAGGAAATCCAACTCGTCAATCATGTCGTAGCCGCCAATGCGCAACACGTCATCTCCGAGCTTGAATCCCTGCTTTTTTGCGATGTCGTTCAACTTAACTATCTTTGGCATATCACTATATCTCTGTCCGTTTGCTTTTTGCTTTGTCCAATTTGGTCTTTTTATCGTCTTTGCGGCTTGCTTGCCGCCGATTTGTTTGCTTTGTCAACCGGTTTGTCGGTGCTTTGCGTTCAAAATGCAAGTCACACGGCAATGTACGCCGACAAGAACGCCGCGATGTTGTCTATGCTGCTCATCTCCACCCACTTTTTGCCGTTTTCGGACACGTAGTCACCCACGTCCGACTGCAAAATCTTGTAGAGCAATCCCACGATTTCTATATCTTCTTTTGCCGTCAAACACAAGCCGTGCGACACAAGGAAGGATATGTTGGCTTGCTCGTGTTCGATTGTGGAAAGCACGATGGACGGCACGCCGAGTTTCATGCACTTGTAGATTGTGGCAACGTCGTATTCGGTGACGGCAACGTCGCATATCTGCAAATACTCGTCCACACGCTCGGGCTCGTTGATGAATACCACCTTCATATCGGGCACGGTGACCGCCTTTGCCGAGAGCGCGGAGAGCACCTTTTGGTCTTTGCAATACACCGCAAGATTGGCAATCCCGCCTTGATCGAGAAGGAGCGAATACACCTTTTCGAGCGCGGATTTGTTTTGTATTGCAAGATACACCGTCTTGACTTTGGGCAAGCCGAGTTCTTGCTTTTTGAGCTTTTTCTCTTCGGGGGAAACGGGCGTTGCCTCAAAGGGCAACCCCATCACCATAACGTCCTTCGCTTTTATGCCGTTTTGCACCAAAGCGGACTTTATCTCCGAGTTTTCGACTATATAAACGTTGGTTAGGTTGTCATGGATGCGTTTTGGCAAATAGAACGAAGTCATCATATAGATGATTTGCGTGTCGAATTTTGCCCTGCGCTTTGCCTCGGTCGCGCAATGGTGCGCATAGGGCGTCACGCACAAAATATAGTCGGGATGAAAACGCTTGATAAGGTTGTTTATCCTGTTGACGCGCTTTGAGAGAGTCTTGAATGCAAACTTGTCTTTGAAAAGACTCTTGTCCTTTTTTTCAAGCAAATACTGATATTCACCGCCCTCGTCCATGAGCCTGTCAAGAGCGGACAATTTGGTTGCCGAGCCGTAGCGATCGTCACTCATCACGACAACGTTGTGCGAGCCGATTTTGCGGATTGCCTCCGCAAGTTTTTGAGACACGCCGTCGGGCTCGTCTCTTGAAGTGAGTATCAATATTATGCGTTTTCTGAACATACTTTCACCTTGTCGATATTGCTTTTGCGTTCATTACGCTATAAAGGTTGCTCCGCCGCCGCAACAAACTTTGCAAGCGGCAAAAGCCTTTTAGTCTTCCACGATGATGGGGATGATGATCGGAAATTGTCTGTCCTTGTAGAAGAGCTTGCGCACCGCTTTTTTGACAAGTCTTGCCACGTCGTTGACGTTGACTTTGTCAAAATCGGCGGCGTCCACGGTCTCTTTGGTTGCATTGCGGATGCTTGCCTGCACGTCTTCCGTAAGGTTGAATCCGCGCGCGATGATGTCCACGTCGCCCACAATCTTGCCCGTCTCCAAATCCACCGCGCAAAGCACGAGCAACATGCCGTATTCCGCAAGCGAGCGGCGATCGTTGATGACCGACTTGCCGTCTTCGAGCACCACGCCGTCAACGTAGGTGTTGCCTGCCGTGACGTTGGAGTGTTGTCTGACTCCCTTTTGATTGAATCCGTAGCTCTCGCCGATGTTGGCAATGACGATGTTTTTTGACAGCACGCCGAGCGATTTTGCAATTTCCGCATGCTTGAATTGGTGGCGATATTCGCCGTGCACGGGCATGAAGAACTGCGGTTGAACGAGAGTGAGCATAAGTTTCAGCTCGTCTTCATAGGCGTGTCCCGACACGTGAATGTCGTTCATGCTGTCGTAGATGACGTTTGCGCCCTTTCTGAACAAGTCGTTGATGACGTCATACACCGATTTCTCGTTGCCGGGGATAGGCGAGGATGACAACACCACAAGGTCGTCCGTGCCGAGATTGATCTTGTTGAACTCGCCTTTCGAGAGCTTTTTGAGCGCGCTGAGCGGCTCGCCCTGACTGCCCGTTGCAAGCACCACCGTTTCGCTGGGGAGCAACTTGCCCACGCTGTCCACAATCACGCCCTTTGGCACTTTCAGCTCTCCGCAAGCGGACGCCACGTCCACGATGCCCTTCATGCTTCTGCCTGCAAGCACCACTTTTCTGCGATACTTGTTGGCAAGATTGAGCACTTGTTGCACGCGATAGTTGGACGATGCAAAGCACGCGATGACAATTCTCTTGTTGGGATTGTCCGCAAAGATTCTTTCAAGGGTTTGTCCCACCACTCTTTCGGACGTGGAACTGCCCTTTCTTTCAACGTTGGTGGACTCGCCGAGCATAAGCAGCACGCCTTTTGCGCCGATTTCGGCAATCCTACCCACGTCCGTCTTCTTGTTGTCGATGGGTGTCGGATCCATCTTGAAGTCTCCGGTGACAAACACGGTGCCTACGGGGCTTGTGATTGACAAAGCGCACGCGCCCGCCATTGAGTGGCACACCTTGATAAACTCCACCTTGAAACAGCCGAGTGTTATCGTATCACCTGCCGAAACAGTGTTGAGATTTGCGCTTTTGCCACTCTTTTCGAGCTTGCGTTTGAGCAGTCCCAAAGTGAGCGACGTGCCGTATATGGGCGTCTTTTTCAAGTCTTCGGCATAATAAGGTATCGCGCCGATGTGGTCTTCGTGACCGTGAGTGAGCACTATGCCGCGAAGGCGGTGCATGTTTTCCTTTACATAAGTGATGTCGGGGATGATTGCGTCAATTCCGGGGCTGTCTTCATCCGGGAAGGACGCGCCCATATCCACGATTATCATATCGTCGCCACATTCGATAGCGGTCATGTTTTTGCCTATTTCGCCCACGCCGCCAAGAAAAGTGACTTTGACTGTTTTTGCATTTTTTGCCATAATTTCTATTCTCCGATTTTGCGCGATGTCGCGCACGATATTATACTATATTTTTTCAATATACTATACTACATCAATTTTCGCTTTTAAGCAAGAGTTTCAATCAAAAGACGCAAAATAGGTACGATTTCGACCTTGTTTTCAAAAAAAAATCTTTACAAACCGCCGCTTTGCATTTACGATATTATTATCAAACAGATTTGCGCTGCCAATGCGGCGCGGTTTAAGGAGCTTATTTTATGAGAGTTTACAACTTTTCGGCAGGCCCGGGCATGCTTCCCTTGGAAGTGTTGCAAGAGGCAGGCGCATCCATAACGGACTATCAAGGCTCGGGAATGAGCGTCATGGAAATGAGCCACCGCTCAAAATGGTACGAGGCAATCAACGACGAGTGTTTGTCCCTTGTCAGAGAATTGATGAACGTGCCTGAAAACTATCACGTCATCTTTGTGCAAGGCGGCGCATCCACGCAGTTCGAGGCTGTCCCGCTCAACCTTCTCAAAACCGGCAAAGCAGACTATATCGTCACCGGCAACTTTGCAAAAAAAGCATACAAGGAAGCTCAAAAATACGGCGATATCCGCCTTGTCGCGTCCAGCGAAGACAAAAAGTTCACCTATATCCCCAAGACAAGTCCGTCCGATTTCAGACAAGACGCAAGCTATGTTCACATCACCGAGAACAACACCATTTTCGGTGTGAAATACAACGCTTTGCCCGACACAAACGGCGTTCCGCTCGTGTCGGATATGTCATCGTGCATCATGAGCGAAGTGGCGGACGTCAACAAATATTCGCTCATCTATGCAGGCGCGCAAAAGAATCTCGCCCCCGCAGGCGTCACGCTTGTCATCGTCAAAGACGATATGCTCGGCGGTGAGCTTCCCATCTGCCCCACCATGCTCAAATATCGCACGCAAATCGACGCAAACAGCTTGTACAACACTCCGCCTTGCTGGCCGATCTATATGATGATGCTCAACCTTCGCTATCTCAAAGCCCACGGCGGCGTGAGCGCGATCGAGCAAGTCAATCGTGAAAAAGCCAAGATGCTTTACGACTTTATCGACCAATCCGACTTCTACAACAACTATGTGGAAAAACAGAGCCGTTCGCTTATGAACGTGCCTTTTGTTTCTCCGAGTGACGAGCTCAACGCAAAGTTTGTCAAAGAAGCCGAGCAAAACGGTCTTGTGAGCCTGAAAGGACACAAACTTGTCGGCGGCATGCGCGCGTCTATCTACAACGCAATGCCCGTTGAAGGCGTCAAGGCTCTTATCGAGTTTATGAAGAAATTCGAGCTTGAAAACAAATGACACTCCGCGCCCGATGACCATTCGGGCGTTTTTATCTCATAGACAAGAAAAAGCATAGGGCAATTATTTCTCACGCTTTGTTGCTTGTCAAAAGGAAGTATTATGGAAATTTTGAAACTCAACCCTATATCTCCCCTTGCAAACGGCGTGCTTTCGGGCTACGACGTCGTTGACAAGGCTCAATCTCCCGTGGGCATCTTGGTGCGCTCTTTCAAAATGGACGAATACGCGTTGCCCGACAGCGTTGTGGCAATCGCAAGAGCGGGCGCGGGCGTAAACAACATTCCGCATGCCGAATACGCAAAGAAAGGCGTTGCGGTGTTCAACACCCCGGGTGCAAACGCAAATGCCGTCAAAGAGCTTGTGCTTGCCGCGCTCATTCTCGGCGCAAGAAACGTATATGAAGGCATAAATTGGGCAAACAATCTCTCGGGCGACGACGTTGCAAAGCAAGTGGAAAAAGGCAAAAGCACGTTTGCAGGCAGTGAGATTCAGGGCAAAACCGTTTGCATTGTCGGTCTTGGCGCAATAGGCAGAAAAGTCGCAGCGGCTGCGCACGCTCTTGGCATGAGCGTCACGGGATACGATCCCTTCATAAGCGAGCAAGCAAAAGCCGAGATCCCGTTTGTGACAATCTTTGACGATTTGAGGTTGGCATGGAAAGACGCAGACTTTGTCACGCTCCACGTGCCGATGACCGCCGACAACAAAGGCTTTATCGACAAAGAAGCAATAGCAAGCATGAAAGACGGCGTTGTGCTTGCCAACTGCGCTCGCGGCGAGCTTGTCAACGTATCCGACGTCAAAGATGCTTTGCAAAGCAAAAAAATGCGCAAATACGTTGTGGATTTCCCAAGCGAAGAGTGCCTAAGACATGAGGGCATCATCGCAATTCCGCACCTTGGCGCGTCAACGCAAGAGGCAGAAGACAATTGCGCGGTTATGGCTGCGACAGAGCTTAAAGATTACATTGAAAACGGCAATATCAAAAACTCCGTCAACATGCCCAATCTCTTCGTTGAAAAATGTGCAAAGCACCGCTACACGATCATCTCTCACGATCAAGGCGAAAACACGTTCGGCGGCACGAGTGCAACGAGAAACGGCATAAGATATACAATCGTTGACACGGACGACCCCGTCAATCTTCAATCAATCGACGATGCAAGCGTCATAAAAGTCCGCTTGGTATACTAAAAAGCAAAAGCAAGGTTTTCGCCTTGCTTTTCTTATGCCTTTTTGATACACATATCGTGTTTTGTATCAACATATTATTACACTTTTCGTGTTTTATCAACTTTTCAAAACACCATTTTTAACCCGTTTTTGCTTGTTTTGGCGGATTTTGGCATATTTTGCAACACCTATCGTGTTTTACGCTGTTTGCACGACATTTGCGATTTTGCCAAGGCAATTCATCATCGCGCGAGAAAACGGCTCGCCTTTGACAACAATTTGTCTAGGCTTTTCTCTGATTATTGCAAACATCGCGTCATACTCTTTGTCATCATATAAATTTAGCGGTGACACAACCGTTTGCTCCGTAAGGTTTTTCACCGTCATGCCACTTGCACAATCGCCGTCGACCACAATGTCGTTTCTACCACCGTCACTACCAGCAATGAATGACGCAACGTCAAACACGTCTTCGTCGCAAACGCTGTTTTCAAGCAGTCTTGTGGCAACTTCCGCCACTTCGCTCCATGCGTCTTGTAGGCTTTTCAACCTGAAATTGTATATTCCGTCCACGCTCAAATCCAGCATGCTTGCAAGCGTCTTTTGGATTATGCCGCTTTCAAAGTCGTTGTCAAAGCACACGATTGACGAGAGCAGCGCGCATTTTGCGTGATTGAAGTTGACAAGCGGTATTCTCTTTTTGAAATACTCCGTCTTCAAAAATGCAAGATACACCGTTTCTATGACGGCGTTGACTCTCTCTTCCACTTCATCTCTCGTTTGGCAAGCGCAGGCAAGGTATATCCACTCTCTATTTTGCGACTCTTCTTTTGCATACGACAGTTCTTTGATTTTGTCAAGTTCGTTTTGGATGTATCCGAGTTCTCTTTTGTAGCATTTGTCCATGCTGATAACGTTTGACCACATATACATATTGTATGCAAGGATAAAATAAAAATAAGCGGAAATCTCCGCCTATCGAAATTGCGCGCTTTTTATACAAGCACGTTTGAGTGTGCGTATTTTTTTGGAGTCGTGCCGTACTGCTTTTTGAAACTCTCGATATAATGCGTTTGCGAACAAAATCCGAGATAGTAGCCGATCTCGCCGTACTCAAAACCTTTGGCAAGCAG
This sequence comes from uncultured Eubacteriales bacterium, assembly GCA_900548005.1. Taxonomy (GTDB): domain Bacteria; phylum Bacillota; class Clostridia; order Christensenellales; family CAG-917; genus CAG-475. The sequence continues at coordinate 31,713 of URIZ01000001.1, read as the reverse complement.
ATTTTTGCTTTCTTCGAGTTTTTCTTGCATGATATATTTTGCAAGGCTCACCCCCACGCACTTTTTGAACGCAGACGAAAGATAATCCGCGCTCACTCCGCACGCAATGGCAACGTCATTGCACTTTATGCTCTCGTGCAAATGCGCGCTGACGTATTTCATCGCCTTGCGCACGTAGGGCGGATATTCGAGTCGTTTTTTGCTTGCTTTCACCCTAAAAGTCAGCTCAACCGCCTTTTCCACGAGAAATCGCAAAATGTCGGCGGCGTCCGTCATCTTGTCAACCGCCTGAATGTACGAGTCCGAGAGATTGTACGCTTCTTCTTCCACAAGACCGCCTTCAACGGCATATCGCGTGGCAAGCGTGATGCAGCTCACCGCAAAATATTGCGCTTGACGCAGCGAATCGTTGCTCATTCTGCCCACAACCAACGCGTTTTGCACAAACTGACCTATCGCGCCGCGCACTCCGTCAACGTCGCCGTTTTTTATGAAATTGTAAAAAAAGACTTCTCGGCTGTACGACGTGTGGACGACTCCGCTTTCTCGCTGTTGAAAAAGCGGATTTTCGCCCTTTGGCAAAATCTCGATATTCAGCCTGTCTTCTCTTTGGTCGCTCATACTCGAATTATATCACAATTTTCGCATTTTTCAACGGAAATATGATATTTTGTCGCAAATCGTGATATAAATCGTACAATCTATAATATAAAATGTATGATATAAAGGTATATATCTATATATACGGCTAAACGCACGACTTTGCGTAAAGACGTAAAACGCAAAATCGGATAAGGACGGATTATGAAAAAAGGCAATCGAACCGATTGGGACAGAATGGTTGACGGCAAGCTCTACAATGCGTCGAGCAAAGATATCTTTTTCAAGCACGCACGAGGGCTCTGGCTCACGCAAAAGCTCAACAAGTGCTCGGTGCTCAATCAGCCAAGGCAAAAGCGTCTTATTGAAAAACTCATTCCGTCATCAAAGGGTAAATCATTGGGTATTTTCACTCCGTTTTATTGCGAATACGGCGTGAACATTCAAGTTGGCAACGGTGTGTTTTTCAACTATGGATGCACGCTTTTGGACGTGTCGCCCATCACGATAGAAGACGACGTATGGCTTGGCGCAAACGTTACGATTGCAACGCCATGTCATCCGCTCATCTCCACCGAACGAATTTGTCAAAACTATCCCGACGGCTATCACGATCTCGAATATTCAAAGCCCGTCACGATCAAGAAAGGCTCGTGGATTGCCTCAAACGTCACGATTTGCGGCGGAGTCACCATAGGCGAAAATTGCGTTGTTGCGGCAGGCAGCGTGGTGACAAGGGATATCCCGGACGGTTATATCGCAATGGGTGTGCCTGCAAAAGCGGTGCGCAAAATCGATGAAGACGACAGAATGGACGTGTGGCAGACCTATGTGCAGGATGCGATCCCCATGTCCGTTCGCGACAAACAAAAACAAGGATAAATCACTAAGCAAGCGGTTTATACAACAAAAATAAACATATAAAAGCCGACTTTTGTCGGCAATCCCAAAAAGGAGAAGATTATGAACGACAAAGATTATCAAGCCATTCTCGCAAAACTCACTCTTGACGAGAAAGTGTGTATGTGCTCGGGTTCAACCACTTGGCTCACTCAACCAATCAAACGTGACGACGTGGATATCCCTGCCGTGCGTATGAGCGACGGCCCTGTCGGTCTGAGAAGAGAAAAGATGTCGGGCGGCGTCAACATCATGCAAATCCCCGAGCCCGCAACTTGTTTCCCGGGTGCTGTCACCACGGCGTCAAGCTGGGACGAAGATCTCATCGAAGAAGTGGGACATGCAATTGCCGTCGAGGCGCAAAGCCTTGGCGTATCCACCGTTCTCGGTCCCGGCGTCAACATCAAGCGCAGCCCCCTTTGCGGCAGAAACTTCGAGTATTTCTCCGAAGATCCCTTCCTTGCGGGACGTATGGGCGCGGCATGGGTGCACGGCGTGCAAAAGACCAATGTCGGCACGTCTTTGAAACACTATCTCGCCAACAACCAAGAGTACATCAGAATGTGCATAGACTCTATCGTGGACGAGCGCACGCTCCGCGAGATTTATATGCCCGCGTTTGAACATATCGTCAAGACCGAGCACCCCACCACCGTCATGTGCTCGTACAACCGTCTCAACGGCACGTACCTTTCCGACAACAAGCGTTTTCTCACCGACGTATTGCGCGACGAGTGGGGCTACAAAGGCATTGTGGTGAGCGACTGGGGCGCAGTCAACAATCGCGCCGAAGGCATCAAAGCGGGCATGGATCTCGAAATGCCGGGCGGAAAAGGCATAGGTTTCAACGGCAACAACATCTACAACGCCCTTGAAAACGGCACTTTGACGGAAGAAGACATCGACAAAGTGGTGCTGCGCCTTATCAAGTTCGCATACGAAAACAAGGTGCGCGAAGTGGACGGCGTCACCTACGACGTCGAAGAGCACAACCAAATCGCAAGACGCGCGGCAGAAGGCGGCGCAGTGCTTCTCAAAAACGACGGCGCGCTTCCCCTTAAAGCCAATCAATCTATCGCCGTAATCGGCAAGCTCGCCAAAAAACTCCGCTATCAAGGCGGTGGATCGAGCCATATTCTCCCACACAAAGTCACGTCTTTCCTTGACGCGCTCGACAATGCGGGGCAAAAATACGAATATGCGGACGGCTACACTTTGAAGGGCGAAGGCTACAAAAAGAGCCTTATCAAAAAAGCCGTCAAAGCCGCAAAAGGCAAAGACGCGGTGTTGCTTTTCATAGGTCTGACCGATGCGTTCGAGTCCGAGGGCTACGACCGCTCGCACATCAAGATGCCAACGTCACACGTCACGCTTGTCAACGAACTTCTCAAAGTCAACAAAAACGTCATAGTGGTTCTATCCTGTGGCTCACCCGTGGAAATCGGCGAATGGGACAAGGGCGTCAAAGCCATTCTCAACGTCTATCTCGGCGGTCAGGCAGGCGGCGAAGCAACCTACAATCTCTTGTACGGCAAGGTCAATCCCTCTGGCAAACTTGCCGAAACCTTCCCCGTCTGCGAAAACGATTATCTCGGCTCGAAATACTTCCGTATGGGCCCCAGAACAGTCGAATACCGCGAGAGCGTCTATGTTGGATACCGCTATTACGACAGCGCGAAAAAACAAGTCAAATACCCCTTCGGCTACGGACTTTCCTACACCGCTTTCGAATATTCCAACCTGCGCCTTAGCGCAACCGATATCCGCCAAGACGAGCCGCTCACCGTCACTTTCACAGTCAAAAACACTGGCAAATTCGCCGGTGCGGAAATCGCGCAACTTTACGTCAAAGACACCGAAAGCACACTTTATCGTCCCGAAAAGGAACTTAAAGGCTTCAAAAAGGTATTTTTGAACCCCGGCGAAGAGAAAGACGTCACCCTGACTCTTGACTCTCGCGCGTTTGCATACTACAACGTTGCAATCAAAGATTGGCACGTCGAAAGCGGCGATTTTGCAATTCTCGTGGGCGCGTCTTCAAGAGATATCAAGCTTGAAGGTCACGTCAACGTCACGTCAAAAAATCCCGACGCACCTATCCCCGACTACACAAAGTCCGCACCTGCATATTACGATATTGCAAACGCAAAGGAAATCCCGACCGAGCAATTCGAAGCGTTGTACGGCGCAAAGATGATCGAAAACACACCCTTCAAAAAAGGCGAGTTCACCGCCAACAACACCATCGGACAATGCAACGTCAAGGGTTTTGGCAGATTTATGTATCGCCTTGCTGTCGGCGCAGTCAACCTTGTCGCGCTCTCAGCCGAAAACCCCGAAATGCTCACCAACTCCGTCAAGGATATGCCCTACCGCACAATCGCATCATGGTCTATGGGGCTCATAACCGACCGCGCTCTTGCAGGCATGGTGGATATGCTCAACGGCAAAAAAGGCGGCTTCCGTCGCTTCCTTAAAGGCTTGGGCAAAGACAAAAAAGCAAAACAACGCAACAAATAACATCGCATAGCCGACGCACTGCAATCGATATCGCGACACCCCAAAAAATCACAAAAACAACACCCAACAACATCAAAAAAACGCTTGCCAACGCAAGCGTTTTTTTCTATACATCGATATATCTTATTATCTCACAAAACCCGATACTATCTCACTCAAAAGCCCTACTTCCATGTAAAAATATATCCTTTTTATATGCAACTTCCATGATTTCACACACAAATTCCTTGCTTTCATGCAGAAAACCGAGCTTTTTGCAAAATACCGCAATACAGCTCCGCATCGCAGAAAAAGAAAAAGTTCACACGGATTTTGGCATACAGAGCTAGTCAAGATAATCAAGCCGCCATGAAATCCGCATGAACATATATATTGTACCACGCGCGATTCCCTTTGTCACGGGAATTTTGAAAAATTGCAAAATTTGGAAGTTTTTGTCAAATCCTTATGCCGATCAATGTTCGGCTTGATTTTTTGTTGAGGTTTCACAATTGTCAAGAATAAAATGCTATTGTGGAAGACCGAATGGAAGGATCGGGCAGTAAAATGCGGATTGCGGGAGTATCATGCGAAGATGCGGACGAGAGCGATGATGAGAAGGTGGAGCGGATAGTAGATGTAGAACGCCCATTTCATGATTTTGTTGAGAGTGGGATTTGAGCCGCGCTGACCGTTGTAGAATGCTAGAACGGGAATGGCAAGTAAGACGGCGAATTGTATAAGCCCGTAGGTCACGGACATGGAAAGACAATAGACAAGCACGTAAAGGCTCACGAAAAACAGACTCCAAAGAATTTGCGAGAGCGGTTTGCCGCGATTTGTGCCTATTGCAAACACGCAAAGGGAGGCGATGCAACTCCAATCGGCAGGAAATGCGGCTATGCACAGCAAAAAGATAAGAAACGGTTTGACCGATTGCTTGATATTTTCGCTGTAATTAACACGGAGCATGATAAGCCCGATTGCAAGCGACCACATGACGCTCGTTTGATTGAGAATATGCCCCATAACGCTGCCGCCCGTGGCAAACGGAACGAGCGCAAGCGCGCCGAACTCGAAAAACGCCGATGATTGCAACATATAAGGAACATGTGAGATAAGTGCAAAAATCAGCAATCTAAGCGTATATTTTTTGACATCGTGGGTGTAATGGAAGCCTTCGGCGATGCAATAGCACATGATGGGGCAAGTGATTCTGCCGATGATATGCATGACGATAGCACCCGGCTCGGTTGAATAGCCGGGATACACCGCCCATGCGATATGGTCGATGGTCATTGCAACGATTGCAATAAGTTTGATGGCGTTTGAATTGAGAAATTTCTTGTTTTCGAGCATATCTCCACTTCCACCACTAAAAATACATCATCCGATGCCGTTTGTCAATTATATGGAAGCCGCACGTGCGCGTATGCGCGCGATACGTCACAAATCGAGCATTCATCCGTTTTATGCGTCCGCACCGCCCTAATTGCTCTCTCACGATGAAAAAAGTATAATATAAATACAAAAGAAACTTATAACACGACAATGCCACCGCTGTTGCGGTGGCATTGATATTTTGTTTGCGTAAAACTAACTTATAATTAGTTTCTGGGGTTCTTGATGTTTGCTTGTGCTGCCTTTTCAAGCAAAACGAGACAAGCTCGTGTCGCAAGTCTTGCTGTATGCACATATTTCACTACTCTACTTGTAAAAGAGAAAAAATGCATACGCACAAGCAAAAACTTGTTTACTGTAACAATGCCACCGCTGTTGCGGTGGCATTGATGTTTTGTTTGCGTAAAACTAACTTATAATTAGTTTCTCGGATTCTTGATGTTTGCTTGTGCAGCTGCCAATCTTGCAATCGGCACTCTGAACGGTGAGCAAGAAACGTAGTCAAGACCGATTTCGTGGCAGAACTCGATGGAAGAAGGATCGCCGCCGTGTTCGCCGCAGATACCGCAGTGCAAATGGCTGTTTGCGCCCTTGCCAAGCGTGACTGCCATCTTCATGAGCTTGCCGACGCCGACAGTGTCAAGACGTGCAAACGGATCGGACTCATAGATCTTTGCTTGATAGTAGCTGGGCAAGAACTTGCTTGCGTCGTCACGGCTGAAGCCGAAGGTCATTTGAGTGAGGTCGTTTGTGCCGAAGCAGAAGAAGTCAGCCTCGGTTGCGATTTCGTCAGCGGTGAGTGCAGCTCTTGGGATTTCGATCATGGTGCCGACTTCGTATTTGAGATCGACGCCTGCTTCCTTGATGATTGCGTCTGCGGTGTCGACAACGGTCTTCTTGCAGAACTTCAATTCCTTGACTTCGCCAACGAGCGGGATCATGATTTCGGGCTCGACCTTCCAATCGGGGTGACGTTTTTGGACGTTGATAGCAGCCTTGATGATTGCCTTGGTTTGCATAACCGCGATTTCGGGATACGTGACCGCAAGACGGCATCCTCTGTGACCCATCATCGGGTTGAACTCGTGCAAGCTGTCGCAAATGAGTTTGATTTCGGAAACGGTCTTACCTTGTGCTTTTGCAAGCAATTCGATGTCTTTTTCTTCGGTGGGCACGAACTCGTGGAGCGGCGGATCCAAGAAACGAATGGTGACAGGATTGCCTTGGAGAGCTTCCATCAGACCTTCGAAGTCTGCTTGTTGCATGGGCTCGATTGCCGCAAGTGCTTTGACGCGTTCTTCAACGGTCTCGGAGCAAATCATTTCGCGGAATTTCTCAATTCTGCCCGGTCCGAAGAACATGTGCTCGGTGCGGACAAGACCGATACCTTGTGCGCCGAGTTCAGCTGCACGTTGAGCGTCTTGCGGGGTGTCCGCATTGGTGCGAACGCCGAGAGCTTTATATTTGTCTGCGAGCTTCATGATTCTTCCGAAATAACCGCTGTTGGGGTCTGCCGGAACAGTCTTGATGATGGTGTCGTAGATGTTGCCCGTCGTGCCGTCGAGAGAGAGACCGTCGCCTTCGTGGAAGACCTTTCCGCCGAGCTCGAAGAACTTCTCTTCTTCGTGCATCTTGATGTCGCCGCAACCGGATACGCAGCAAGTGCCCATTCCGCGAGCAACGACTGCCGCGTGAGAGGTTTGACCGCCGCGAACGGTGAGAATGCCTTGGGCGTACTTCATACCTTCGATGTCTTCAGGAGATGTTTCGAGTCTGACGAGAACGACTTTCTTGCCTTCTTTGCCTTCTTTGACAGCGTCTTCGGCGGTGAAAACGATCGTGCCTGCAGCTGCGCCCGGAGATGCCGCGATGCCCTTGCCGACCACGTTTTGTTTGTCAGCGACTTTGAGGGCTTTGGCGTCGAATTGCGGGTGGAGCAACATGTCGAGTGTCTTTGCGTCGATTTGAAGGAGAGCTTCTTTCTCGTTGATCATGCCTTCGTCGATAAGGTCGCAAGCGATGCGGATTGCAGCAGCTGCGGTGCGCTTACCGTTTCTTGTTTGAAGCATGAAGAGCTTGCCTTTTTCAATGGTGAATTCCATATCTTGCATGTCTTTGTAGTGGTTTTCCAAAGTCTTGCAAACGTCTTGGAATTGTTTGTAAACGTCGGGGAGAACTTCTGCCATCTTGGAGATAGGCATCGGGGTGCGAACGCCTGCAACGACGTCTTCGCCTTGAGCGTTCATAAGGAACTCGCCCATGAGGCCCTTTTCACCGGTTGCGGGGTTACGAGTGAAAGCAACACCCGTGCCGCAATCGTCGCCCATGTTGCCGAATGCCATCATTTGCACGTTGACTGCCGTGCCCCAGCTGTAGGGGATGTCGTGGTCCATACGATAGATGTTTGCGCGCGGGTTGTCCCAGCTGCGGAAAACTGCTTCGATTGCCTTGAAGAGTTGCTCCTTCGGATCGGACGGGAAGTCTTGACCGAGTTGAGCCTTGTACTCTGCTTTGAATTGTTCTGCGAGTTCGTGCAGATCGTCTGCGCTGAGCTCGACGTCTTGAGTGACGCCGCGATCTTCTTTCATCTTGTCGATGAGTTTTTCAAAGTATTTCTTGCCGACTTCCATAACGACGTCGGAGAACATTTGGATGAAACGTCTGTAGCAGTCCCAAGCCCATCTGGGATTGCCGGATTTTTTTGCGAGCACGTCCACGACTTGCTCGTTGAGACCGAGGTTGAGAATGGTGTCCATCATGCCCGGCATAGACGCTCTTGCGCCCGAGCGGACGGATACGAGAAGCGGATTTTCTGCATCGCCGAATTTCTTGCCGGTGATTGCTTCGAGTTTCTCAATATAATCCATGATTTCGGCTTTGATGGAATCGTTGATGTGTCTGCCGTCTTCATAGTATTGAGTGCACGCTTCCGTCGAGATGGTGAATCCTTGCGGAACGGGAAGACCGATGTTGGTCATTTCTGCGAGGTTTGCACCTTTTCCACCGAGAAGCTCACGCATTTGCGCATTGCCCTCTGTGAACAGATAAACATATTTCTTCTGCATTTAGAAGTCCTCCTAAAGATTTCTTTTATACGCAATTATGATAACAAAATGCGCGAGTTTTTGCAAGAAAAAATATATATCTTACAAAAGTATTTTTATAAAAGATACCTTATTTGCCGAAAAAGGGGAGATTTTTGACAATCCGAAACCGCGCTCGGATTGCAATCGGATTTCAACTTGCATATAAGATGTCGCTAATACGCGTAAAAAACGCATATATGCCCTGCCTGCTTTTCAAAACGGTTGACTCGGGCGCACAAAAACAAATGAACAAACTCTTTCAAAAGGGGTTGCGAAAGATAGGAATATTTGCTAAAATCAAAGTGGCGCAACAAGGACGAAAAGACGTGTTTCGCCACCCAAAAAAGCAAAACAGGCGTAATATCCGAACTTTTTGTTCGCAGACAGCAAACCTAGCCGAGCCGACGTTTTGACCGCGTTTTCGACAAAACCGGTACATTTTGGCTCTATAAATCGGCTATCTAACGGTATTTTTTGTGTGCGAGCCGTTTTTTCGGGCAGGAAAAACTATGATTCAAGTCTACAAAAAACTCAACAAATCACTCGTGGAAGTCGAGCCCGATCTCATTGTTGAAGGCTATGACTTCACTGACCAATGGGTGCACATGTCCAACCCCACCGACAAGGAAATCGAGCTTGTGTGCAAATCCACGCAAATCCCCGAAGAGTACGTCAAAGCCGCGTTGGACTCCGAAGAGCGCGCTCACATCGAGAGAGAAGACAACGTGCTGATGGCTGTCACCGACATCCCGATCACCGAAGAAGACGACGACAAATACACCTATTCCACCCTGCCTTTCGGCTTTATATCCAACGAAAACACAATCGTGACCGTGTGCATCAACGAAACGTCAATCGTCTACGACCTTATGGCAGGCAGATACGTCAAGGACTTCAACATTCACAAACGCACGCGCTTTTTGTTGCAACTGCAATACGTCATCGCAAAGAAATATCTGCAATACCTCAAACAAATCGACAGAGCAAGCCAACGCGTTCAAGCAGAGCTTGAAAAAGCAATGAAAAACGAAGGGCTGATCGAGATGCTCTCTCTTGAAAAATCGCTTGTGTACTTTTCGACTTCCCTGCGTTCCAACACCGCGGTTTTGGACAAAGTGCCCCGCCTTGTCAAGTTCTTTGAAGAAGACGAAGACCTTTGGGACGACGTGTTGATAGAAAACCGTCAAGCAATCGAGATGAGCAACATCTACCGCGACATTTTGTCGGGCACGATGGACACCTATGCGTCAATCATCTCCAACAACCTGAACGTCGTCATGAAGACGCTCACCGTGCTTACGTTGCTTGTGGACACACCTGCTATGATAGCTGCGCTTTGGGGCATGAATACGGGCGTACCCTTTGAACACGAGTTGTGGGGATTTTGGGTTGTCGTGGGCATAAACATTGTCATTTGCATCGCGTTGATCATCATATTCATCAAAAAGAAGATGCTCAAATGATTTTGTTGCAAAACAAGCAATCAACGGCAACGCAAAACACGCAAAATCAAGTATCTAACGGGATATTTTGCAAAAGCGAGCGAGTTTCAACCGCAAAGAATATCGGCAAATCACAAAAAATATAAAATGCAAAAACGGAAGCGCACGGCTTCCGTTTTTTTGTATGTCATTTTGCACAAAATCGATATTCTATCGATATATTTTGCGCTTTTCGATTATTTTCAAGCAAAAAGCCGCATGCCGAACAATCGGCTTGCGGCTTTTCATAGCATTTTCAAATTTGAGATATATCAACCTTGGATGAGCGATTGCATGATCTTCTTCATGCAATTGACGATGATCTTTCTCTCTTCGGGGATTTCCTTGAACTTGTTGTAGGCAGAGAGCAAAAGCATTGCAACGTTCATCTTCATCTGCTTGGACATGTTGAGCGAAAGCATATAATCAACGAGATTGGGCAGTTTGACAAGTTTTGCCGGCTTGACGATTTCGTCGTCTTCTTCAGGACCGTCAACAACGTAGACAACTTCTTCTTGTTGCTCTGCGCTCGGAGCGGTTGCAGGCTCTTGAGCGTCTTGCTCGGGCTCTTCTGCAAGCTCTTGCGTGTCTTCCACGACTTCTTCGGTCGCCTCTTGCACCGGCTCTTCGGCAGGCTCTTCGACTGTTTCTTGCTTAGGCTCGGATTGCGCAGGCTCTTGGGCGTCGGTCACTTCTTTGACAACGTCTTCGATCGGCTGCTCGTGTTCTTGCTCGGCTGTCTCATCGACAGACTCCGCGACAAGAGCGTCACCCGCATCTTGCTTTTGGTCGTACGCAACGGCCTCGAGCTCGCCTTCTTGAGCGGCGTCATCGTCATCGATGATTTCGCTCTCAAGGAAAATCTTCTCTTGTTCGGGCTGTTGCTCTACGGCAGGGTGTTGCTTTTCTTCTTGCTCTTTTTCAAGAGCAAGTTGGCGTGCACGTTCTGCTTCAAGTTGCGCTTGTTTTCTCTTTTTTCCAAACATCTTACAATCCTCACAATATGTTTTTATTGTAGCGTCGGCAAATTAGTCCCCCGACTGAACTTGGTTTTTGTTTTTGTTTATACGATATTATATTTCGATCACTTTGTTGATTGCAAATCGCTCATTACTTTGCCAAGGCAGCTCACCACGATTTTGCGATCTTCCTTGCTGTCCTTAAACTTGTTGTACGTGGCAATAAGCATGGACGCAATTTGAATTTTCATGGACTTTGACATATTCTTTGTCAGCATATAGTCCACAAGATTGGGCAGTTTGACAAGTTTTGCAGGCTTGACGTTTTCCTCGTCTTCTTCGTCGCCTTCAACGACATACACCACTTCGGGCTCTTCATCGCCTTTTCCGTCGGTTTGCTCTTCTTCGCCGCTTTCGTCCGATTGCGCTTGCTCGCTTTCGTCTTCACCGCTTTCGCCGTCTTGATCGTCTTCCGCTTCTTGCGGCTCTTCTTCGGTGTCTTGCTCGTCACTCTCAACCGTTTCGTCTTCATCGGGTTGAGCGTCTTCGCTTTCTTGCTCGTCCGCTATATTCTCTTTCTGCTCTTCCGCTTGCTCGACAGGCTCTTCGATTTCGACTTGTTCTTGCGCCGCAGGCTCTTCGACGGATTCTTCGACATCTTCCGTTTCGGGCTCTTGTTCTTCTTCGGTTTCTTCGGATTCGATTCCTTCGTTTTCTTTGGCGGATTGCTCGTCTTCAATCGGTTCTTGCTCGTCTACGACAGGCTCTTGAACTTCTTCGACTTCTTCCGGTTCTTCGTCTTGAACGGGTTCTTCTTCAACGGTTTCGTCCGTGTCTTCGACAGGCTCTTCGTACGCAACTTTTTCCGTTTGTTCGTCCGTTTGTTCTGCGACTTTTGCAGGCTCTTCGTCCGCGTCTTGCGGCTCGCTTGCGATAAGCTCGTCAATGGTCTGCTCCACCGCGCCGTCTTCTTGATCTTCTATGCCTTCGTCAGATTGCGCCTCTTCGCCACCTTCGTCCGCACTCTCTTCGTCTTCGGTCTCTTCGATCAAAGCCTCGATGGGAGTCTGTTCAAGAGCGTACTCTTGCTCTTCGTCCACGGCTTTTGCGGTGTTGCGAGCGATGATTTCTTCCACAAGCCCCGAAAGCTCGGCAAGCGGCGATGAATCCGTCGCATAGTTGCTTTCCACTTGAAGATTGACTTTTGCGTCAAGGTCTTCTTGCATATCTTCAAACACTTCGAGGCATCTCTTGGACTGTTTGCGATTGATGATGATAAGCACAAGATAGGTCACGCCGATTGCGACAAGTCCCACAAAATGCACAACGCTCATGGCTATTGCCTCGATTGTGCCGTAGCCCCAGAATGCGAACACTCCGAGCACGATCAGCGCGATTGCAAGATATATGCCCGAGCGGTAGTCATTGTTTTTCTTGACGATCTTCTCATACACGTTCTTGTCGCTGACGATGTCGCTCGGATAGCCGAAACGCACGCCGAGATATTGCACCCAGCTGTCGCGCAAGGATTGCGGAGCTTTGGACGAGAAGCAATGCGCCGTGAAATCGCTGACGTTGTCGTCGTCGATTTGATCCACGTTGGTGAGATATTTTTCGATTTTTTTGCTTGCATTGATGAGCTTGCGAGCGCGCGAGCCGAAATAGGTCAGCGCGATGATGACGCCTATGCCCACAATCACCGCCACCACGACGATGAAGTAGGTTTTGAAATTGATCTTCGGCAAACGAGCTGAAATATTCGCAAGCCAGTTGAATGCTTTTTCAAAGAATTCCACAAGCACATCTCCTTATCCAATACAATTATCTATATAATTATACATACAATACCTAAAAAAATCAAGATAATAATAAAACATTTGTTTCACTTTTTTTCAAATTTAGGCGTTTACAATGCAAAAACGCGCGTCACAACTCGCGATTTTGCGGTTGCGGCGCGCGCCTAGGTTTTGCACTTTTTATAGGTCTATTGTCTTGCCCGTCTTGAAAGAATACAGCACAACTCTGTCGATTTTTGCACCAATCACGCTTTCAACTGCCGATTTGTATAGATAAAGTTGCTTTTTGTACTTGTTGATGGTTTCTTCGTCTTTCAAAAGCGAGTTCTTGAAGTCCACGATTATCTTCACGTCGTCGTTGATGAAAAGGTCGATAACGCCTTGCACAAGCACCCTGTCTTTCGCTTTGAAATTGTCCGAAACTTCGCATGCGGGCTTGTACATCATAAAGGATTGCTCCCTGTGACACCTGCCCTTTTTCTCGCCTTCGCGCGCGAGAGCCATTATATCGCTTTCAAGACATCGTTTGATATCCTGCACTTTGACGACGTTTTTCTCCTCTTCGGTGAGTTTGCCTTGCTCGAGCATCTTGTCTATTTCGCTCTCTATCTGATCTTCGCTCTCGGCAAAATAGTCTATATACTGCATCACCTTGTGATACGCCGTGCCAACTTTTGCCGCTTCCCTATACACTCTCACCGTGTCTTCGTCAATGCTGTCGAGCGCGGAAACGCTGTATTTCATCGCAAGCTCGGTCGCCTCTTTGTGCGGATATTCAAACGCTTGCGCGGCGGCGATTTTTCTCTTCACTTCTTCGTTGCACTTGCCCGTGACAACGTTTTCGACAGCAGCGTCGATCTCTCTGTCCGCGCCTTCGTGTCTGAACACCGCAACTTGCGCGCCTTCGGCAATCGCTTGCGAAACAAAATCCAAATCGCAATTCGCCACGTCGAGTTTTGAGTTTTGAGCAAACTCTTTAGCCTTTTTGTCGGTGACGGTTGCCGTGATATACATAAGCTGTTTCGCCCTTGTGAGCGCAACGTAAAACAAGCGGATTTCTTCTTTGAGCTGGTTGTCCTTGATGCTCTTTTCAACGGCGAGTTTTGACAGCGTGAGCTTGGTCTTGGTCTTGTTGTCCACGTCAAAATAGTTCATGCCCACAAGCCCTTTGTTGTTCTTCCTGTTTTCAAGGTCGCTGTCGCCAAAGCCTTTGCCGGTTGCAATGAGATCTCCGCTTGCCGCTTCTCTTTTGAACTGCACGGCGCAGTCGGACACAAACACTATGGGGCTTTCAAGACCTTTGTAGCCGTGGAAAGTGCTGACAAGCACTCTGTCTTCACCGCCGCCGTCTCTCGTTTCGTTTGCGCCTTCAACGTATTCTTCCACAAATTTGCCAAGCGACTGCTCGCTCTCGGACGCGCTCTTGATAAAACCTTTGAGCCCTATCACGTTGCCTTCGCCCGTGCGCATGAGATACGCGTCATAGCAAAACTCCGCCACTATATCGTTCATAAGCTCGCTCACGCTCTTGAAAGACGCTTTGAGCCTATATCTGTCAATCAGCGCAAGCGTTGCTTTCGCCTTTTCCGCCAAATCCCCCGCACCAAGAGCGCAAGATACGAATTTGTCATAAAAACACTCGCCCGAATAGGCGGCGACTTTTGCAAGCTCGTCTTCATCGAATCCGCCGAAAAACGACAGCAAAAATCCTGCAAACGGCACGTCCTGTCTCGGATTGTCAAGCGTGCGCATAAAGCACATAATCTCTCTCTCGGGCAAGGACGCCGAGCGTACGAAAGAGCCTTCTCCGACCGGTATACCTTCATTTTTCAGCACTTTGACGATCTCGGTTGCGGCATTTGAGCGGTTGCGGAACAGCACCGCTATATCGCCGTAGCCTATATACTTGCCGTTGCCGTTTTCGTCCACGCCTTTTGCTCTGCCCACAAGCGTCTTTATCTCGTTTGCGATAAACTTGCCTTCTCTGAAAGCCGCGCTGCCGCCGTCTTCGTCGTCATCGTCGTTGCGTTGCTTTGTCACGTCGTATAGTCCGCACGCGGTTTCGCTCTCCGTTTTCGGTTTTGTGAACAAATGCACTTGCACGTACCCTTCGGGCGAAACTCCGTCAAGAGTTACGGGCGGTATTGACGCAAGCTCGAAACGCGCTTCCGACTTGTAGTCTATATCCGCGCTCTTTTGGGTCATCACGACATCGAAAACGTCGTTGACAAATTTCAAAATTCTGTACGCACTGCGGAAATTGTGGTTGAAATACACGTTCAATCCTTCCGCATTGCCGAATGTGGAATACCTTTGCTGACGGGATATGAAAATCGCAGGATCCGCAAGGCGGAATCCGTATATGCTTTGCTTGACGTCACCCACCATAAAGCACTCGCATTTGACGAGCTTTTCGATGATAGCCTCTTGCGTGGGGTTTACGTCCTGATACTCGTCCACAAACACCGCGTCAAACGAGTCGGCAAGTCCGTACTCATCGTGCGAGAGCAGTTGCATAGCCTTGTGTTGCAAGTCTTCAAAGGACAACACGTCGTCTTGTTTTTTGAGCTCTTGCAGTTTGTTTGCAAAAGTTGCGGCGATTTCGGTGAGTTTTTTGACGTATTTTGCGTTTTGCTCGTGGTATGCGGCAAACAAAGCGTAGTTGTCCGCAACTTCCGCCATCTCGCCGAGCACCGACTCTATCCTGTTGATAGTGTTCTTTGCATAGGTCATTATCGCCTTGTCTTCATCGCTCGCCTTTGAGGGTGTACGCGCCGACACTTTCTCGTATGCGCGCGCCACTTTGCACGCGCCCAGTAGATTGTCCTTTTCAAGAATACGCGTGCATACGCCTATCATATTTGCCACCGAATCGGCGTATCTGCCGTTGTTGTCCATGCCGCCAAGCACGTCCAAAAGCGGCTCGACAACGCTCTTTGCCTTGGTGAAAAATTTGGTGTAATACTCGGTTAGAATGTCAAAAAACCTGCTGTTTTCAAACGAATCGTAGCACTCGTCCACACACTTTGAAAACTCCTTTTCGTCGGGCTGTATCTCGATAAGGCTGTATATCTTCTTGATTGCGTTTTTGAGATTGTCGTCCTTTCTTGATTGCGAAAATATCTCTGCAAGATCGCAAAAAGCCTCGTCCCCTGCCGCAGCATATTCCGCTATCGTTTCGTCCAAAGCCTTGTTGACGTATGTTGCGTGAGCGGTCTCGTCAAGCACTTCGAAGGTGGGCGACAAGCCGAGCTTGTCAAAGTTTTCTCTGATCAAGGACTGGCAAAACGCGTGTATGGTGCATATATGGCAAAACGGCATTTCGTCAAGCTCTTTTCTGAATCTGTCGCGCGTGTCCCCGCTTGATGCGCACGCGGCTCTGAACAGCTCTTGATGTAGCCTTTCTTTCAGTTCGTCCGCGGCTGCGTTGTTGTAGACAAGGATAAGCAAATTTTTCAACGACGCGCCTTCTGCAACCATCAAAATGATACGTTTCACCATCGTGGAAGTCTTGCCCGAGCCTGCCGACGCCGACACGAGAATACGCCCCTTTTCAAGCACCGCTTTCTTTTGATCGTCGGTGAGAAGAAGTCTGCCATTTTCATCTCTCAATATTTCAAGTCTTTTTTCGTTTTCAACGCTGACCGCTTTTTTTGTGTCGCTCATATCCTCGCTCCTTCTTCGCCCTTGTCCGCTTTGACGTTTTCGGTTGCCGTGTCCCCGCAATTTTCCTTGGCGTTTTGCTCGCCGCTTTCTTTGTCAAGCTCGAACACGCTCGTGTCGCTCACCTTGGGCAATTTTCTCTCGTTCATGCCCTTGTAGGCGCATATCGCCGCAAAATCGCACTTGTCGCACTTGCCGTACAACGGAGTGGGACGAATGAAACCGTTCGCAATCTCTTTTGCGCCTTGCGTGGCGATCTCTATGGCATAATCACCGAGCGTGTCAAACGCTTTTGTTGACAAATGCACGCTCTCGTTGAAGTTGCCCTGCTTGTCCACCTTGTACGGCAGCACGGATTTTTCGGGATCGGTCTTGACCATATCGTCGATTTGGCAAAGCGTTTCCATGCTGTTGCCCGCCTGCCCCTTATATTTGTATCTGTCCGCCACATCGTCAGTGAAACTTGAAAATATCGGAAAATAGAACACGCCGCACGGCTTTGCGCCTATGCTCTTTTCAACCGCGCGCATATACACGTACAGCTGAATCTTCTGCCCGGCATACAGCTCTTTCAACGACAAATCCGCGCTCTTGTAGGTCTTGTAGTCTATCACGATAAACTTGTCGTCCAACACGTCCACTCTGTCGATTGTGCCTTTCAGCCCGATTTTTCTCTCGCCTATATCCAGCGACACGGGCAAAATCTTGCCTTCGCCTATCTTGGCTTCCAAGAAACACGGGCGGAATTTCGAGCGTTTTTGCACCTTGTACAAGTCTTTGATAAGGCGCGCGCCCTCGGCTTTGACACGCATGAGCAGTCTGCCCGTGTCCGCCTTTTCAAGCAACACGTCAAACTCATTCTCTTTCACCGCCGCATAGAAATACTCGTCCGCCTTTTTGTCAAAATCGGTGGAATCGTCTATCTTGCCATCTCTCACGTCCTTGAAAAACCTTTCGAGAACGTAGTGCAAAATCGTGCCGTTTTCCGTGCCTTCGAACTTGCCGTCCTTTCTGCGCCTGAGCGAAAGAACGTAGTTGAAATAGTGCGCGTACGGACAGCCGAAGAAGGTCTCCAATCGGCTGACGCTGGTGGTTTCGCCAAAATACGCGCCTTCCTGCTTTTCGATGCGCTCGGGCACTTTGATAGCGTCATCCACCCTTTGCTTGTCGCAATCTTGCACAAACTCGTACGCGCTTGCGTACACGTCAAGGTTTCTTGCGTCCGCTCTTCCCGAGGTGACGTTGCGCATAACTTCGTTGAAACACGCGCGCTTTGTCGCAAAAACGTCTGCGGCTTTGCTTGCGTCATATTTGTCTTGTCCGTCCAAAGAATAAAAGTTTTCGATGTCGATACGCTCGATTGCAAGCGGCTTGCCGTCCTGTTCCAACATGTTTTGCAGCTCGAACACCACCGTTGACGGTCTCATCGCGCCGCCGTCACCCGTCTCGGAATAGCTCACGACAAGCCTGCCTTTCGGCTTTTTCATAAGGTCGCATGCGGCGTACATATCCGTCATGATTTTTTGCATCTCGTTGGGAGTGATCTCAACGCCGAGCGCATGCAAAGTTTCTTCGTCCTTTGGCGTGATCACCGCGCCTCCGCCGCTCGATTTGGGAAACTTCGAGTTGTTCGCGCCCAAGATGTACACGTCCCCGTCCCCCATAAATCTGCTGTCGCTGCCGCCCACGAACACACAGTCGAGAAAAGTCGGCACAAGCGCTATTTTGAGCGTTTTGAGCATAGACTTGAACACGCTCTCGAATCCTTGCACGTCCGTGTCGTAGTCAAGCACTTCTTCTATCTCGTCAAGCACGGAGTTTATCTTGCTGTCCACCTGCTCTGCAACCTTTCTGTAATACTCGCTGAGCGTTGCGAGCCTTTCGACGTATTCAAGGTATCTTTGATTGCTATCTTCAAGCAGCTTGCGCATAGCCCCCACGTATTCTTTTATGGGCTTGACACCGAGTTCGGTCAGCGGAGATAGCGTTGCAAAGACGGCTTTTCGCACGACTTCGGCAGGCTCGTTTTCATTGGTATTGTCAACAATCGCGTCTTTATCGAGCGCATTTGCGTGGATAAACTTGCTTTTTGGCGATATTCCGCTCTTTTTGTCCGTTTGTTTTCTGTCAAACTCACGGGACTTTGGCATATACTCAACGTTGTATTTCAAGCAATAGTTTTCAAACAAATACACAAGGCTCTCTCCGTTTTCAAGCCCCGAATAGAACAGCGGATTTTTGACGAAATCAAGCGTTTCGCGCAGTCTGAAATTGCTTCGCACGCATGCAATCGCTTGCAATGCAAACTTGGCTCTCGTCTGGTGCGAGAGCAACTCTTTCTTGTCTATAAAATACGGGATATTATATCGTTCAAAGGCGTTTTTTATCTCCCATTCGTATGCGTCCACGTCGCTCAGATACACTTCGACGTCACGGTATCTGCCCCCTTCTCGCACGTGCTTTGCCACGTCGATTGCAACCTTGGTCACTTCGTCGTATCTCGATTTTGCCGAGCGCAAAGTCACCTTGCCATCGTTTTGAGTTTTGTCGTTTCCGTCCGTGCCGATATAAGCAAACAGTTTTGTGGAAATCGCTTGCTGTTGCGCGGATAGCTCTTGCTTGTTGTCCACAATCTCCGCCTTGTCCCTGCAAAGCGATACAAGCCTTTTTATCACCCTGTCGGGATATATGCGCTTGTTGGGATTGTCGTATCCGCTCACAAGCCCTATCGTCAGCGACAGCGCATTGTCCGCAAGCCCCTTGACGATGTCAAGTTCGGGCGCGGAAAACTCATAAATATCCGTGCAGTAGAAATTGGTTGTCGCCACCTTTTCGGGATGATTGCGTATATACTCCGCAAGCGCGAAAAGCCTTGTGGACGAGTCGCTGTGCTTGCCTTCAAGAGCCGCAAGATATCCGTCATAAATGAGCGCGATGTCGTGCGCCTTTGCCTTTAAAGACGCTTTTGCGCCGTTTGCGGCATCCACGAGCTGCTTTGACGTCACGCCGCTGTTTCTCACCGCGGTGAGGGCCGCATAAAGCTCGCTTGCAAAACCTTCGGTCATCGCCACTTTGCCGTAATAAAGCAGCTCGTCACGCTTGTCTGCAATCACCTTGCCTATCAACATAACCGAGCCTTCGGGCGTAAGGCATTTTTTGATTTCGTCGCCTATGAGTTTGCCCGCAAGACGCGTGAACGACATGACTTCTATGCCAAACGTGCTTTCGATGCCGAGCGAGGATATAAGACCGCGCTCAACCGACGCCGTGAACCTGTCAGGCGCGATGACGACGTTCTTTGACGAGCCGTCGAGATTGTTCTTCAATTGTTGCAGCACTCCGAGATACGCCCCCGAAGAGCAATTTGACTTGATAATTTTCATATTTTGAGTATAACACCTTTTATGTCCCGTTTCAATCCCACAACTTAAACAAATAAAAATTATAAATTTTTATTTGTTTCTTTCAAAAATTCGGCATTTTGCAAGAAAACACGATCATTTTAATTGCAGGAATATATTTTTATGTTATAATAACTACATTATGAAAAAAGCTATACTCATCGCACTCGTTGCGGTTATGATTGCAGTCATGGGCGTTTCGTTCACCGCCTGCAACAACGCAACCACGCAAGGTCAACTTCAAAACATTCTCAACGACCACAACCACGAGTCGTTTGAATACGCCGTTTCCGCTCAAGACAAAGACGGCAATCCAGTTGCGGGCTATGACGGCTCGTACACCGTCACCCTTGACAAGTACACGCAAGGCTCAACCGTCACCGATTTCGGCTCGGCAACCTTGTCCGACGTCAAGGAAGGCATTTTGGTGAAAGGTCATCTCAGTGTCGGCACAACGGAATATTTCACGGGCAGCTACTTCTCAATCATCAGCGGATCGAGCTATATGGTGCCTGCCTACTCCTTCCGCACCATCAAGAAGGACGGCAACGTCACCTTCTCGCTCAACGCGGCTTATGACGGCAAAAAGTTCAACTACACTCGCACCGTTGACGGCAAAGAATCGAGCGGCACTGTGGATCTTGGTAAAGTGGTCAACTACTACGACAACAACGAGTTCCACCAAGCTCTGCGCACGATCACAACTTTCTCGGAGTCCTTGGCTTTCTCATTTTCAATGCCCATCGTCAGCGCAACCGAGGCAAGCTCCGTGTCCATAACGGCAAGAGTGCTCGGCAAAGTCAATGTCAAGAATGCGTTCACCGATTCAAGAGCAGACCTTCAAGATGGCGGCATCGCTTGCTACAAGACGGCAATCTCTCGCGCAACCGAAGTTGCAGGCATCTCGCAAACTCTCTTCTATGCAGTCGGCGACGTCGCAATGTCGGGCTGGAATATGAAACACATTCTCGTTCGCATCCAAGAGCCTTTCAAAGCGGACGGCAACACCTACTCCATGGTATACGATCTCAAAACCGCAGAATTGCACTGAGTATTGAACAATAAAAATCAACGCACGCCATACAGCGTGCGTTTTTTTGTTGTCTTGTTGCTTGTTTGTTGCCTTGCGTGTTGCAAAATCAATTGTCTATATCTGCAAATCGTGCCGACTTGCCGATGTTGTCGCTTGCAAATTGCGTAAATTGCAAAGCGAAATTTTAGAAATCATCGTGGCAATTTTGCGCTGTCCGCCCCACCGCTTTTGCAAACGGCACGTCAGCAAAGATAGGTGTATTTTGCCTTGTAGTGCTGATACATCTTGTCTATCATCTCGTCTTCGGAATGACCGATCGAGAGAATTTTGCCGAATTTGGTGAGATAAAACATTCCCTTTGGCACGTATACGTAATCGAAAACGCCGTCCGCCTGCGCGCTTGCCGGGGTGAGATACTTTTTGTCGGTGTTGTCGCGAGCAATGTAGCACTTCTCGTCAACGTTTTGCGTGACGGCATAATTGCGATATATATATGCGATTTTGTCAATCGCCTCACGCTCGGTGTCCACCACGTCATAGGTCATATCGTTTTTGAGAATGATTGCAAAGAATTTGTCCGCAATCGCAAACTCAAAAATCTCATCTTCTTCGCCGTCGAGATACGGCAACAGGTCTTCCCTTTCGCCATACGTCCACTGCTGATGCATTTTTGTCATATAAATTCGCGTTTTCATAGACTCATTATACCACTCCCGACAGCAATGTTCAAGATATGAATTGAAGATAATAATGAACAAAAGCCGTCATAGCGGCAACGGCATCGCTTGCTTGCAAGCAACGCCGAGAGCCACATTAGGCTTTTGCTTAGCTAACCGCGCCGAAATCTTTGCTATCAGTTTAAGCAAGGACAAAAACTCCTGCCACAATTTCGCAAGATTGTCGGCTTGGTGTTTTGATTGGGTGGGACACCCACACCCGATTTGAATAATCGGTAAAATTCAAAGTTCTCCTTGTCATCCTGAGCGTAGTCGAAGGATCTAGCGTAGCGAAAATAAAATCAAATATGCGCCTTACGGCTAGATGTTTCGACAGGCTCAACATGACGATATGGAGAAATTGGTATTTTATGCGCCAGTAACGAAAACTTGTTCGGAGCGTACTTATTAACGGAATGTGTAACTTCGAAGACGGAACACGAGCCGCAACGGCGGCGAGCAAATAAGTGCCGAGCAAGACGGTTGTACAAGTGAGCAAGTGCGTGTTGTTCTTTGCACTTGCGAACGAGTGGCATAACAATGGAACGATACTTTTCTATGCGAGTGCCGCCTGTCTTCCCCGCGAGCGACGTGAACTTTTGTAGAGAAAGCACTTTATACAAGTGGTGGAAGAAATACCGGCGCGGACCGGAAAGATGGGGTATTTCTATTTAGAGTTTCAAACGCAAAACTTTTGTAGAGCCGTAACAAATATGGAGAATTTGACACAGAATGTAACAATGTGAGCGTGTCCAAACGGATGAATAACGCGAAAGCACCCCGAGAATGACAACCCAAATGTACTATGCGTACATGAGTTGACGGGCTGTATATTGCTTAAATTATATCTTTTAATGACCGCGATATTTAGATGAAGAACAAGGAAACACCCATCCGAAACAAAACCCAACGTACTATGCGTACGTGATTTTGGAGCGGATGGGTGTTGACGCAGTTATTTGCTAAATAGCGCGGTCATTCCAGTTCGAAGGCGCCGGTATAAAGCTGATAATACCTCCCATGCAACGCGATAAGCTCATCGTGATTGCCGCGCTCGATGATCTCGCCGTGTTCGAGAACGCAAATCATGTCGGAGTTGCGGACGGTGGAAAGACGGTGAGCGATGACAAAGACGGTGCGACCTTGCATGAGCTTGTCCATGCCTTGCTCGATGAGTTTCTCGGTGCGAGTGTCGATGGACGATGTTGCCTCGTCAAGAATGAGAACGGGGGGATTGGCGACTGCGGCTCTTGCGATTGCAAGGAGCTGACGTTGACCTTGCGAAAGGTTTTCGCCGTCACCGGTGAGCATGGTGTTGTAGCCTTCGGGCAAGTGGCGAATGAAATAGTCCGCATTGGCGAGTTTTGCGGCGGCGACGACTTCTTCATCGGTGGCATCGAGTTTGCCAAAGCGAATGTTGTCGGCAACCGTACCCGTGAACAAGTGCGTGTCTTGCAACACCATTGCCATAGAGCGACGCAAATCGTTCTTGTTGATCTTGGTGATGTTGATGTTGTCGTATCTTATCTTGCCTTGATCTATGTCATAGAAGCGGTTGATAAGGTTGGTGATTGTGGTTTTACCTGCGCCGGTTGAGCCGACAAGCGCGACTTTTTGACCGGGCAACGCTTCCATGGTGACGTGTTTGAGCACGGTTTTTTCGGGCACATAACCGAAAGTGACGTCTTCAAACTCCACTTCGCCGCGCCATTTGACGTAGGTTGTCGTGCCGTCTGCTTTGTGGAAGTGTTTCCAAGCCCACTCTCCCGTGTATTCTTCGGTTTCAACGATATTGCCGTTTTCGTCTTCTCTTGCGTTGACGAGAGTGACGTAGCCCTCGTCCTTTTCGGGCTCTTGGTCGATAAGCTCGAAGATACGCTCCGCGCCTGCCAAAGCCATAAGCACGCCGTTCATTTGTTGCGCGATTTGCGAGAGCGGGTTGCTGAATTGGCGAGAGAATTGCATGAAGGACACAAGTCCGCCCCACGTCATACCGCCAAAGCCGCTGATTGCCATGATCGTGCCGACGATTGCGGTGACGGCGTACGAGATATAGGACAAGTTGCCCATGATCGGGAACAAGATGTTTGCGTATTTGTGCGCCTTGTCGGAGTCGTGGAAGAGAGCCTCGTTGAACTTGTCAAAGTCCACTTTTTCTTCATCTTCGTGGCAGAACACCTTGACGACTTTGAGCCCGTCGATATGCTCTTCTATGAAGCCGTTGATTGCGCCCGTTTGACGTTGTTGTCCGACAAAGTGCTTGCCGCTCCTGCCGGCTATAAACTTCATGATGAAAAGCATGACGACAAGCATAACCACCGCGCACAACGTGAGCAAGGGTGATACGATCATCATCGCGACAAACATGCCTATGACGGTGAGCGAGTTGCTAAGCAAGTTGGGGATGCCGTTTGAGAGCAATTCACGCAAAGTGTCGGTGTCGTTGGTGTACAAGCTCATTATGTCGCCGTGAGTGTGAGTGTCGAAGTATCTGATGGGGAGTTTTTCCATCTTTTCAAACATCTCGTCACGCACGTTTTGCAACGTTTTGGTGGTGACTCTCGTGAGAATGAAACTATAAAGATAGTGCAATCCCGCCCCCGTGACGTACATTGCCGCCATGACGCCGACGATGCCGCCGAAGTTTTGGATGGTGACTTCCGCCGCCCTTTGAATGATCTCTGAGTTGGTGGTAACATAGTTGCCCATCTTGTAGGCAAGGGGCAAAATGTAGTTGTTGACGACGACCGAGCCGAGCATAAACGTACCTGCAATGTTGCAAAGCACGTTTGCTATCATGCAAAAGAGCGCGCCGATGAGTTGTCCCGTATACGGCTTCCAGTATCCGAGAATACGCTTCAAAGTTTTCATCGGATTCTTTGCCCTATACTTGTTCTGGGGCATTGCGTTCTTAACGTTTTTCTTGTCTTTCTTACGCATTTTCGCTCACCCCCGTTTCTTGTTCGTCGCTACCCTTCTTTTGCGAATTGTACACGTCCTGATAGATTTGGTTGGTTGCAATAAGTTCATCATGAGTTCCGACAGCGTCAATCTTGCCGTCGTTCATGACAATGATTCTGTCCGCGCTCTCCACGGACGAGATGCGTTGCGCGATGATAAGCACCGTGGTGTCGCCAAACTCGTTTTTAAGCCCTGCGCGAATAGCCGCGTCGGTTGCGGTGTCCACGGCGGACGTTGAGTCGTCCATAATCATAATTTTGGGTTTTTTGAGCAAGGCGCGAGCGATGCACAAGCGTTGTTTTTGTCCGCCCGATACGTTGACGCCGCCCTGTCCGAGCTCGGTGTCATAGCCATTGGGGAAGGACATGATGAAATCGTGCGCCTGAGCCGCTTTTGCGGCATGCTCTATCTCTTCTTGGGTTGCGTTTTTGTTGCCCCAAGCAAGGTTTTCTCTGATAGTACCGCTAAAAAGCACGTTCTTTTGCAGCACCATAGCCACGCTATCTCTAAGCTCGTTGAGCTTGTACTCTTTCACGTTTACGCCACCCACCTTCACTTCGCCGTCAAACACGTCGTAAAGTCTGGGGATAAGCTGCACGAGAGTGGACTTTGCAGAGCCCGTGCCGCCGATGATGCCGATTGTTTCGCCACTCTTGATGTGCAAGTCGATGTCTTCGAGATTGAGCACTTCGCCGGATTTTGAATAGGAAAAGTCAACGTGGTCGAAATCGATGCTGCCGTCTGCAACTTTGAGCTCGTCCGAGGCGTTTTCGCCGTCTTCGATGTCAATCTTCTCGTCCAAAACTTCCACGATACGATCAAGGGACGCGCGCGACAAAACAACGTTCATAAAGCCCATTGCCACCATCATAAGCGACATGAGGATTTGCATAATATAGCTCAAAAACGCCGTGAAATCACCAAGTTGCATTTTGCCCACAATGATGTCGTTGCCGCCAAACCAAGCGACGCAAAGCATGCACGCATACACGATAATTTGCATAAACGGGAATGCGACGACAATGATTTTTTCCGCCGAGAATTGCAGTTTTTGCACTGTGGACGACACTTTCTTGAACTTGTCGATCTCGTTGTCTTCTCTCACAAACGCCTTCACCGCGCGGATGCCGATAAGGTTTTCTTGCGTGGACTCGTTCATGGCGTCATACTTGTGGAGCATTTTCTCAAATCTCGGGAAAATGATCTTGACGCCCACAATCAAGCCGATGATAAGCACGGGCAAAGCCACGGCAAAGATAAGCGAAAGATCGGGGCTTATCGAGATTGCCATGCAGGTTGCCAAAACGAGCATAATCGGCGAGCGCACGAGCATACGAATGACGATCTGAAACGCCATTTGCATGTTGGTCACGTCTGTTGTAAGTCTTGTGACAAGGCTTGCCGTGTTGAAACGGTCAA
The DNA here is from genome assembly GCA_900548005.1 of uncultured Eubacteriales bacterium. GTDB lineage: Bacteria > Bacillota > Clostridia > Christensenellales > CAG-917 > CAG-475. The sequence goes on along the minus strand of URIZ01000001.1, from coordinate 5,798 downwards.
GGTTTGCAAAACTGAAATTTTCGATCTTGTAGAAAAGTTTTCTGCGAAGATTTTTTGCAAAGCCCGTTGACGCGGTTGCGGCAAGTTTTCCCGACATAGTGCCGAAAAACAGGGATATGAGTGCCATAACCACCATCATCGCGCCGCAAGTGACGATAAACGACACGCGGTTTGTCATGGTGAAAAGCGCACAGCTCAACTTGCCAAGTTGCAACGTAAAGGTAAATTCCGTTGCGTTTTCAGCCATGCCCACGTTGACGATTTGCGCCATGATGAGCGGAATGAAAATCTCAAATAGGACTTCCAGTGCAACCAAAAGTGATGTGAAAATCGCATGCGGCTTGTATTCGCCGATGCAACCCGCCATCTTTTTGACGCCGCCTTTGGATTTTGGTGCTTTGTTTCTTTCCATATTTCTCCCAATTCGCAGAGCGCGAATTTTTGAACATTAAAATGTGATACATATATTTATTTACGATTTTTATCGTCAAATGTCAATCAATATAAAAAATCTTTTTATAAGATTAAGAAATTTTTAATAAATATACTAAATCCATATTTGCGCGCGCATATACGCGCGATGCGCCCACGCGTGCGTGCACGAGCTCATATTGCTTGCCACACTACTGCCACACCTATTGCCAAAATGCTTGCTACACTTCTTGCACCGCTGCTTGCCACATTCTCCCACACGTCTTACCGCCCTTGTTGCAAAACCGATTGCAAAACGTCAACCTACTTACCGCGCCGCTTTCCACACTGCTTGCCAAACGACAAACATATTGTTTTCAAGGCATATTTTGCACGATGTGGCAGATTCTTTTCACGATGACGGACGTATTGTCCGATATGGCTACATGTGATAGATAACTTGACAGAAACGCACTTTTGTGCAATAATGTATACTATATTGCACATAAGGAGACGAATATGACCAACAAAGAAGATTTGCGCATCGTGCGCACTCGCAAACTTTTGAGCAACACGCTGCTCGATATGATGGAAGAAGAATCCATCGAAAAAATCAGCGTCATAGACCTATGCAATCGCGCAATGGTCAACCGCGCAACGTTCTACGCTCACTTTGAAGACAAATATCATCTCCTTGCCTTTGCTTTGGAAGAGTTAAAAGACGACCTGTACGCAAAGTTCACAAAAGAAACAAAACTCACTTCCCCCATGGAAACGATCTCGTCGATTATGATGATGGCAATCGAGTTCTTCTTTGACAAGCACAACCACATCTGCAACATCATACGCAACAACCGCAACGGCAAAGTGGTGAGCACCATCCAAGACTCCATCGCCCATTCCATCAAATATCAGCTTTCCAAATACAAGGACACCTACGAAATCAAGCTCCCCTTGCAAGTGCTGTCAAGTTTTGTTGCGGGCGGCATGGTGTCCACTGCGCTTTGGTGCATAGACAACCCCGGTAAGTACACTCAGGACGAATTTCTTTCCTACGTTTCCTGCCCCATCGCCTCGCACTACTTTGTCAAAAAATGACGATTTATGCAAAATCACGACTTTTCAAACTCTTCCGCCTCGGAAGAGTTTTTATTTTACAAACGTTCGGCAACAATTTTTTTGAAAAAACTGTATAAAAAATCTTGACAAATGCGCAAACGGTGATATAATTAGCAATCGAAGAACAAGAGTGCTAACAGTCAGCAAAAATGACTGCCAACATAATAATAAAAAAGGGGGTACTGATATGGATACCAACAAATATACAAAGAAGGCTCTTGACGCCATCAACAATGCGCAAACACTCGCGCTTGAAAGACACAACCAACAACTTTGCAAGGAGCATATCGCCTACGCGCTTTTGAGCGACGATGAAGGTCTTATCCCCAAACTCGTCAACAAATGCGGTGCGGACGCACCTGCGCTTTTGCGTGAAATAGACAAGATCATCTCGGGCTTTTCTTCCGTCACAGGAAGCGGAGCGGGCGAAGTGTATCTTGCCCAAGACTGCGCCCTTATGCTCTCTCAGGCAGAGAAACTGGCAAAGAGTCAAGGCGACGATTTCGTGAGCGTGGAACACATTTTCCAAGCGATTCTCGACAATCCGTCCCCTGCTTTGAAAAACGCTTTTGCAAAGTGCAAACTCACAAAAGCGGACTTTATCAATGCGGTTAAACAAGTTAAAACGTCAAAAGTGACAAGTGACAACCCCGAAGACACTTATGACGTGCTCAACAAATACGGTCACGATATGGTGGAACGCGCATCCCGCGGGCAGCTCGATCCCGTCATCGGTCGTGACGACGAGATAAGAAACGTCATCCGTATTTTGTCAAGAAAGACCAAAAACAACCCCGTGCTTATCGGCGAAGCGGGCGTTGGCAAGACGGCTATTGCCGAAGGTCTTGCACAGCGTATTGTGCGCGGCGACGTGCCAGAGGGTTTGAAGGACAAACACATCTTTGCTCTCGATATGGGCGCGCTGATTGCAGGCGCAAAGTATCGTGGCGAATTTGAAGAAAGACTCAAAGCCGTCTTGACCGAAATCAAGAAACAAAACGGCAGAATGTTGCTGTTCATCGATGAGTTGCACACCATCGTGGGCGCAGGCAAGACCGAAGGCAGCATGGATGCAGGCAACCTGCTCAAGCCTATGCTTGCAAGGGGCGAATTGCACTGCATCGGCGCAACCACCCTTGACGAATACCGCAAGTATATCGAAAAAGATCCTGCGCTTGAAAGACGTTTTCAACCCGTCATGGTCAACGAACCCACCGTTGAAGACACAATCGCTATCTTGCGTGGCTTGAAAGAAAGATACGAGATCTTCCACGGCGTGCGTATTCACGACCAAGCTCTCGTTGCGGCGGCAACGCTTTCGGATAGATACATCACCGACAGATTCTTGCCCGACAAGGCGATCGACCTTGTGGACGAGGCGTGCGCGATGATAAGAACGGAAATCGACAGCATGCCCACCGAAATGGACGTGATAAGCCGCAAAATCATGCAGCTTGAAATCGAAGAAATGGCTCTTGAAAAAGAGACGGACAAACTCTCCGTTGACCGCCGCGAATCCATCAAGAAAGAACTTGCCGAACTGCACGACAAATTCAACGCGATGAAGGCGCAATGGGAAAACGAGAAGAAGGAAATCAACAGCGTGCAAGACACCAAAGCCGAAATCGACCGCGTCAATCTCGCAATCGAAGAGGCAAAGCGCAACAGCGACTACGGCAAGGCGGCACAACTGCAATACGGCGAACTGCCCGCGCTCAACAAAAAGCTGGAAGACGCCGAAAAGAAAGGCGCAAACGGCACTACACTTTTGCGTGACGAAGTGACTGCCGACGAAATCGCAAAAATCGTGGCAAAATGGACTGGCATCCCCGTCACCAAGCTCATGGAAAGCGAAAAGGAAAAACTGCTCCATCTTGGCGATGAACTGCACAAGAGAGTCATCGGTCAAGACGAGGCTGTCACGGCGGTGAGCGAAGCGGTGTTGCGTTCTCGTGCGGGCATATCCGATGAAAACAGACCTATCGGCTCGTTCCTGTTCCTTGGTCCGACGGGCGTTGGCAAGACGGAACTTGCAAAGACGCTTGCGTCCTATCTGTTTGATGACGAGCGCAATATCGTGCGTATCGACATGACGGAATATATGGAAAAATTCAGCGTATCTCGTCTTATCGGCGCACCTCCGGGATACGTGGGCTATGACGAAGGCGGTCAACTCACCGAGGCTGTGAGAAGAAAACCCTACTCTGTCGTGCTGTTTGACGAGATCGAAAAGGCGCACCCCGACGTGTTCAACATCTTGCTGCAAGTGCTTGACGACGGCAGAATCACCGACAGCCAAGGCAGAACGGTCAACTTCAAGAACACAATCATCATCATGACTTCCAACCTTGGCAGCAGCGTCATTCTCGACAACATCGACGACAAAGGCGAGATCAAGCAAGAAGCCAAAGACGAAATCGACGGACTGCTCAAACAAACTTTCCGCCCCGAGTTTTTGAACAGACTTGACGACATAGTGTTCTTCACGCCGCTCACAAGAGAGAGCGTGTATAAGATCATCGACATCATGCTCGCAAAACTCTCATCGAGGCTTGACAAACAAAATCTCAAACTCGAAGTCACCCAAGCAGCAAAAGACCTTATCGTTGACGGCGGCTATGACGTGACCTTCGGCGCAAGACCGCTCAAACGTTATATAGAGAGCAATGTCGAAACCAAAGTTGCAAGAGCAATTCTCAAAGGCAATATGGACGAAGGCGACACCATCGTGGTTGACGCAAAAGACGGCGAAATCACCGTCACATCCAAACACTGATCAAACAACATAATTTTCCCCCATTTCCTAACCGAAAAGCGCAGCGGATTTTCTCCGCCGCGCTTTTCTTTTTAGTTTGTTCAAAATCTGTATTTTTGTGGTGACAATGCCGCATTGTCCTTGTCGGCGCATTGCCAAAAAACGTCAGCTCATGCGTTGCAGGTGGGGCAAGGCGTAGGCGAAAAATTGCTTGTAGGCATCGCATTTGTCAATGTCGATACGCTCGCGTTTGCAGCCGTTTTTGCAAAGAGCATAATATTTGCAAGCCTTGCATTTTTCGTCTATTTGCATGCTTTCTTTGATAAATTGCGTGGCGATCGGATGTTTTGACAGGGCAAAAAAGTCCGTATCGTTGATGTTGCCCATGTCGTAGCAGTCCACGCAATAGAAGTCGCACGGATACACTTCGCCGTCGCCTTCGATGACAAATTGGTGGCAGCAATGCCCGTCCATGCCGCATTGCTCGGGGATCTCGTGGTGAGCAAGGCGCACAAAATTGTCGAATTGGCGAATGGACGTATACTTGCCGTCCACAAAATCCTTCAAATACAGCGAGAAACACTTTTTCAAGAAATACGCATAGTCTTCACCGCTCATGACGTAGTTTTCTTCTTCGCTCGGAAACGGCGTGGAATACTCGCAAGCGGAAATCGGCTTGCCGTTTTCATCGAGGCGCAAAGGTTTGAGCATGGGGATAAATTGAAGATGCCTAAAACCTTGCTTTTTGAAAAACGCGTAAATTCTGTCTATGCGTTGCGCCACTTGTTTGGTGAGAACGGTGAGAATGTTGAATTCCACTCCGTGTTTTTGCATAAGTTTTGCCGCCGCTAACACTCTTTGAAAAGTCGGCTCGCCGTTTGCGTCTATGCGGAGCGAATCGGCAATTTCGTCACCGTCAAGCGACAATCCCACAAGATAGCCGCCGCGTTTGAAAATCTGACACCACTCATCGTCAATCAGCGTGCCGTTGGTCTGAATACCGATATACACGGGGCATTTGCGCACGTTGAGTTCTCGTATGATTGCGTGCACGTTTTTGAAAAACTCCTTGCCGGCAATGAGCGGCTCGCCGCCTTGAAAGGACAACATCACCTTGTCGTCACCTGCAAAATCAAACGCCTTTTTCAAGATATTGCGCAATGTGTCTTGGCTCATAATGCCGCGCGAAGGCATCTCTCTGTGGCTTGACAGATCGTTGTAAAAGCAGTATTTGCATCTCAAATTGCAATTTGACGATGCGGGTTTCATCATTATGCTTATGTTCATAAGACCTTTTGTTATGATGTCGTGTATGTTATATATTTTATCGGGCGCAAATAAAAAACTTTGTCATTGCGAGCGCAAGCGTGGCAATCTCGTGGAAACGAAACGACAATCAATTGCGCCCGATAAGTTTTTTATTTGTTCACAGCTCTACAAAGGTGAACGTTTTAGACTCTAAATAGAATTGCCCCATCTTTCCGGTCCGTGCCGGTATTTCTTCCACCACTCG